>SHWB01000024.1 GCA_009691025.1 Alphaproteobacteria bacterium
CGACTTTCGCGCGGCGTGGGGGGGGCAGGGGCGGTCATGCCCTACTGTAAACTCAAGGGGCCTGAGCCGCAGCGGCCCCGGCCCCTTGGAAGGCCGAACAGGTGGGAAGGAGGCTCAGCCTTTCGCCGCCTTCTCGGCGGCGCGGCCGGCCATCACCTTGATCAGGTGGGCGCGGTATTCCGCCGAGGCGTGGATGTCGGAGTTGAGACCATCGGCCGATACCGCGACCTTCATCGCTGCGTCCTTGGTCAGCGACTTGCCGAGCGCCTCCTCGAGGCCCTTGTGGCGGAAGACGCCGTCCTGGCCTGCGCCGGTGACGGCGACGCGGGTGGCGCCACCGGATTGGGCGACGAACACGCCAACCATGGCGTAGCGCGAAGCCGGGTTGGGGAACTTCTCGTAGGCCGCCTTCTGCGGCACGGGGAACTTGACGGCCGTGACCATTTCGCCCGGCTCCAGCGCAGTCGTGAACATGCCCGAGAAGAAGTCGTCGGCCTTGATCTCGCGCTTGCTGGTGACGATCGTCGCGCCGAGCGCGAGGCACGCCGAGGGATAATCGGCCGCCGGGTCGTTGTTGGCTACCGAACCGCCGATGGTGCCACGATTGCGCACCTGCGCGTCGCCGATATGGGCGGCGAGGCCGGCCAGCGCCGGGATGCGCTTCTTCACGATGTCGTTCTTGGCGACATCGCCGTGGCGCGTCATGGCGCCGATGATGACGCTGCCGCCCTCTTCCTTGACGCCCTTGAGATCGTTGAGCTCCTGCAGGTCGACCACGTCGGAAGGCTTGGCCAACCGCTGCTTCAAGGTCGGCAGTAGCGTCATGCCGCCGGCGAGGAACACGCCGTCGGACGCCGAAACGACCGCCTTCGAGGCGTCGGCCACCGAACTCGCACGCTTGTAGTTGAACTGGTACATCGCCTTCTTTCCTTCCCTTAGCCATGTTCGCCGTATCAGGCGGCCTTGTGGCCAGACCGGGCGGCGTCGATGGCCTGCCAGATCTTGGCCGGTGTGGCCGGCATCGATATGTCGCTGACGCCCAGCGGTATCAGCGCGTCGAGCACCGCGTTGATGACAGCCGGCGGCGAGCCGATCGCCCCGACCTCGCCGACGCCCTTCACCTCCAGCGGGTTGGAGGCGCCCATCACGCTCTGCGTCGTCACGTCGAAATTCGGCAGATTGTCGGCCCGCGGAATGGCGTAGTCCATGTACGAGCCGGTCAGCAGCTGGCCCGTGCCGTCATAGACGGCGCCCTCCAGCAGCGCCTGGCCGATGCCCTGCGCCAGACCGCCATGCACCTGACCCTCTACGATCATCGGATTGATAACCCGCCCGACGTCGTCGACCGCCGTGAACTTCACGACCTCCAGCGTGCCGGTGTCGGGGTCGATCTCGACCTCGCAGATGTGGCAGCCGGCCGGAAAGCTGAAGTTGAGCGGGTCGTAATAGGCCGTCTCGTTCAACCCCGGCTCGACCGTCTCGATCGGGTAGTTGTGCGGCACATAGGCGGCGAAGGCCACCTGGCCGAAGGGCAGCTCCTTATCGGTGCCGACGACGGTGAACTTGCCATCCTTGAACTCGATGTCGGCTTCCGAGGCTTCGAGGATATGCGCGGCGATCTTCTTGCCCTTGTCGATCACCTTGTTGCAGGCCTTGAGTAGCGCCGAACCGCCGACGGCGATGGAGCGCGACCCGTAGGTGCCCATGCCGAACTGCACCTTGTCGGTATCGCCGTGGCTGATCTCGATCTGGTCGAACGGGATGCCGAGGGTGTCCGCCACAACCTGGGCAAAGGTCGTCTCGTGGCCTTGCCCGTGGCTGTGCGAGCCGGTGTATATCGTCACGCTACCGGTCGCGTGCACGCGGACCTGCGCCGACTCGTAGAGCCCGGCGCGGGCGCCGAGTGCACCTGCCACAGCCGATGGCGCGATGCCGCAGGCCTCGATATATGTCGAAATGCCGATGCCGCGGCGGCGACCGCGCTTCGCCGCTTCCGCCTGCCGTGCCGGAAAGCCGGCCCAGTCCGACGACTTCAGCGCGGCGTCGAGCGATGCCGGATAGTTGCCGACGTCGTATTGCAGCGCCACCGGCGTCTGGTAGGGGAACTGGTCGGGCTGGATCATGTTGCGGCGACGCATCTCCGATCGCTCGATACCCGTCTCGCGCGCCGCCTTGTCGACGAGCCGCTCGAGCAGATAGGCGCATTCCGGCCGCCCGGCGCCGCGATAGGCGTCGACCGGCACGGTGTTGGTGAACACCGACTTCACCTCGGCATAGATCGCCGGGGTCGTGTAAACGCCGGCCAGCAGCGTGGCGTAGAGATAGGTCGGCACCGAGGTTGAGAAGGTCGACAGATAGGCGCCGAGATTGGCCTGGGTAGCCACGCGTAGGCCGAGGAACTTGCCATCCTTGTCCAGCGCCAGTTCGGCATGACTGACATGGTCACGGCCCTGGGCATCGCTGGTGAATGATTCCGAACGCTCGGATGTCCATTTCACCGGCTTTTCCACTTGCCCGGCGAGCCAGGTCAGCAGCGCTTCCTCGGCGTAATGGAAAATCTTTGTGCCGAAGCCGCCGCCGACATCGGGCCCGACGATGCGCAGCTTGTGCTCTGGCAGGTGCAGCACGAAGGCACCCATCAGCAGGCGGATGACATGCGGGTTCTGCGTCGTCGTGTAGAGCGTGTACTGGCCGGTCGACCGCTCGAATTCGGCGACCGCCGCGCGCGGCTCGATCGGATTGGCGACCAGCCGGTTGTTGACGAGGTCGATCTTCGTCACATGTGCGGCGGCCTTGAATGCCACGTCGACCGCCGACTTGTCACCGATCTCCCAGTCGTAGCAGACATTGCCGACGGCACCGTCATGCACCGTCGCTGCACCGCCGGCCAGCGCAGCCGCCATCGTCACCACGGCGGGCAGGGGCTGGTAGTCGATCGCGATCAACTCGGCGGCATCGCGCGCCTGCGCCGTGGAGGCGGCGACGACGACGGCCACCGGATCGCCGACATGGCGCACCTTGCCGATCGCCAGCACCGGATGCGGCGGCTCGTTCATCGGCGAGCCGTCCTTGCTGTGGATCAGCCAGCCGCAGGGCAGGCCTCCGACGCCGGCGGACTCCAGATCGGCACCGGTGAAGACACCGGCCACGCCCGGCGCGGCGGCAGCCTTCCGCGTATCGATCGAACGGATGGCCGCATGCGCGTGCGGCGAGCGAAGAATCCACGCGTACAACTGGCCCGGACGGTTAATGTCGTCCGTGTAATTGCCGCGCCCGGTGAGGAATCGCCTGTCCTCGACGCGCCGGACGCTCGCACCGATGCCGGTGGCGGTCATAGCGCTAGATCCTCATGGTCTCGGCGGCAGCTCCGATCGCCTTGACGATGTTGTGGTAGCCGGTGCAGCGGCAGAGGTTGCCCTCCAGCCATTCGCGAATCTCGCGCTCGCTCGGTTTGGGGTTGGTCTTCACCAGGTCGATCGCGCTCATCACCATGCCCGGCGTGCAGAAGCCGCACTGCAGAGCGTGGTGCTCGCGGAACGCCTCCTGCATCGGATGCAGCTTGTCGCCCTGGGCCAGCCCTTCGATGGTCGTGACCTTGGCGCCCTCGAGCTGGACAGCGAGCACGGTGCAGGACTTCACCGACTCTCCGTTGAGGTCCACGACGCAGGCGCCGCATTGGCTGGTGTCGCAACCGACATGCGTGCCCGTGAGGCCGAGGTTCTCGCGCAGATACTGCACTAGCAGCGTGCGCGTCTCGACGTCGGCCGATACCGCCTTACCGTTCACCGTCATCGACACGGTGGGCATGACATTCCTCCCTTGACCCGGGTGACCACGTAACATCGGTGATAGAACTGGACGCGCGGGCAGCCGCCGCTTTGCTCGCGCGCCGGTGATCTTTTGTTGAGGCGAGTTTCGACCGTGCCCTGTCGCCCGTCAAGGCGCGTGGCGCGAGGGTGTTCGCCGCCGTCCGCTCAGGCGAGGACGACCAGCCCAAGAATGATCACGGCGACGACGACGACGCCCACGACCCAGGTGGTGGTCGACACGCCTGCGGTCGGCGCCTCGGTCGGCAGTGGGCCGGCCTCCGGCACGGGCGGTGCGGACTGTTCGCTGGCCGCCGGTGCCGCAGCGGGCGCCGGTACAGAAGTCGGGGCCGGCGCGCCGCCCGCGGCCTGGGCCGCGACGATCTCGCCGAAGCGGGCGAAGAAATCGGCCGCCATCTTGCGCGCCGTGCCGTCGATCAGGCGGGCGCCGAGTTGGGCGAGCTTGCCGCCCACGGTCGCATCGACCTCGTATTTCAGCAGAGTGCCGTCGCCATCCTGTTCGAGGTGGACATTGGCGCCGCCCTTGGCAAATCCGGCAGGGCCGCCCTTGCCCTCGCCGCTGATGCGGTAGCCGTTCGGCGGGTCGCGGTCCGACAGCGTCACCTTGCCCTCGAAACTGGCGCGCACCGGGCCGACCTTGGCCGTCACCTTGGCCGTCATGTCCGTGTCGGAGGTCTTGTCGATGCTGTCGCAGCCGGGAATGGCCTGGCGGAGAATCTCGGGATCGTTGAGTGCCGCCCAGACGACCTCGCGCGGGGCTGCAATGCGGTATTCGCCGGACATCTCCATGGTCGCGTCTTCCCCTCGTCGCGGGCCAACCACCGAGCTGCGCGAGGTGGCGCCATCGATTATGCGTCGCCCTTAGTTGCACCCTGCGCAAAGGCAAATCAAGTCCATGGTCGCGTCTTCCCCTCGTCGCTGGCCAACCACCGCGCTGCGCGAGGTGGTGCCATCAATTATGCGTCGCCCTTAGTTGCACCTGGCGCAAAGGCAAATCAAGCGCTGGTATGCCTGACGCGGACGGCGGCGGAGACCGCCGCAGCATGCGCTGTGATTCCGCACGCCGTATTTCCGGGGATGGGGCGGTCTGTATCGCAATCGTGTCATGCGACGCATTGGGCGGTTGCGTCGGGCGCGCCGGGTTGCCATAAATCCGCCCTGCCGAATCCGGAGGGAGACGGAATCGGTAGGCGCACGCGTTGTGCTCTGCAGGGTTTGCCGTGGGTCAGTTCCAATCGCGGGCGCGTCTGGGCAGGCCATGGTGCAGACATGGCCAGCCGGTAGCGTCGTGCGTTAAGGGCTGCGTGGAGGCAGTGTTGAAAACAGGAGAGAAGGCCCTTTACGGCCTCAGCGCGACCGCCGCGCTGTTCGTCTTCTGGCTGCTGCTGTCGGGCCATTACGCGCCATACATGATCGTCGTGGGCCTGCTGGCCTCGGCGCTCGTCGTCCTGTTCTCCGGCCGCATGGCCGTCATCGACCGCGAAGGCCACCCGATCTACCTGCTCGGCCGCGCCGTCACCTTCTGGCCGTGGCTGGTATGGGAAATCGTCAAGTCGGCCATCGCCGTTACCCGCGTCGTCATGGCGCCGTCACTGCCTATCAGCCCGACTATGGTGACCGTGCGCGGCACCCAGAAGACCGCCGTGGGCCTCGTCACCTACGCCAATTCGATCACGCTGACGCCAGGCACGATCTCGGTCGAGGTTGTCGATAACGACATCACGGTGCATGCTCTGCTCAAAGCCGGAGCCGAGGATCTGAAAGGCGGGGGCATGGACGCGCGCGTCACCCGGTTCGAGGGCGGCATCCGATGATGTTATCAGTCGCCACGATCGCCGTTCTTATCAGCCTTGCGATGGCACTGGTGCGTGCCCTCGCGGGGCCCACGGTGTTCGACAGGGTGCTGGCCGCCAATGCCGTCGGCTCGCTCGTCGTGCTGATGTTCACGCTGCTCGGATTCGTCGTAGGCCGGCCGGAGTTTCTCGACCTGGCCATGCTCTACACGCTGCTCAACGTGATAGGCACCGTCGCCGTCCTGCGTTTCTTCCGTCACGGCGGGGGCGGGGATCCGGAACTGCGCGAAGGCGGCAACGACTAAGGCGGGAGGCGTCCATGGACATCTGGGCATTGCTGATCGACCTGTTGTCTTGGTCCTTGCTGCTCACCGGCAGCTTCTTTTGCCTCGTCGCGACTTTCGGCATGCTGCGCATGCCCGACCTGTTCACGCGCATGCATGCCGCCGGCATGATCGACTGCATGGGCGTCGGATGCGTAGTGGCAGGCCTCGTGCTGCACGCGGGCTTCACGCTGGTCACGGCGAAGCTCGTGATCATCCTGCTGCTGGTGCTGGTCACCAGTCCCGTCGCGACCCATGCGCTCGCACAGGCAGCCCTCCACGACGGCTACAAGCCGTTGCTGGGAGACGCGGCGCGGCGCCGTCGCGCGGGCGGGGGAGGTGCGTCATAGAAGTCCTGATCAACATCGTCGTCCTGCTGCTGATGGTCGCCGTGACCATCGGAATCGTGCGTCTGCGCAACCTGTTCGCCGTGGTCATGCTGGGAGGCATCTACAGCTTCCTTATGGCGACGATCCTATATGTCCTCGACGCCGTCGACGTGTCGATGACCGAGGCTGCGGTCGGCGCCGGGATCTCGACGGTTCTGCTGCTGGCAACGCTGGCGGTTACCAAGGTGCGCGAGGCCGCTCCCATTCATCCGCCGGCACTGCCGCTGGCCGTCGCGTTGGTGACGGGAGCGGCCCTGATCTATGCGTCGGTCGACATGCCGCCCTTCGGCGATCCCTTGGGTCCGGGCCACCAGCACGTTGCTCCCGAATACATCGCCAGGGTGCTGCCCGAAACGCACATCCCGAACGCCGTCACCTCGGTGCTGGCGAGCTATCGCGGCTACGACACGCTCGGCGAGACGACGGTAATCTTCACGGCTGGCATCGGCGTTCTCGCGCTGCTGGTCGGTCGCCGCCGCCCGCGCCGGAGCGACGGTGCCAGCGGCGGAGGCAATGCCTGATGCTGCATGACTCGGTCATTCTCCGTGTTGTCGTAAAGCTGCTGCTGCCGCCGATCCTGCTGTACGCGCTCTACGTCCAGGCGCATGGCGAGTACGGGCCGGGCGGCGGCTTCCAGGCCGGCGTCACCGTCGCCGCCGCGATGATTCTCTACACGCTTATCTTCGGCGTTCCTGAGGCCCAGCGCGTCGTGCCCTTCGCCGTGGTGCGCACGATGGTGCCCCTCGGGGTATTGATCTATGGCGGGGTTGGCATCGTCGGCCTGATGCTCGGCAGCCACTATCTCGACTACACGGTGCTCGCGGCCTCGCCGCCCGACGGCAATCACATCGGTGTGGTACTGGTCGAGATCGGCGTCTTCGTTACCGTTTCCGGCACCATGCTCTCGATCTTCTATTCCTTCAGTTCGAAGATCGAAGACGGCGAGGATGCGGATTGATGGAGGTGCTGGCCAACATCAACCAGTGGGTTACGATCTTCCTGATGGTGGCCGGCCTCTACATCGTCGTTGCCCGTGGCAACATGGTGAAGAAGCTGATCGGCTTGGGCGTGTTCCAGACCTCGGTCTACCTGCTGTACATTTCGCCCGGCAAGATCATAGGCGGTACGGCGCCGATCATCAGTCCGGACTTCACCGTCTACTCAAATCCGCTACCGCACGTCCTCATCCTCACCGCCATCGTTGTCGGTGTGGCGACGCTGGCGGTCGGCCTCGCGCTCGTCGTGCGCATCAACGAGGCCTACGACTCGATCGAGGAAGACGAAATCTACGCGCAGGAGCACGACGCGTGAGCAGTCTTCACCTGCCGGCGCTGCTGGTCGTGGTGCCGCTGCTGTCGGCGCCGCTATGCGCGCTGCTGCCCGGCCGCCTGTCCTGGTTCGTCGCCGTCGTGGTGAGCCTTGCCACGCTGGCCATCACCTGGGCCGTGCACGACCGCGTGCTCGCCGAGGGTGTGATCTCCTACATGATCGGCAACTGGCCGTCGCCTCTCGGCATCGAGTACCGCATCGACGAGGCCAATGCCTTCGTGCTGCTGCTGGTGGCCGGTGTCGGCGCCGTCGTGGCGCTGTGGGGCCGCGAGAGCGTGGCGGCGGAGGTCGGGCGCCGGCAGGAGCGCTGGTACTGGACGATGTACCTGCTGGCGCTGGCCGGGCTGCTTGGCGTCACTATCACCGGCGATGCCTTCAACGTCTTCGTCTTCCTCGAGATCAGTTCGCTGGCGAGCTATGTACTGATCGGCTTCGGGCGCGACCGCAGGGCACTGACCGCCGCCTATCAGTACCTCATCATGGGGACGATCGGCGCGACCTTCTTCGTCATCGGCGTCGGCCTGCTCTATACGATGACCGGTACGCTCAACATGGCCGATCTCGCGGCGCGCCTGCCGCTGGTAGAGGAGACGCGCCCGGTTCATGCCGCCTTCGCCTTCCTCGTCGTCGGCATCTCGCTCAAGCTTGCGCTGTTCCCGTTGCATCTGTGGCTGCCCAACGCCTACGCCTATGCGCCGTCGGTGACGACGGCCTTCCTGTCGGCCACCGCGACCAAGGTTGCGGTCTACATGTTCCTGCGCTTCTTCCTGTCGATCTTCGGCGGTGCCGAATTATTCGAGCTCCTGGCGCTACCCGACATCCTTCTTGTGCTGTCTCTGGCGGCCATCTTCGCGGCTTCCACGGTGGCCATCTTCCAGTCCGACGTGAAGCGGATGCTGGCCTATTCGTCAGTAGCGCAGATCGGCTACATCACGCTCGGTATCGGCATCGGCACGCGTCTGGCTCTCACTGGCGGCATCGTGCACCTGTTCAATCACGCGGTTATGAAGGGCGCATTGTTCCTGCTGCTCGGCGGCATCGCCTACCGCATCGGCAATGTCACCCTCGACCGGCTCGCCGGCCTCGGCCGGCGCATGCCGGTGACGACGGCTGGCATTGTCATCGCCGGCCTGTCGCTTGTCGGCACCCCTGGAACGGTCGGCTTCGTCAGCAAATGGTACCTTGCCCAGGGCGCTCTGGAGCGCGGCTGGTGGTGGCTTGTCGCGCTGATCGTCGTCGGATCGCTGCTGCCGGTCGTCTATCTCGGCCGTGTCATCGAAGCTGCCTATTTCCGGCCGGCACCGGCCGATAGTGCCCTGCATGAGGCGACGCCGCAGATGCTCGTGACCGCCTGGATACTGGTCGTCGCCTGCGTCTGGTTCGGCCTTGACACGAGCCTGACGGTCGATGTTGCGTCGCGCGCCGCCGAGGCGCTGTGGAGGGGCCAGTGAGCGCGTCGACCCTGATCGCGCTGGCGCTGGCGATACCGGCCGGCGCCATCCTCCTCATCGCGGCGGCGGAGCGCATCGCCAATCTGCGCGAGGCGATCACGCTCGTCGCCGCCCTCGCGCTGTTCGCCATGGTGGCTATGCTGACGCCGCAGGTGCTGGCCGGAGGCCACCCCGAGATGACGCTGCTCAGCGTGCTGCCGGGGCTGACCTTCGGCTTTCGCGTCGAGCCGCTGGGCATGCTGTTCGCGCTGATCGCGTCCTTCCTGTGGATTGTCAACTCGGTCTATTCGATCGGCTACATGCGGGCCAACAAGGAGCCGCGGCAGACCGTCTTCTATTGTTGTTTCGCCGCCGCTCTGGCCAGCACCGTGGGCATCGCCTTCTCCGCCAATTTGTTCACGCTGTTCATTTTCTACGAATTGCTGACGCTGACGACCTATCCGCTGGTCACGCATCACGGTGACCGCGAGGCGCAGTCGGCCGGCCGCGTCTACATGCTGATGCTGCTCGGCACCTCGATCGTGTTGCTGCTGCCGGCAATCATGGTGACCTTCGCCTTCACCGGCACGCTAGAGTTCACGGCCGGTGGCATCCTCGCCGGCGGTCACATGCCGGCGGCTCTGGTTGGCGTGCTGCTGGCCCTGTTCGCCTTCGGCATCGGCAAGGCGGCGATCATGCCGTTCCACCGCTGGCTGCCGGCGGCGATGGTGGCGCCGACGCCGGTCTCGGCCCTGCTGCACGCGGTGGCGGTGGTGAAAGCGGGCGTGTTCTGCGTCGTCAAGGTCGTCGTCTACATCTTCGGCGTCGACTTCCTGGCCGGCAATGGCGGCGGCGACTGGCTGGTGTGGATCGCCGGCTTCACGGTACTCACCGCCTCGGTGATCGCGCTGCGCCAGGACAATCTCAAGCGCCTGCTCGCCTATTCGACGATTTCGCAGCTTTCCTATGTAGTGCTTGCGGTGGCCATCCTGACGCCGCTGTCGGCGGCCGGCGCGGCGCTCCACATCCTCGCCCACGCCTTCGGCAAGATCACGCTTTTCTTCGCCGCCGGCGCCATCTACACCGCCGCGCACAAGACGGAGGTCAGCCAGCTCGACGGCATCGGCCGTGCCATGCCGTGGACCATGGTGGCCTTCGCCATCGGCGCCGCCAGCATGATCGGCATCCCGCCGACCGCCGGCTTCATGAGCAAGTGGTTCATCCTCGGCGCGGCGATGGATGCGCAATCCTGGGTGGCGATCGCCGTCATCATTGCCTCGACGGCGCTGAACGCGGCCTATTTCGTGCCGATCGTCTATGCGGCGTTTTTCCGCCCACTGGCCGCTCCGGAGCATGGCCACCACCAGCATGGCGAGGCCCCCTGGCCGATCGTCGTGGCGCTGACGATCACCGCCGCCGGCACGGTGCTGCTGTTCTTCTTCCCGGACGTAGGCCTCGGCCTCGCCCGGCAGATGGTCGGAGGGGCCTGATGGAGGATTACTGGCTGGTGCGACCGCGGGCGGGGCGCATCCTCTGGGGCGTGTTCGCCGCCATCCTCGCGGCGACCGTGCTCGCCGAACTGCTGATCGAGCGCCATGCCCATTTCGGCATCGACGGTATCTTCGCCTTCAATGCCTGGTATGGCTTCGGCGGCTGCATCGTGCTGATCGTCTTCTCCAAGGCCCTCGGCGCCATGCTCAAGCGCACGGACACCTTTTACGATGGCTGACATCACCGCCATCCCGCCGGGCCTGTTGCTGGTCGCGGCCGGCCTGCTCCTGCCGCTGTTGCGCGGCCGGCTCCAGGACGCGCTGGTGCTGCTGGTGCCGGCGGTCACGCTCTGGCTCGTCTGGCAGGTTCCCGACGGCGTCGTCTCCACGGTCACGCTGTTCGGCCACACGCTGGAGCCGGTCGAGGGCACGCGGCTGGGCCGCCTGTTCGCCACCGTGTTCTGCATCATGACCTTCGGCGGCGGGCTGTACGCACTGGCGATCAAGCAGCCGCTCGAACTGGCCGCGGCCTTCGTCTACTCCGGCAGCGCAGTCGGCGTGACGCTGGCGGGTGACCTCGTCACGCTGCTGGTGTTCTGGGAGGTGATGGCTGTCGGCTCGACCCTCGTCGTGTGGTGCGGCGGCAGCGACAAGGCGAAGGCGGCCGGCCTGCGTTACCTCGCCATCCATCTTCTCGGCGGTGTCGTGCTGATGGCCGGCATCGCCGGCGAGGTGCAGGCGACCGGCTCGGTCGAGCTTGGCCCGCTGACCCTCGACAGCCCGGCGCGCTGGCTGATCCTAGCCGGCTTCCTGCTCAATGCCGGGGCGCCGCCGCTGTCGGCCTGGCTGCCCGACGCCTACCCGGAGGCGTCACCCTCCGGCATGGTGTTCCTGTCGGCCTTCACCACGAAGACCGCCGTCTACGCCTTGCTGGTCACCTTCGCCGGCGCCGAACTGCTCGTCTGGGTCGGGCTGTACATGGTGTTCTACGGGATCGTCTACGCGATCCTCGAAAACGACATGCGGCGCATCCTGGCCTATTCGATCGTCAACCAGGTGGGCTTCATGGTGACGGGCATAGGGCTGGGCGGGGCGCTGGCGCTCAACGGCGCCGCTTCGCACGCATTCGTCCACATCCTCTACAAGGCGTTGCTGCTGATGTCTGCCGGAGCCGTGCTGCACGCCACCGGCAAGCGCAAATGTACCGATCTCGGCGGTCTGTTCCGCACCATGCCGATCACGGCCACGCTCGGCATCGTCGGCGCGCTGTCGATCTCCGCCTTCCCGCTGACCTCCGGCTTCGTCTCGAAGTCGATGATTTCCGGCGCCGCGACCGGCGGCCATCTGATGTATGTCTGGCTGCTGCTGGCGGCCGCTTCGGCCGGCGTGTTCCTGCACGCCGGCATCAAATTCCCGTGGTTCGTCTTCTTCCAGAAGGATTCGGGCCTGCGCCCAAAGGAGGCGCCGCTGCTCATGCGGCTGGCGATGACCTTCTTCGCAGTGCTTTGCATCGGCATCGGTGTCTGGCCGCAGCCACTTTACGCGATGCTGCCGTTCCCCGTGGACTATGTGCCCTACACCGCCGATCACGTTGTCACGCAGCTCCAGTTGCTGTTGTTCTCCGGGCTCGCCTTCTTTGCCATGCTGCCGGCGCTGCGCCGCACGCTGAAGATCACGCTCGACTGGGACTTCTTCTACCGGCGCTTTGCCAGCGCGATCGCCGGCGAGTTCACGACCGAGAGCCTGCGCGCCGCGGCGCGGGCCGAGCGCATGGCCGAATTGCGGGCCCAACGCTTCGTCGCCGGCCTCTACCGCCACCACGGGCCGGAAGGCATCCTCGCGCGCTCCTGGCCCACCGGTTCGATGGTGCTGTGGGTGGCGGTGTTGCTGGCGGCCTATCTGGTGCTGTTCTACCTGTAGCGCCTCGGCGCCACTGGCGCGGCGGGGCGGCCGGGCCTATTTCCCGTGCAGCGGCCGCCGTAGGGGCGGCCGGCGGAAAGCGGTCAGGCCATGCCGAGGCGACGGCGCAAATCCGATCCGGACGGTGCCCCCCAGGGCGAGTGGCGCGGCCATGAGGGGCGCGCGCTGCGCACCATGTTGCCCTATCTGTGGCCGGCCGACGCGCCGGACATCAAGGCCCGTGTCGTCGCCGCGGTGCTGCTGCTGATCGGCGCCAAGGTGGCGACGGCGCTGATCCCGGCCGCCTTCGGTCGCGCCCTCGACGCGCTCGCCGTGCCGGGCGGGGCGCTGGTTGGCGTGCCGCTGGCCCTCATCCTCGGCTACGGCGCGCTGCGCGTCGCCTCTATGGCCTTCGCCGAGCTGCGCGACTATCTCTTCGCGCGGGTCGGCCAGCGGGCCATCCGCACCGTGGCGCTGGCGGTGTTTCGCCATCTGCACGCGCTGTCGGTCGCCTTCCATCTCGACCGGCGCACCGGAGGGCTCGCCAGGGCGATAGAGCGAGGCATTAAGGGGATCGACTTCCTGCTGCGCTTCATGCTGTTCAACATCCTGCCGACGCTGGTTGAGATCGGCCTAGTCTGCGCTATCCTCTGGGTGTCGTTCGGCTGGGAATTCGCCGCCGTCGTCGCCGTCACGCTCGGCACCTACATCGCCTTCACGCTGACGGTGACGGAGTGGCGGCTGAAATACCGCCGCGCCATGAACGAGAGCGACAGCGAGGCCAGCACCCACGCCATCGACAGCCTGCTCAACTTCGAGACCGTCAAGTATTTTGGCAATGAGGAGCACGAGGCGCGCCGCTACGACGTGTCTCTGAAGCGCTACGAGATGGCGGCCGTGCGCAGCCTAACGACGCTGTCGCTGCTCAATATCGGCCAGGCCTTCGTCATCGCGGCCGGGCTCGCCACCATGCTGGTTCTGGCCGGCAACGGCGTCGTCACCGGCGCCATGACGGTGGGCGATTTCTCGGCCGCCAACCTCTATCTGATGCAGCTCGCGGTGCCGCTCAACTTCCTCGGCTTCGTCTACCGCGAGATCAAGCAGTCGCTGGCCGACATGGAGCAGATGTTCGCGCTGCTCAAGGTCGATCGGCAGATCGCCGATGCGCCGGATGCCGTGCCGCTGGCACCGGGCGGCGGCACGGTGCGCTTAGAGGACGTGCATTTCGGCTATGACCCGCGCCGGCCGATCCTCAAGGGTGTGTCCTTCGAGGTGCCGGCCGGCCGCACGCTGGCCATCGTCGGTGCGACGGGGGCTGGCAAGTCGACCATTCCTCGCCTGCTGTTCCGCTTCTGGGATGTCGGTGCGGGCCGCGTCACCATAGACGGGCAGGATGTGCGCTCGGTGAAGCAGGACAGCCTGCGCGCCGCCATCGGCATAGTTCCGCAGGACACGGTGCTGTTCAACGATTCCATCCTCTACAACATCCGCTATGGCCGCCCTGACGCCGGCGACGAGGAGGTCTACGCGGCAGCGCGGCTGGCGCAGATCCATGATTTTGTGCTCAGCCTGCCGGACGGATACCAGACGCGGGTGGGCGAGCGCGGCCTGAAACTGTCGGGCGGCGAGAAGCAGCGCGTGGCCATCGCCCGCACCATCGTGAAGGGGCCGCGCATCCTCGTCTTAGACGAGGCGACCTCGGCGCTCGACACGCACACCGAAAAGGAAATCCAGGCGGCGCTGGCCACTGTCTCGGCCGACCGCACGACGCTGGTCATCGCGCACCGCCTGTCAACGGTCGTCGACGCCGACGAGATCATCGTCATCGATGACGGCCGCATCGTCGAGCGCGGCCGCCATCATGACCTGCTCGCCGCCAACGGACGCTACGCGCATCTCTGGGCACGCCAGCAGGAAGCCGCTTCACGCAGCGACGAGGTGCCGGCGGCGACCCCCGTGGCGGCGCAGTAGCTACTCGGACGCTGCGGTTTCGTCGATTAGCGAAGCGACGTAGAAGCCGCGGCGGCGGTAGTTGGCGATGAAGCGGTCGGCGATATCGGCGACCACCGCGCCGGTGACGCGCGGGTCGGCGAGCAGCATGTCGGTCCAGGCCTTCACTTTCGCGAACTCCACCAGCAGCCCGGTGCGCAGCCAGCGGTCGCAGAAGGCGAAGCGCTGCAGGAACGGAGCGTAGGCGGCATCGACGAGGCTGATGGAGGGGCCGTTGAAGTACGGGCCATCGCCGAGCGCCGCATCGAGGCGCACCAGCGCCTTGCGGGCGGCCGGCTGGGCGGCCTCCATATCCGCGCGGGTCTTGGCGTAGGTCACCGACGACAAGGCGTCGGCGAAGCTCGGCGCGTAGTCGGTCCAGGCCCGGTTGCGCGCGCGGGCGATAGGGTCTTCCGGGTGCAGGGGCGGCGCCACCGTCTCGTCGAGGTACTCGGCGATGGCGTTGGATTCGAACAGGATCTCGTCGTCGACCTTGAGCACCGGCACCTTGCCGTGCGGCGAGATCCCGAGGAACCAGTCAGGTTTGTCCTGCAGGTCGATGTAGGTGATGTCGAAGGCTACGTTCTTGGCGCGCATGGCAATCACGGCCCGCTGCACCCATGGTCACGTGAACGAGCTGATGAGGTGATATTTCGTCATGGGAACATCCTCTTGAAACAGGTGAGGTGACTCTATGGCGTCCGGCGGGCGCGTGTCGACCCGATCGAGCTGACGCCCTCGTCCTTCGTCCCTCGACAGGCTCGGGATGAGGAGGCTCAGGATGAGGACGTTTGGCCAATCGGTTCCCCAGCCGCCTCACCTGATCTTGTCGAAGGGCGAGGCGGCCTTGCCAATCCGATAATCAACGCAGTTCCACCGCGTATTTCTCGACCGGCAGAGCTTCCTTGATCAGGCCGGTTTCCTTCAGGAACGCGGCGAAGCGGGCGTAGCGGTTGCGGTCGAGCGCCGCCGGGCGCAGCGCGAAGCGGGGCAGGGTGTCCTTCCAGGCGCGCCGGTTCAGTTCGTCGTCGAGATCCTTGTTGGCGGCGACGAACAGCTTCCAGCTCTCGTCCGGATGGTTGACGAGGTACATCGTGCCGGCCTCGATGGCGTCGATGAAGGCGCGCAGTTTGGCATCGCCCACCCGGTCGGGCCGCGCCACGAACACCAGCTCGTCATAGGGTGGAACGCCTTCCTCCTCGGGATAGAAGGCGCGGCCGGGACGCTTCTCGATGTCCATCTGGTTGAGTTCGAAATTGCGGTAGGCGCCGATCACGCCGTCGACCTGTCCGGAAATCAGCGACGGCGACAACGAAAAGTTGACGTTCACCAGCGTCACGTCCTTCACCGTCAGCCCGTGCTTGCCGAGCATCGCCGACAGCAGCGAGTGCTCGAAGCCGCCGATGGAGAAACCGATCTTGCGGCCCTTCAGGTCAGCGATCTTCTTTACCGGCCCATCGGCCAGCACCACCAGCGCGTTCAGCGGCGTCGCCACCAGCGTGCCGATGCGGATCAGCGGCAGGCCCTCGCCGATCTGCATGTGCAGCTGCGGCTGGTAGGAGATGGCGATGTCGCCCCGGCCGGCGGCGACCAGCTTCGGCGGATCGTTGGGATCGGCCGGGGCGATGAACTTCACCTCCAGGCCGCGCCGGGCGAATTCGCCGCGTCCCGCCGCGACGTAGAGCGGTGCGTGGTCCGGATTGACGAACCAGTCGAGCAGCACGGTCAGCTTGTCGGCCGCCGCCGCCGGGGAGGCGGCTAAGGACAGGCTGGCGGCGAGGGCGAAGGCAAGACGGCGCATGGCTATCCTCGGGGGTTTCGGGTGTGTCACGAGAGGCGGGAAGGGTCGCTGTCCGGCTGCCATGGCAGCAGGCGGCGCAGAAGGGCGTCGAGCGCGAACCAGAGGGTGACGGCGAGCATGGCGAGCACGATCAGCGCGGCGAACATCGCCGCCGTCTGCACCCGCGCGTTCATCAGCAGCATGTAGTAGCCGAGCCCGCCGGAAGAGCCGACCCATTCGCCGACTATGGCGCCGATCGGCGCCACCGCCGCGGCGACGCGCAGGCCGGAGGCGAAGGCGGGCAGGGCCGCCGGCAGGCGGACATGGCGCATGGTGGCGGAGGGCGAGGCGCCCATGGTGCGCGCGAGGTCGAGCCATCCGGTCTCGGCCCGCCGCAGCCCGTCGTATAAGGCCGCCGTGACCGGGAAGTAGATAATCAGCGTCGCCATGGCGATCTTGGGCGCGAGGCCGTAGCCGAACCACAGCACCAGCACCGGCGCGAGGGCGAAGACCGGTATTGCCTGCGAGGCCACCAGCACCGGCAGCAGCCAGGTCCGCGCCGGCCGGAAGGTGGCCATGACCAGCGCGCTCGACGCCCCCAGCAGCGTGCCGCAGACGAGGCCGATGACGATCTCCATCAGCGTCAGCATGGCGTGCTCGGCGATGGTGTCGGCGCGCTCGACAAGCGTCTGGGCGACCAGCAGCGGCGGCGGCAGGATGAAGCGCGGCAGGCCGAAGACCAGCACGACGGCCTGCCAGATGACGATCAGCCCGGCGCAGACGATGAGCGGCCGCAGGACTTTCACGCCACCGTATCCGGCGTCGCGGCGAACCTTTGCAGCAAGGTCTGGTAGAGCGCCATCAGGGCCGGATCGGCGAGCGGTCGCGGCGGCAGGCCAGGCACCTCGACGGGCGGCGACAGCGTGGCCGGCCGCCCGGCCAGCACTACCACGCGGTCGCCCAGACGCAGCGCCTCCATCGGGTCGTGCGTGACCAGCAGCACGGTGCTGCCGGCGAGCAGGCGGCGCGCCATCTCCTGCAAGCGCGCGCGCGTGATGGCGTCGAGGGCGGAGAATGGCTCGTCCATCAGCACGACGGGCCGGTCCTCCATCAGCGTGCGGGCGAGCGCGACGCGCTGGCGCTCGCCGCCCGACAGCGCGGCCGGCCGCGCGGCGGTACGGTCGGCGAGGCCGACCTCGGCCAGCAGCGCCATGGCACGGCCGCGGTCCGGAGCCTCGCCGCGCAGGCGAGCGCCGAGCAGCACATTGCCCAGCACGTCGAGCCAGGGCAGCAACAGATCCTGCTGCGCCATCCAGGCGACGCGGCCGGCGAGCGGCCTGCCGTCGTCGGCGGCGACGATCGTGCCGGGCGCCGGATCGGCGAGCCCGGCGACGAGGCGCAGCAGCGTCGTCTTGCCCACCCCAGAGGGCCCGACGAGGCAGGTCCAGCTTGCCGCCGGAAGATCGAGCGCCAGCCCGTCGAACAGCACCGTGCCGGCTAAATCCAGCCGCGCCCCGGCGATGGACACGCCGAACCGCGCGGACGTCGCCACGGCGGTCGATACAGGGCTCCACTGCTCGGTCACGGACCCGCGCCTCCCTTCGCCGGGATTAACCGGATCAGGTTCGTGGGGTCGTCCCGCCGTCGGTGGCGGAACCTCTCAGCCGTTTTAGGCTCCCCCGGCTCAGCCTATTATGGCCACTGTTTCGCGGCGGCGTCAACGCGGGGGTGGGGGCATTGCGGGCGCCTCGCCGCCGCGCTACTCACGGCGCATGACCGTCGAGCCTGCGGCGCGTCCCGTTCCGGCCTATCCCGGTCGGCCGCTGTTCGTCGCCAACGACATCTATCGCCATTCGAGTTATGGCGGCGCCCACCCGCTGGCCATCCCGCGCGTGTCGGCGACGGTCGACCTCGCGCGCGCCCTCGGCTGGCTCGACGGCGGTTGCTACTGGTCGACCGCGCCGGCTACGAGGGCGGAGATCGCACGCTTCCACGACCCGGCCTACATCGCCGCGCTGGAGCGGGCCGAGCGCGACCAGGCGCTGCCGGAGGACATGGCGGCTAGGCACAATCTTGGCCGCTTCGGCAACCCGTTCTTCCCGGAGATGTTCCGCCGCCCCGCCACCTCGGCCGGCGCGGTATTGACGGCCGCCGACGTGCTGCTGGCGAGCGATCCCGCCGCGCATGGCGGCCGGGTCGTTGTCTACAGCCCGCCCGGCGGCACGCACCATGCTCGCCACGACCGTGCCAACGGCTTCTGCTACTTCAACGACCCCGTGCTCGGCATGCTGCGCCTGCTCGATGGTGGCATGGCGCGGCTGCTCTATATCGATCTCGACGCCCATCACTGCGACGGCGTCGAGGCCGCGTTTCATGGAGATCCGCGCGTGCTGATGATCTCGACCCATGAGGAGCGGCGCTGGCCCTTCACCGGCGCCGGCACGGAACGGGCCGGCGGTAGCGCGCGCAACCTGCCGGTGCCGCGCGGCTTCAACGACAGCGAACTCGACGCCATAGTCGACGAGGTGGTGGTGCCGCTCGGGCGTGTTTTCGCGCCGGACGCCGTGGTGGTCCAGTCGGGCGCCGACGCTCTGGCCGATGATCCGCTGTCGCGTCTGGAGCTGTCCAATGGCGCGCTGTGGCGCGCGGTCGCGGCGGCTTCGGCATTGGCGCCGCGTGTCCTCGTGGTCGGCGGCGGGGGCTACAACCCGTGGAGCGTGGCGCGCGCCTGGGCCGGCGTCTGGGGAACACTCAACGGGCGCCACCCGCCGTCGCGCCTGCCGGAGGAGGCGGAGACCGTGCTGCGCGGCTTGATGTGGCAGCGCGCGGCGGGCCGGAATCCCCCGGCGCACTGGTTCACCACGCTGGCCGATGCGCCGCGCCCTGGCCCGGTGCGCGACGAGGTGAAGCTGGCCATCGAGGCGGTACTGGCATGAACGGACCGGTTCTCGCGCGCGCGGCGGCCCTGCTGCTGCTGGTTGGGCTGGCCCTTGCTGCCCCGGCCGCCGGCCAGAGCGGCGCCGTCTTAGAGCGTTCGACTCTGGTCGTCGAAAGCGCCGGCGGCGCGATACACAGTTTTGACGTGGAACTGGCGCTGTCGCCAGACCAGAAATCGAAAGGCCTGATGCATCGCCGCGAAATGGCGCCCGATGCCGGCATGCTGTTCGTCTACGCTGCGCCGCAGATCATCAGCATGTGGATGCAGAACACCTACCTGCCTCTCGACATGGTGTTCATCGGGATGGGCGGCAGGGTCGCGCATATCGTCGAACGGACCGTGCCGTTGTCGACGGCTATCGTGTCGTCGCGCGAACGCGTGGTCGCCGTGCTGGAACTCAATGCCGGAACGGTCTCCCGACTTGGCCTAGCGCGTGGCGACAGGGTGCGCCACGCGCTACTCGGCAACGGCACCTGACTGTTTACCGGCTCACGACCGCGCGCCGACGACGAGCGGCAGAGATTCACAGCCGACGCCGGAGGCGAGCGGGCAGGTATGGCCGTCCGGGGTGGTGATCAGGATGGTCCAGGTCTTGCCGTCGGGATTGGCGATGACCTCGATCACACCGCCATTGTTGGCGAGGCCGACGGCAACGGGCTGTTCGTCGTAGTTGGAGCGCAGGTAATGGAGCGCTTCGGTTCGCTCGTCGCAGACAGGCATTTGGGGTACGGACATCTGCTGGGACATTGCCGGCGTGCCGACACCGAGAATGGCGAGGGCTCCGGCAACCGCGATGGCATTCCTGGCTAGCATGACCGCTTCTGCCGTGATGCCGACGGCTATTACTGGTTTGAGGGCCGCGCCGACGACCTCGTCAAGGTCAGCGGCCAGTGGGTGCATCCGATTGAGATCGAGCTGTGCCTCGCCGGCCACTCCTCGGTGCATGAATGCGCCGTGCTGGCGGCGACGGCGGCGAGCGGCCTGACTACCATCCGCGCCTTCGTCGTTGCGAAGCCCGGCACCGCCACGGACGCCACCGCCGCGCGCGCCCTGCAGGACTGGGTGAAGATCCGCCTGCTGCCCTACAAATACCCGCGCGAGGTGGTCTGGTCAGCCGATCTGCCCAAGACCGGCACCGGCAAGATCGACCGTCAGGCACTGAGGGCGCGCGGCGCTTGACCCTGGCCGGCACGATTGCGCTCTGCACCTGCCTTCCGTAAGGTCCGACCGCTCTTCGCACCGTCGGGGCGTAGCTCAGCCTGGTAGAGCACCTGCTTTGGGAGCAGGGGGTCGTTGGTTCGAATCCAGCCGCCCCGACCAAGAAATGCACGAGGTTTTCCCGGCCGGTTGTCGACGCGAGTGAATCGCGGCCAGACGGGCTTGCCATCACGCTGTTCCTCGATCGCCAGCGCCTCGTCTAACGCCGCGGCCGGCGCCGGCTACCCTGAAATCCGGCCGCCGCGAGGTTGTGGTGCGCGACCGCGTTTCCTAGTATGAGTTGCACCGCCGCCCGTTCGCGGCGAGGTCGGGGACAGTCGCATGAAGGCGCGCATCTACCAGCCGGCGAAAACCGCCATGCAGTCCGGCCGTTGCAAGACCCGGCAATGGGTACTGGAGTTCGAACCGACGCGGCGCCAGCGCCTCGACCCGCTTATGGGCTGGGCCGGCAACGGCGATACGCTGGCGCAGGTGCAGCTGAAATTCGACTCCGAGGCCGAGGCGACGGCTTATGCGAAGCGCCACGGCATCGAGGCCGAGGTACGAAGACCCGAGATGCGCCAGATCCGTCCCAAGGCCTATGCCGACAATTTCAACTGGCAGCGCCGCGAGCCATGGAGCCACTGACGCTCCCGGGGAGCGGCGGCACACAGCGAATGCCGACGGCCCCGTAGCTCAACCGGATAGAGCACCGGCCTTCTAAGCCGGCGGTTGCAGGTTCGAGTCCTGCCGGGGTCGCCAATTTGCCGTCAGAGATTTGGACGATCTGCCGTTACGAGTGCATCGGCTCTGGCGAATGCGCCGTGGGCAATGGTATCGGTCCTTAATGCGATGCGGGTTCCAAGCTGATGCGCAGCTTGTGCCCGGTGGCCTCGGCGTAGCGCTCCAACGTCCGGGTGGAAGACTTTATACGTCCGCTTTCGAGTCTGGACACTGCGCTTTCGGTCGTTCCCATGCGGCTGGCCACCTCCGCCTGCGAGAGATGTGCGCGGGCGCGCGCGTTGATCAGCGAATTGATCAGCGCTAATTCGTCATCGAGCGCACCGTACGCCTCCCGGTAATCCGGATCACCTTTCATGCGCCTTGCGTGAAGGTTCGCAGCCTTGATCGTCTTCATCCGACTTCCTTCGCCCGTTGCCGGGCCAGTTCAAGTTCGCGCAGCGGCGCTTTCCGAGTCTTCTTGACGAATATCCGCACGATCACAACGCGCCGCCCGGTCGCGGTCAGATAGATCGCGAGGGCTATGCCGTCTTTCCCTGTGATCCGCAGTTACCATAGCTTGTCGCCGAGAGGTTTCACCCAGCCGCGCGGCAGGTTCAGCACGCCGTGTTGCTGGATCGTGCCGGCCATGCGGGCCAGCCGTGCCTGCATATCGACAGGAAGCGCGGCTTCCTCATCGGCCGCTGCTGGCAGGTACTCGACCGACCACATATGGAGACCTCAGCAAAAAAGAGTAGTGTCTCAGTTTGATTGTGGCAAGTAAATTGGTCTGATTGGCCGCCCCATTGCGTTGCTTAGCGGCAAGCAATAGACTCATCTCCGTCAATTAGCCAAAGCATGGTGGAGAATTTAGATGAAGCATGTCGTCATCGGTACGCTGCTCGGCGCGCTTGCGGTCTTCGCTGTCATGACCTAGGCCTC
>SHWB01000008.1 GCA_009691025.1 Alphaproteobacteria bacterium
CTCGCCGTCGCCCGCGCGCACGCCGCAGAAAGCGGCCTCGCCGTCGACTACCGCGACGACGCGGTCGAGGCGCTGGCGGAATCCGGCGCGCGCTTCGACGCCTTGCTGGCGCTGGAGGTGGTCGAGCATGTCGCCGACCTGCCCGCCTTCCTCGCCGCCTGCGCCGCCGTGCTGGCGCCCGGCGGGCTGCTGGTGCTGTCGACCCTCAACCGCACGGCGAAGTCCTGGGCGCTGGGAATCGTCGCCGCCGAGCGCGTGCTGCGCTGGGTGCCGCGCGGCACGCACGACTGGAAGAAATTCGTCAAGCCGGGCGAGCTGACACGCGCGCTGCGCAATGCGGGGCTGACCCCCGTGGAGCTGTGCGGCCTCGCCTACGACCCGATGGCGCGAAGCTGGCACCCGGCGCCGCACGATCTCGCGGTCAATTATTTCTGCACGGCGACCAGGTCGGCCTAAGGGGCCTGCAAGCTCAGTTCTCGGTCTCCTCGATCCACGGGATCTGGCCAACCTTGATGCCTTCCTCGACCAGCTCCTTGGCCTCGCCGGCCGTGGCGTCGCCGTAGATCGGCCGCTCCTCGGTCTCGCCATAATGGATGCGGCGGGCCTCCTCGGCGAATTGCGGGCCGACATTGTCGAAATTCTTCTCGACGAAGCCGCGCATGGCGCGCATCGCCATGACCATGCGCACGGCCTTCTCGGCCGGCGTCGCCTCGCCGGAATCGCCGCCGCGCGTCGCCACGGCCGGGGCCATCAGGGCCTTGTCTATGCCGGTGTCGCCGCAATCGGGGCAAACCACCAGCTTCTTGCGGCGCTGGCGCTCGTAATCGTCGGACGAGCGGAACCAGCCCTCGAACTCGTGGTCCTTGCCGCAGCGGAGCGTGAAACTGATCATGCCCGTCCGTCCGTGAGCGCGGGTAAACTCCCGCCCATCGGCAAAGATGTGAGTTTCCCCGGCGAATGCAAGAAGATCATTGGCGCTCGGGCAAGGCGAGCGCCGAGCAACCCTCGGCCTGGATGGTCCGTTTCGTCGGCCTCGTGCCGGCGGGCGGCGCGGTGCTCGACCTCGCCTGCGGGCCCGGGCGGCATGCCTTTATGTTCGCCGCGCGCGGCCACCCCGTCACCGCCATCGGCCGCGACCTGGCGGCTCTGGCGTCCGGCGGCGCACTGCTGTGGGAGACCTTCGCCGCCGGCAACGAGAAATTCGGCCGCCCGCGCAACCCGGATTTCCTGCTGCGGCCGGGCGAGCTGCTGGAGATGGTACGCGGCACGCTCGACGTGGTCGCCTTCGAGGACGGCCGGGTCGATACCCCGCGCCCGGCCATGGGGCAGCGAATCGCGTCCATGCGCCAGCCCTTCGATCGCGCGGCGGCGAGGCTGGACGACTACTCCGCCGCGGCGTCGCGGCGGGAGGGAGGGGCGTAGGGGCGGTCGTGCTGGAGAGACGGCAGGCGGCGGCACGCGGCGTCGATCTCGGCGGTGTCGATGTCTATTGTGAGGATGCCGGTCTCGCCGCCGAGCAAGCCAATCACCTTGCCCCACGGGTCGACGGCCAGCGAATGGCCCCAGGTGCGGCGGCCGCGAGCATGTTCGCCGGTCTGCGCCGCCGCCAGCACATAGGCGCCGCATTCGATGGCGCGGGCGCGCAGCAGGGTCTCCCAATGCGCCTCGCCGGTCGGCACGGTGAAGGCCGAGGGGATCAGCAGCACGCCGGCGCCGGCGCGGGCGAGGTCGCGGTAGAGGTGCGGGAAGCGCAGATCGTAGCAGACCGTCAGGCCTAGCCGCGCCCAGGGCGTGTCGGCCCAGACCGCCGCGTCGCCCGGCGCCACCGTGCGCGATTCGCGGTAGGGCACGTCGAGGTCAACGTCGAACAGGTGGATCTTGTCGTAGCGCGCGGCGATGGCGCCGTCCGGCGACAGCAGGTAGCTGCGGTTCCAGATGCGCTTGCCGTCAGCGTGCAGCACGGCGAGGCTGCCGATGGCGAGCCAGGCGCCGGTCCCGCGGGCCAGCTCGCGGCAGGCGGCGAGCACCTCGTGCTGCGCCTCGGGCCTCGCCTTGGCGATCTTGGCCGCCTCGTCCGGCTCCAGCATGCCGGTGTTCTCCGGCGTACAGACGAGGTCGGCCCCGGCGGCGCGCGCCGCCGGCACCATGTCGCGCAACGCGGCGATGTTGGCGGCGGGCTCGGCCGCCGCGTTCATCTGCAGCAGGGCGGCGCGGAAGCGGCTCACCCGGCGGCGCGCCCCAGCCTCGCATCGAGGGCGCCGGCGCGGTCGAGCGCGTAGAGGTCGTCGCAGCCGCCGATATGCTCGCCGTCGAAGAAGATCTGCGGCACGGTGCGGCTCCCGCCGGCGCGCTTCACCATCTCCTCGCGCTTGCCGGCCTCGGCATCGACCTCGATCTCCGTGAACTTCACGCCCTTCTGTGTCAGCAGCCGCTTGGCCGAGGCGCAGTAGCCGCAGAACATGCCGGTGTAGATTTCGACCTTCGCCATGAGCCGCATTCCCGTTGGTTCGCGCCAGGAATGTAGGTCGCCGGCCGGTGGCGCGCCAGTGGCCTCAGCCCGCGGGACCGGGCACGCGGGCGAGCGTCATAACGTCGACCCGCGCCGCGCCAGTGCGCAGCAGCACCTTGACGCATTAGCCGGCCGGCGCCCCGGTGGTCAGCACGTCGTCGACCGGCACGATGCGCCTTCCGGCGACCGCCTCGGCCCGGCGCTGGTCGAGCACGCAGGCGCCGGCGACGTTGCGCCGCCGCCCGGCTCGCCCGAGACCGCCCTGGGAGCACGTGCGGCGATGACGCACCAGCGCATCGGGCAGGGCGCGCTGGCCCGCCGGCGCCAGCAGCTTCTGCAGTTCGATCGCCAGCAGGGCCGACTGGTTGAAGCGTCGCCGCGCCAGCCGCCAGCGGTTGAGCGGCACCGGCACGATCAGATCGGCATCGGCCAGCATTTTGGCTCCGGCGCGCGCCAGCCAGCGCGCGAAGGACGGCGCGGCATGCGTCCGGTCGCCATGCTTGAAGCCGTGCACCAGGCGTCGCGCCACGTCGTCGTAGAGCATGGCGGCGCGTGCCCGCCGCCAGGGCGGCGGCCGGCGGGCGCCTTAGCCGCAGACGGCGTCGCGCCCCTGGTCCCATTCGAAAGGCAGGCCGCAGGCGGCGCAGCACGGCGCCCCCAGCCAGCCGATCCCCGCCCAGCACGGCGCACAGACCGCGCAGACCTCGCCGACCCCGGAACCGCAGGCGAGGCAGCGCGGCGGCAACAGCGTGTCGAGCGCCCGCCGGCCCGCCTGCCGCAGCACGGCGAAGCCGGCCGGCAGCCACTCGCTGTAACCGGCGAAGGGAAGCGCGCGCATGAAGGGAATTGGCGGCGGCGCACTCTTGCGTGTCAACGGCGTTGCAGGAGTATCCCCCACCTCACCCCGCCATCTCCGCCCCCGAGGGCGGAGAGGGAGAAGCGACGGGCGCTGTTCCACACCCACCCTCTCCGCCCCGCTTGGGGCGGAGAGGGTGGGGTGAGGTGGGGCGTTACCGCGAGATACGGCCGGACATGCGGACTTCCCCTGGACCGGCGCGCGGGTCATATAGGGGCGATGGCCACGCAAGCCCCGCCAGCCACCGGACCCGTGCCGGCCCCGTTCGACCGCGCGCTGGTGCGCTGGCGGCGGCATCGCGCGGCGGCGACGCTCGCCCGAGCCGATTTCCTCTTCGCCGAGATCGCCGACCGGTTGGTCGAGCGCCTCGGCGACGTGAAGCGCGACTTCCCGCTTGCCCTCGACCTCGGCTGCCGCGACGGCGTGCTGTCGCGTGCCCTGCTGGCGAGCGGGCGCGTCGGCCATGCCGTGGCCGCCGATCTTGCCCCGGCGATGGCGCGCGCGGCACTGGCGGCAGGGATCACCGCGCTGGCGGCCGATGAGGAGGCGCTGCCCTTCGCCGACGGCGCCTTCGACCTCGTGGCCAGCCTCTGCACGCTGGATGCCACCAACGACCTGCCCGGCGCGCTGGTGCAGATCCGCCGCGCGCTCAAGCCCGACGGGCTGCTGCTCGCCGCGCTGTTCGGCGGCGAGACGCTGACGGAGCTGCGCGAGGCGTGGCTCGCCGCCGAGATCGCGGAGGAAGGCGGCGCCGGCCCGCGCATCTCGCCCTTCGTGACCCTCGACGTGGCGGCCGGCCTGCTGCAGCGCGCCGGCTTCGCGCTCCCCGTCGCCGATCTTGACACCATCACCGTGACCTATTCCGACGCGCTGGCGCTGATGGCCGATCTGCGCGCCATGGGCGTGGCCGGCGCGCTGTCGCTGCGCCGCCGCACGCCGACGCGGCGCGCCACCCTGGCCCGCGTTGTCGCCGAATACGCGTCCCGGCACGCGACGGAGGATGGCCGCGCGCGCGCGACCTTCCAGATCGTCTGGCTCGCCGGCTGGGCGCCGGCGCCGGGACAGCCGCAGCCAAAACCGCGCGGCAGTGCCTCGGCAAGCCTCGCCGGGGCACTCGGCGCCACCGAGCGCGGCACGGGCGATCATACGGGCGGCACCGCGCCGCACAGGGGGTGACTTTGCAGCCGCTCGAAATCTTCGCCACCATCGGCGCCGCCTACCGCGATGTCTGGGCCATCCGGCGCGACCTGTTTCTGCTCGCCTATGTGCCAGCGCTGGCGGCGGCCTTCGCCCAGCTCGCCATCCTCGGCCCCTACATCCCGACGCTGCGTCGCGTGATGCAGGCGCGGCCGACGCCAGACATGGATCCGGCGGCGATGGCGGCTCTGCAGGTCGACCTCGCGACGGCGATGGT
Source organism: Alphaproteobacteria bacterium (assembly GCA_009691025.1). Classification (GTDB taxonomy): domain Bacteria; phylum Pseudomonadota; class Alphaproteobacteria; order UBA6615; family UBA6615; genus SHWB01. The sequence continues at coordinate 4,780 of SHWB01000008.1, forward strand.
GGTGATGCTCATCTACGGCCTCGTGTGGATCGTCTGCGGCGTGATCTTCGCGGTGGCGTGGTACCGGCGCACGCTGCTGCCCGGCGAGCAGCCGACCGTCGCCGCCTCCCTCGCCTGGCGCGCGCGGCACTGGCGCTTCCTCGGCCGCGTCGTGCAGCTCGGCCTCATCGGGATGCTGGTGATTTGGGTCGGCGGCGTGCTCGTCTCCACCATCGGCGGCGCCGTGCTGACGGCGGCCGGCGGCGGCAGCGGCGCCGCGCTGTTCGCGCTGGTGCTGTGGATGGCGACGGCGCTGGTCGTCATGCGCCTCGCCATGGTGTTTCCAGCCGCCGCCATCGACGTGCCGTGCAACCTGCAGCGCTCGTGTCGGATGACGCGCGGGCGGGCCGGCGCGCTGTTCATCATCGTGCTCGCCGCCGTGCTGCCAATGCTGGTCCTGCAGCTCACCTTCGAGCTGAACCTCGCCATCGCGATGGGCCCCGACACGCTCTACGAGACGCTGCCGCTATTCTTCGCCGTCTCGCTCGGCCAGCAGGCCATCGCCTTCATCGGCTGGGCCCTGCTCGCCTCCGCCCTGTCGATCGTCTGGCGCACCCTGGGCAGGGAGACGCCGGAAGGGGTGGCAGTGCCGGTGCCGCGGGAGTAATCATGCCGCGCGGGGCTCCAGCGCCCCGCGACCCGCCTTCTTGCCCGCACCGCACAAAACGGCGTAACCAGCGCCTGGGCTCCGGTCCCGACCGAACGGAAGTTCAGGGGCCGATCGTCTTGCCTTCGACACATCAAGCAGGCCCTGACCGAAGTCAGTGCCGTGCCGGCCGGTACGGATTCATGAACGCTCCAGTTTCAGGCGATACCCCACGCGGCGATAGTCCAGGCGGCGCCGGCAACCCGGCGCCCGACAGCCGCTCCTATGCCGCGCTGCGGTATCCGTCCGCGCGTACCTATCTGCTGTTCGCGGCGATGGCGATGATGGCCGACCATGTTGAGCACGCCATCAGCTACTGGATCATCTTCGCCAAGTTCGACTCGCCAGCCCTGGCCGGGTTTGCGGTGATCTCGCATTGGGTACCGTTTCTGCTCGGCTCGATCTGGGCCGGAGCCCTGGCCGACCGGTTCGACCCGCGTCGCATCATCCAGGTCGGCATGGTGCTGTTCATGGCGGTATCGCTCGGCTGGGGCCTCCTGTTCGCCACCAACAGCCTGCAGCAATGGCACGCCGTCATATTGCTGATCGCCCATGGCTGCGCGGGGGCCCTGTGGGCGCCCGCCGGCCAGGTGCTGATTCACCGGATCGTCGGCACAAGGCAATTGCAGAGTGGCATTCGCCTGATGGCGACGTCGCTCACCCTGGGCATGCTGCTGGGGCCGGCGGTCGGCGGCGCGCTGCTGATCAATCTAGGCCCGGCCACCGGCATCGTCGTCAACGCCGCCATCTACCTGCCGCTGCTCGTCTGGCTGGTACGCAACCCCGCATGGACCGGCACCGCCGAAGCGCGGCCGGCAGCCGGTCGCATCACCTCCTACCGCGACATGATCGCCACCATACGGCAGATTTCGAGCGTGCCGGTGGTGCTGTCGATGACGCTGCTAGCGGGCCTTTCCGCGGCGCTGGTCGGCAATGGCTATCACCCAAACCTGCCGGAGTTTGCCCGCGATTTCGGCTTCGGCTTCGACGGCTTCCGCTACACGTTGCTGTTGACCGCCTACGCGGCAGGAGCCGTGATGGCGGGCCTCACGCTCGAGGCGCACGCCCTGCTGGCGACGCAGCCGCGAACCGCCATCATCCTCGCGATCTTCTGGTGCGCCGCCATCGGCGGCTTCGCCATCGTGTCCAACTACACTGTTGCCGTCATATTGCTGCTGTGCGCCGGCTTTTTCGAACTCTCCTTCGTCTCCATGGCACGCACCATGGCCCAACTCGGCGCGCCCGCCCACATGCGCGGACGCGCCATCGGCCTGTTCAACGTGGGATCGTTGGGGTTCCGTACGTTCAGCGGTGTGACCATCGGCTTCGGCGGCGGCATCATCGGCATCCACTGGTCGCTGGGGCTCAGTGCCGCGGCCCTGTTCGTGGTGCTGCTGGCGATGTTGGCCTGGACTTACCGTATGGCACACCCGGTAACGACCTGACGTCCGTATTCGTCTTCCGCCTCGACAAGGACCGCCATGGACCGCTTCACGCTCCATGACGCAGGTTAGGCATTGGCGAAGTCGCCGGAAGCACGGAGACAGCGACGTCGTCGCGACGGGCAGCGCCCATCACCTCACCCCGCCCTCTCCCCTCCCGCGAGCGGGGCTCGTAGAGGGGGTGATTGGCGCGTGAACCAATCGTTCTCTTCTCTCCCAGAGGGAGAGATGAAAGTTCAAGGAGAGGAAAACTCAGAGCAGATCGCGCAACTGCGCCACCAGCGGCACGTCGGCGGGGGGCATAGGGTAGTCGGCGAGGCGGGCGGGGCGGACCCAGGCGAGAGTCTGGCCCTCGCGGGCGACTGGCGTGCCCTGCCAGATGCGGCAGACATAGAGCGGCATCAGCAGGTGGCAATTGGCATAGGGGTGGCTGGCGAAGCCGATGGGGGCGAGGCAGCTCGCGCGGGTGTCGATGCCGAGTTCCTCGGCGAGTTCGCGGATCAGCGCCGCTTCGGGCGTCTCGCCCGCCTGCACCTTGCCGCCGGGAAACTCCCACAGGCCCGCCATCGTCTTGCCTTCCGGGCGGCGCGCCAGCAGCACGCGGCCATCGGCGTCGAGCAGCGCCACGGCGACGACGAGGACGACCGGGACATCGCGCGCTAAGGCCGTGCCGTCGGCGGCGGCGCAGCCGGTGTCAGCTGCGGTAATCGGCATTGATGTCGATGTAGCCATGCGTCAGGTCGCAGGTCCACACGGTGGACCTGCCGCGGCCTAGGCCGAGATCGACGTCGATGGTAATCTCCTGCCCCTTCATGTGCGCGGCGACCGGCGTTTCGTCGTATCCGGGCACGATCTGGCCTTCGCGCGTGATGGCGACGCCGCCGATGGCGATACCCAGGAGATCACGGTCGGCCGGCTCGCCTGACTTGCCGATCGCGGCGACGATGCGGCCCCAATTGGCGTCCTCGCCGGCGATGGCTGTCTTCACCAGCGGAGAATTGCCGATGGTGAGGCCGATTTTCCGTGCCGAGGCGGCGGAGACCGCGCCCTTCACGTTGATGGTGACGAACTTCCGCGCGCCCTCGCCGTCGCGCACGATCTGGCGCGCGAGGTCGCCGCACACCGCTTCCAGCGCGCGGGCGAAATCCTGCCAGTCGGTCGTCGCCACGGCTCTGTTGCCGGCCTTGCCGGTGGCGCAGAGCAGCACGGTGTCGGAGGTCGAGGTGTCGCCGTCGACGGTGGTGGCGTTGAAGGTGCGGTCGCTGGCGCGGCGCAGCAGGCGGCGCAGCACAGTGTCCGGCACCTTTGCGTCGGTGAAGACGAAGCCGAGCATCGTCGCCATGTCGGGCGCGATCATGCCCGAGCCCTTGGCGAATCCGGCGACCGTCACCGTCTTCCCACCGACGAGGGCGGTGGCCTGCGCGCCCTTGGGGAAAGTGTCGGTGGTCATGATCGCCGCGGCGGCGTCTGCCCAGCCATCGGCGCGTGCTGCCTTGAAGGCAGCGGGAACATGCCTGCCGATATGGTCGGGCGGCACCGGCACGCCAATCACGCCGGTCGAGGCGATGAACACCTCGGAGGGCCGGCATTTCAGCACCTGCGCGGCGGCACGCGCGGTGCGCTCCACCGTGGTGTCGCCGGCATTGCCGGTGAAGGCGTTGGCATTGCCGGAATTGACGACGATGGCGCGCGCCTTGCCCTTCGGCAGGTTGGCGCGGCACCAGTCGACCGGCGCCGAGGGGCATTTCGAGCGCGTCAGCACGCCGGCGATCGTCGTGCCCGGGTCGAGCACGGCGACCATCAGATCCTTCACCCCCGGGCGAAGCTTGAGGCCGGCATGCAGCCCGGCCAGCCTGACGCCGGCGATGGGGCCCAGTGAGGGAAACCGGGCCGGAGCCAGCGGCGATACCGGCAGCGGCAACTTGCCCGCCATGACGACCTCTTTCCTCGCGACGACGACCGCGCCCTGTCTAGCGTGCCGGCCGCCGCGCCGACAACCGTCGGGCGGCGGCAACGACACCATCACCGCCGTTCCCCACGCGCCTCACCCTGAGGAGCCCGCCCCAGCGGACGTCTCGAATGGCGAGGGGCGTCGGCCGCGACCGGCCCGCCTCGCCACCACGGGCCTCGTCCTTCGAGACGCGGCCTGACGGCCGCTCCTCAGGATGAGGCCATTGAGGACTGAACGAACGCAGGCAACGGCGGCTCATCCTTCGTCCCTCGACAAGCTCGGGATGAGGAGACTCAGGATGAGGAATTTTTTCAGGGGCTACCGCAGCGGCGTGATGCCGCCGTGGCGGGCCGGGCCGGCGGGGGTGCCTGGGACGCCCGGCGGCGGCTGGCTGGGATCGAGTTTCGTGCCGTCGATGTTGAACATCTCAATCTTGGCGGCGCCCTTCAGCTTGTTGACCTCGGCGAGGATCAGCTCGCGGGCGACCTGCTGGGACAACTCGTCGCGCGCCTCGTCGAAGGTCGGCGGCGCGGCCTCGCGTTTGCCCGTCATTTTGATGATGTGGAAGCCGAAGCGGGAGCGCACCGTCTCCTTCGTCACCTGCCCGTCGGTCATGGCGAAGGCCGCGTCCGAGAATTCCCCGGCCATCTGCTCGTGCCGGAAAAAGCCGAGATCGCCGCCGCGCGCGGCCGAACCGTCGATCGAGCGCTCGCGCGCCAGCTTGGCGAAATCGGCGCCCTTGGCCAGCTCGGCCAGCACGGCGCGCGCCGCCGCCTCGGTCTCCACCAGGATATGGCTGGCGCGGACCTCGAATTCCTTGGGCCGTTTGGCCATCGCCGCGGCAAAACGCTTCTTCAACAGGGCGTCGGTCACGCTCGCGTCGACCAGCTTTTCCAGGTAGCGCTGCTGGATCGCCGTGTCCTCGAAACGCGCCACCCGCGCCTTGACCTCGGCATCGTCCTGCAGCTTCGCCTTGCGGCCCTGCACGGTGAGCAGTCGGTAGCCGGCGAGCTGCTGCAGTATCTGCGGGTATATCAGTGGCATCGGCATCTCCTGCACCTCGGGCGGCAGGCGCGCGAAGGCCGCCGCCACGTCGGATTGGCGCAGTTCGAAGCCGTCGACCCGGGCGGCGACCGGGTCGGCCGGCTGGCCGGCGGCCGGGCCAGCGGGTGTTTGGGCGGCGGGCGCCTTGGTAGCCGGTGCCTGCGGCGGCGGTGCCGCCGGGGCCTGCTGGGCCGTGGCCGTGCCGGCGGCCAGCGCCCCGGCGAGGGCGACGGCGATTGCCACAAAGCGCATCTCTGGAAAACCTCCGCTGGCCTGCCGGCGGAATGCGGCCGGGCGCGCGAAAGCTGGCCGACGGCGACAGGCGCGCCACCATGCGCCGCGGCCACGTCGCACTCAAGGGCCACGGTCGCCCCGGCATGCGACCCCGCCCGCCGTTGACAGGGCGGGGCCGCGGCCCCTAGAGAGGGCTGCCGCGGTGGAACGGCGCCGCGCGCGCCCCAAATGAACGGGGGGCGGTCGATGGCGGGCACCCCGCCCGCCGCGCCCGGCGGCGGCGGGGTATTGTGCCGTCCGGCCCGGATCACCGGGGACATTGCATGCTCGGCGCCGTCTTCAAAAACCTCCTCGGTTCGGCCAACGACCGCTACCTGCGCCGCCTGCAGCCGCGCGTGGCGAGAATCAACGCCCTCGAACCCGAATTGCTGAAGCTGTCCGACGCCGAGCTGGCGGCGCGCACGGACATGTTCCGCGCCCGCCTCACCAGGGGCGAGACCCTCGACGACATCCTCGAGGAGGCCTTCGCCACGGTGCGCGAGGCGGCGCGCCGCGCCCTCGGCCAGCGCCATTTCGACGTGCAGCTGCTCGGCGGCATGGTGCTGCACAACGGCATGATCGCCGAAATGAAGACCGGCGAGGGCAAGACGCTGGTCGCCACCCTGCCCGTCTACCTCAATGCGCTGGAAGGCAAGGGCGTCCACGTCGTCACCGTCAACGACTACCTCGCCAGCCGCGACGCCGAGTGGATGGGTGCCGTATATGGCTTTCTCGGCCTGTCGGTCGGGCGCATCCTGCATGGCCTCGACGATGGCGAGCGCCGCGCCGCCTATGCCGCCGACGTAACCTACGGCACCAACAACGAATTCGGCTTCGACTATCTGCGCGACAACATGAAGTTCCAGCTGGAGGAGATGGTCCAGCGCGAATTCAACTTCGCCATCGTCGACGAGGTCGATTCGATCCTCGTCGACGAGGCGCGCACGCCGCTGATCATCTCCGGCCAGGCCGAGGACAGCTCGACCGCCTACGTCGCCGTAGACACCGTCATCCCCCGCCTCGCCGCCGAGGATTTCGAGCGCGACGAGAAGGTGCGCGCGGTGACGCTGACCGAGCAGGGGGTCGATACGGTCGAGCGCCTGCTGGTGGCCGACGGGCTGATGAAGGAAGGCGAGATCCTCTACGACATCACCAGCGTCTCGCTGCTGCACCACGTCAACCAGGCCCTGCGCGCGCACAAGCTGTTCGCTCGCGACACCGACTACATCGTCAAGGACGGCAAGGTCATCATCATCGACGAGTTCACCGGCCGCATGATGGAGGGACGGCGCTACTCCGACGGCCTGCACCAGGCGCTGGAAGCCAAGGAAGGCGTGCGCGTCCAGAACGAGAACCAGACGCTGGCCTCGATCACCTTCCAGAATTATTTCCGCCTGTTCCCCAAGCTCGGCGGCATGACCGGCACGGCCATGACCGAGTCGGCCGAGTTCGCGCAGATCTACGGCCTCGAGGTCATCGACATCCCGACCAACCGCGACATGATACGCGTCGACGAGCACGACGAGGTCTACCGCACCCTCGACGAGAAGCACGAAGCGATCATCGCGTTGATCGAGGACTGCCACAAACGCGAGCAGCCATGCCTGGTCGGCACGGTGTCTATCGAGAAGTCGGAGACGCTGGCGGCGATGCTGAAGAAGCGCGGCATCCGTCACCAGGTGCTGAACGCCCGCTATCACGAGCAGGAAGCCGCGATCATCGCCCAGGCCGGCGTGCCCGGCGCCGTGACCATCGCCACCAACATGGCCGGCCGCGGCACCGACATCCAGCTCGGCGGCAACCTCGAGATGCGCGTCCGCGTCGAGCTGGCGGCGATCACCGACGAGGCCGAGCGCGCGCGCCTGCGCGACGCCATCGCGGGCGATATCGTCGTGTCGCGCGAGAAGGTGCTGGCCGCCGGCGGCGTCTACATCGTCGGCACCGAGCGCCACGAGAGCCGGCGCATCGACAATCAGCTGCGCGGCCGGTCGGGCCGCCAGGGCGACCCCGGGCGCTCGAAGTTCTTCCTGTCGCTGCAGGACGATCTGATGCGCATCTTCGGGTCCGAGCGCATGGATTCGATGCTGCAGCGCCTCGGCCTAGAGGCCGGCGAGGCCATCGTCCATCCGTGGATCAACAAGGCGATCGAGAAGGCGCAGCAGAAGGTCGAGGCGCGCAACTTCGAGATCAGGAAGCAGCTCCTCCAGTACGACAACGTGATGAACGACCAGCGCAAGGTCGTCTACGAGCAGCGCAAGGATCTGATGCGCACGCCCGACGTGTCGGACACCATCGCCGGCATGCGCGAGGAAGTGCTCGGCGCGATGGTCGCGCGCTCCATTCCCGGCGGTGCCTTCTCCGAGCAGTGGAACGTCAACGGGTTGCACGAGGAGGTGCTGCGCGTCTTCGCCATCGACGCTCCGGTCGCCGACTGGGCCAGGGAAGAGGGCATCGCCGAGGAGGAGATCCGCGAGCGCCTGGTCGCCTGCATCGACCAGAGGATGGCCACCAAGGTCGCCAATTACGGCCCCGAAATGATGCGCATGGCCGAGAAGAGCCTGCTGCTGCAGCTGCTCGACCAGCACTGGAAGGACCACCTGCTGCGCCTCGACCATCTGCGCCAGGGCATCGGGCTGCGCGCCTTCGGCCAGAAGAATCCGCTGAACGAATACAAGCGCGAATCCTTCGACATGTTCGACGACATGCTCGGCCGGCTGCGCGAATCGGTGACAGCCGTGCTCTCGCATCTCGAGATCCGTGTCAACGCGCCGGAAGACCTGCCGCCGCCCCCGGTCCAGCGCGGTCGCGAGGAACGCCTGTCCATCAGCTTCGACGATGGTGGCTACGGCGACACCGCCGTCGCCACGCGAACCCGCCGCCCGACGGCCGCCGTCGAGGTCGACCCGCGCTATCCGTCAACCTGGGGCAAGGTGCAGCGCAATTCCCTGTGCCCCTGCGGCAGCGGCAAGAAATACAAGCACTGCCACGGCCGCGTTTGATGGCGCGGCGTCATTGCGGTCCCCATCCTTCGCCCTTCGAGACGCCGCCTCGCGGCGGCTCCCCGGGGTGAGGAGGCTCAGGATGAGGACTTGGGAATGGCACGGCTGAAGCGCCCCCGATGGTGTCGCGGGCAAAGCCGGCTTTTTCCAGTAGCCTCACCCTGAGCCTGTCGAATGGCTAGGCGGTCCCGCACCGCCCCTGCTAGGCTCTCAGGGCTTCAGGGGGATGGGGCATGCTTTCCTTCGGCGTCTTCGGTCATCTCGACCGGCGGCCGGGCGTCGCCATCGCCGATGTCTACGAGGACCGCCTGCGGCTGATCGAGCGCTACGACGCCGCCGGCTTCCATTTCTGGCACCTCGCCGAGCACCACGCGACGCCGCTCGGCCTCACACCCTAGCCAGCCGTGTTCCTCGCCGCCGCCGCGCAGCGCACGCGGCGCCTCCGGCTCGGCTCGATGGTGTTCTGCCTGCCGCTCTACGATCCGCTGCGGCTGATCGAGGAGCTGTGCATGCTCGATAATCTGTCGGGCGGGCGTCTGGAGATCGGCGTCGGCCGCGGCGTGTTGCCCTGGGAGGTCGCCGCCTTCGGCGTCGATCCGGCCGAAGCGCAGGCGATGTACATGGAAGCGTTCCAGGTGATCCTCGGCGGTCGGCGCGACGGCCGCGTCGATCATGCCGGCAAGCACTACACCTATCGCGACGTGCCGCTGCCCTTCGCGCCGCTGCAGCGCCCGCATCCGCCTCTGTGGTATGGCGTCGCCTCGCCGGACGGCGCCGGCTGGCCGGCGCAGAACGCCGTCAACGTCATCTCCAACGCCCCATGCCCGGTCGCCCGCAGCGCCACCGACCAGTATCGCGTGGTCTGGTCCGCGACGCATGGCGGCGCGCCGTTGCCGCGCCCCGGCATCGCCCGCCACCTCTATATCGGCGCACCGATTCCGAAGCTGAAGCGAGCGCCGCATACGCCTGGGGTGCCTGGTACGACAGCTTCGGCTGGCTGTGGCAGCGGCACGGCACCAGCCCCGGCGTCTACGCCCACGACTTCGCCACCGCGCGCAGCCACGGTGTTGATCGCCGGCGCGCCCAACACCGTGGCGGCAGAGATCGCGCGCCAGGTCGAGGCCGCCGGTGTGAACTACTTCGTCTGCCGCTTCGCCTTCGGCGACCTCGGCTTTGCCAAATCGGCGCACTCTCTGGCGCGGTTCGTCGGGCAGGTATCGCCCCGATCTCTACCCTATCCGCCACGGGGGGCGGAGAGGGTAAGCGAACTTAGACCAGCCCCTGCCGTCCCATGGCGAGGAAGCGTTCGCGGCGTTCGCGGCGCAGCGTGTCGCCATCCTTGCCGCGCAGCTCCGCGAGCGCGTCGGCCAGCGCCTCTCCGAGGCGTCGGGCGGCGTCCTCGCGGCCGCGATGGGCGCCGCCCAGCGGCTCCTCGACGATCGTGTCGATGACGCCCAGAGAATCGAGATCCTGCGCCGTCAGTTTCAGCGCCTCCGCCGCGTCTGGCGCACGCTCGCCCTCGCGCCACAGAATGGCGGCGCAGCCCTCGGGCGAGATCACCGAGTAGACGGCGTGCTCCAGCATCAGCACGCGGTCGGCGACGGCCAGAGCGATGGCGCCGCCCGAGCCGCCCTCGCCGATGACAGCGGCGACCAGCGGCACGCGCACGTCGAGGCAGGTCGTGATGGAGCGGGCGATGGCCTCGGCCGCGCCGCGCTCCTCGGCGCCGACGCCCGGATAGGCGCCCGCCGTATCCACCAGGGTCACGATAGGCAGGCCGAAGCGCGCCGCCAGGAGCATCAGACGGCGCGCCTTGCGGTAGCCCTCTGGGCGCGCCATGCCGAAATTATGGGCGATGCGCGAGGTCGTGTCAGCGCCCTTCTCGTGGCCGATCAGCATCACCGAATGGCCGCCCAGCCGCGCCGGTCCACCGATGATGGCTCGGTCCTCGGCGAAGGAGCGGTCGCCGGCCAGCGGCGTGAACTCGGTGAACAGCGCCTGCGCATAGTCGAGGAAATGCGGCCGGTCGGGATGGCGGGCGACCTGCACCTTCTGCCACGCGCCCAGCCTGCCGTAGGACTGGCGCAGCATGCGGTCGACGCGCGACTGCAGGCGGTCGACCTCCTCGGCAATGTTGAGGTCGCCGCCGGCGGAGAAATGGCGCAGCTCCTCGATCTTGCCTTCCAGCTTGGCGATCGGCTTTTCGAAATCGAGAAACTGACGCATCTCTCGCGCCGTGGGGTCGCGGGGGGGGCGGTCATATGGCGGGCTCCCCGTGTGGCTGTCAACCGGCCGGCGGGCGGCCGGGCGGCCGGGCGCGGGCCAGCGGATGCGCTTCCTGCACCAGCTTGCGCAGGCGCTCGTCGAGAACATGGGTGTAGATCTGCGTCGTCGAGATGTCGGCATGGCCGAGCATCTGCTGCACGGCGCGCAGATCGGCGCCTCGCGCGACGAGGTGCGTGGCGAAGGCATGGCGCAGCACATGCGGCGACACCTTCGCCGGATCGAGTCCAGCCCCGCTGGCCAGCATCTTGAGCATTTGCGCAAAGCGATGGCGCGTAAGATGGCCGCGCGCATAGCCGGGAAACAGCCAAGGCTGCTCGTGGACGGCTTCCTTGCCGCTCTCGCGCACGGCGAGCCAGGCGCGCACCGCCTCGCGTGCTGCGTCGCCCAGCGGCACCATGCGCTCGCGGCCGCCCTTGCCCCTGACCACCATAAGGCGCGGGTCGCGCGCCACGGCGGCCAACGGCAGGCTGACCAGCTCCGACACGCGCAGGCCGGTGGCGTAGGCCAGTTCGACCAGCGCCGCCAGCCTCAACCCGGCCGGGCCCGGGCGGGCATGCGCGGCGGCGAGCAGGCGGTCGACATCGGCCTCGTCGAGAATCTTCGGCAGGGTGCGGCCGCGGCGCGGCCCGTCTAGGGTGGAGGTCGGATCGACATCGCGCACGCCCTCGCCGGCGAGGAAGCGGAAGAACTGCCGCAGGGCCGAAAGGCGGCGAGCGGAGGTGCGCGGCGCCATGCCGGCGCGCGCCATGTCGGCGAGGAAGGCGACGAGGTCGTCGCCGGTGGCGTCGTGCAGCGCCCGCGCGCGCCGCGCGAGGAAGCTCGCGCATTGGGCGAGGTCGCGGTTATAGGCGGCCAGCGTGTTGGCCGAGGCGCCGCGTTCGGCCGCCAGCATTTCAAGAAAGGCTTCGACGTGGCGGGCTGAGGGGTGCGGCGTCGCCATCTTACGCTCCGCCTACAGCCCGGCGGCGAGCGCCGCCTCGACGGCGATGCGCCGCGCCTCGGCATGCAGATCGACGGCGGCGAGGTCGGCCACGACGCGGTGCAGGACCACCGGCGATGCCGTCCCCAACTCGCCCTCGGCCAGCAGCGCCAGCGCCAGCAGCACCGTCTCGCCGCCGCGCCCGGCAAGCGCCGCTTCGTCCATCGCGAACCACATCGCGCTGTCGGGCATGGCGACCGGTGCGGTCGCCGGCGCGCGCGCGGCGGCGGCCGCCGCTTCACGCCAGCGCTCCGGCCCCACCGGCTCGCCGAGCGCGGCGAACAGCGCCAGCAGCACGCCGCGCTGGCGTGCCGCCACGGCAGGGTCTGCCTTGTAGCGGGCGGCGAGCCAGCGGTCGAGACGAGCATCGGTCCAGCCGAACAGCGGATCGACAGAAGGCGCCGCGGGCAAGGGCGTCGGCTGCGAGGCCAGCGCGCCCGTGCCGGCGACGCGCAGATCGAACGGTGCCGGCGCAGCGGTCGAGGCAGCGCCCTCGCGCTCGGGGTCGCCGGCAAGGCGAATCAACGGCCACAAATCGGTCACGGCAGCGGTGGCCGCCTCGTCGCGCGCGGCGACGCCGGCGGCGATGCGCAGCCATTCGCGCGCCCGCTCGGTGCGGCCGGCCAGCAGCGCGGCCCGCGCGGCCTCGCCGGCGAACCAGGCGAGGTTGGGACCCGGCTCGATGCGGACGAGCAACGGCTCCGCCAGCATCGCGGCGAGCGCGCCATCGCCGTTTGTCCGCGCCAGCGTCCAGCCGCGCCGCAGCGCCTCGGCCTGGGCGGCCGGCACCGTCTGCTGCGAGGCGACCATCCAGCCGGCTGCGAGGACGAGGCCGGGCGAGGGCTTGGCTCCCGCCGCCAGCGCGGCCAGCGCGTCGTCGCGTCCAATGCCTAGGGCACCGTAAAGGTCGCGCAACGCCGCCGGCGACAGCGTGCCGGCACGGCCGGCGGCGCGCGCGGCAGCCAGACGCATCTCCCGCGGCGCATTGGTCGAGCCGGCAATGGCGCGCTGCATCGCCGGGGTCGCCTTGTCGGCGAGCCATTGCGGCACCTCGACACCGGCGGCCCTCAGCGTAGCCAGATTGAGGGGCGAGGCTTCGCCGGTGGCCTTGGTCGTCGCCTTCTGCCTAGCGGCCAGAGCCTCGACGAGGTCGAGGAACAGCGCGTCGTCGTTCAGGGCCCCTTGCTCGCGCAGCAGGTCGAGGCCGAACTGGACCTCGGCCTTGCGGCCCTGCAGCGCCTGGCAGAAGACGAGCGTCTTCTGCCAGAAGGCATCGGTGCCGGTCGTCGCTTGCGCGTCGACCTCGTTGCAGGCCGCAGCGAAATCGTAGCGCAGCAGGTGGCCCTCGGCAACGGCCCGCGCGGTCGCGCCGGAGCGGGTGCCCGTAGCGGCACCGACGAGCTTAGCCGCATCTTCGCTTTCGCCCATGGCAACCAGCAGGCGCGCGCGCAGCGCCACCAGCCCCGGCTCGGCGGCAGGGCCGCCAGGGGGCTTTGCCGTGGTCAGCAACAGGCGGCGCTGCAGCTCGCGCAGCGACGGTGCCGCGGGCACGTCCGGCAGGCGCGACAGCACGCCGGCGACGAAGGCCCTCGACGTCCCCGACCACATTTCCAGGGGCAGACCGCCCTCCCCGGCGCGCAGGAGGCCGACCGCGTCGGGATCGATCTGTCCCAGCCGCTCGACACGAATGCTGTCGTCCGCCGGCACGGCGCCGGGCGGTACCGCGCCGGGCGACGCCTCCGTGGCGACCGGCGTCACGGCGGCGGGCATTTGGGCATTGGGATCGAACAGGCGGCGCGGTTCACCCTGGGCGACGGCCGCACCGGCCAGCACACAGAGCGCCAGCACCGCCGTGGCGACGGTACTAGCGCGGCAGGCGATCATCTGGGATGACCTTTTCGACCGGATGCGTCGGCGCGGGAATGTCGCGCGTGGAGAGCCAGCCGGCGACCGCAACCACCAGCACGGCGACAATGACGAGGGCAATGCGCAGCAAGGGAACTCCCCGGGTAAGCGGACCGGCGGGTCGGGGCCCGCGCGAACCGGGCGCAAAGGCCGACGACAAGATGCGCCGGGCTGTGGTAGGGTCGAAACATGGCGAATTCACGGCGGCCTGTAAACTCGCTAGCGCGGGCTGCCGGCGCGTGATTACCGATAGGTCATGACCGCCCTCAGTTCCGATCACGACCCCGCGACGGGGGCACGCGCCGATCTCGCGGCACGGCCCGCCGGCGCACGCTCGATCGTGATGGTGGGCATGATGGGAGCCGGCAAGACCGCCGTGGGGCGGCGGCTGGCGGCTCGACTCGGCTGGCACTTCGTCGATGCCGACCAGGCGATCGAGGAAGCGGCCGGCCTCCCCATCGAGGAAATCTTCGCCCGCCACGGCGAGCCGCATTTCCGCTCCGGCGAGCGCAACGTGATCGCCCGCCTGCTGGCCGAAGGCCCGATGGTGCTGGCGACCGGCGGCGGCGCCTACATGGACCCCGATACGCGGGCGCGCATCGCCGCGTCCGGCCTGTCGGTCTGGCTGCGCGCCAATGTCGAGACGCTGGTGCGGCGCACCGGGCGGCGTACCGACCGGCCGTTTCTGAAGGCCGGCGACCGGCGCGAGACCATCGCGCGGCTGGTGGCCCAGCGCTATCCCGTCTATGCCGGCGCCGATATCGTCGTCGATACCGACGACGGGCCGCCCGAGGAGACCGTGGAGCGCGTGCTCGCCGCGCTCGCCGGGCATGGCATCCCCCCTGCCCGCGAGACGCTGCGATGACGCCGACCGCCACTCCCGCCCGCCTCGGCGTCGCCCTAGGTGCGCGCGCCTACGACATCGTCATAGGCCCCGGCGCGCTGGCCGGGACCGGCCGCGAGATGGTCGCCGCCGGGCTGGCGCGGCGCGCCCATGTCGTCACCGACAGCAATGTGGCGCCCCTCCATCTCGACCGCCTGCTGGCGGCGCTCGACGCCGCCGGCATCGCCAGCGACTCCGTGACCGTGCCGGCCGGCGAGGAGAGCAAGACCTTCGACGGGCTGCAGGGTCTGCTGTCGGCGCTGCTCGACCGGCGCATCGAGCGCCGCGACTGCGTCGTGGCGCTCGGCGGCGGCGTCGTCGGCGATCTCGCGGGACTGGCGGCGGCGCTGGTGCTGCGCGGCGTCGACTACGTCCAGGTGCCGACGACCCTGCTGGCCCAGGTCGATTCGAGTGTCGGCGGCAAGACCGCGGTCGACACGCCCCACGGCAAGAACCTCGTCGGCGCCTTCTACCAGCCGCGCCTCGTCGTCGCCGATACTGATGTGCTCGACACCCTACCACGCCGCGAGTTGCTGGCCGGCTACGCCGAGACGGCAAAGTACGGCGTGCTCGGCGACGCCGAATTCTTCGCCTGGCTGGAGCGCAACGGCGCTGCCCTGGTGGCGGGCGATGCCGCCGCGCGCATCCATGCGGTGCGCCGCAGCTGCGAGATGAAGGCGGCCATCGTCGCCGCCGACGAACGCGAGACCGGCGACGAACGGGCGCTGCTCAACCTCGGCCACACCTTCGCGCATGCCTTCGAAGCGGCGACCGGCTTCGGCGCGGCGCTGCTGCATGGCGAGGCGGTGGCCGCCGGTATGGCGATGGCCTGCGAACTGTCCGCGCGACTCGGCCTCTGCCCGCCCGGGGATGCGGCGCGCGTGCGCCGCCACCTCGGGGCTATGGGCCTGCCCGCCGGCCTGCCGCCCCCGCCGCCCGGCGGCTGGAACGCCGAGACGCTGGTGCGCCTGATGGGCCACGACAAGAAGGTCGAGGGCGGCCGGGTGCGATTCATCCTCGTGCGCGGCATCGGCAAGGCCTTCGTCTCCCGCGACGTACCGCCGGCGATCGTGGCGTCCCTGCTGGCGGACGCCGCGCAGGCAGTCTGAAAAGAGCGAACGCGAGCCCAATAATGGACACTCTTTACCTGATCGTCGCCGTCATTGCCGTGCTGCTGGTCCTGTCGGCCTTTTTCTCCGGCTCCGAGACGGCTGTGACGGCGGCGTCGCGGCCGCGCCTGCACCAGCTCGAGAAGGACGGGAACAAGCGGGCGCATATCGTCAACCGGTTGCGCAATCGCCCCGAGCGCCTGATCGGCTCCCTGCTGGTCGGCAACAACATCGTCAACATCCTCGCTTCGGCGCTGGCCACCAGCGTACTGATCGCGCTGTTCGGCGATGCCGGCGTCGCCTACTCCACGGTCGCGATGACCCTGCTCGTGATCGTGTTCTCCGAAGTGCTGCCGAAGACCTACGCCATCAGGAATCCCGACAAGCTGGCGCTGGCCGTGGCGCCGTTGGTGCGAATCGTGGTCGCCGTGCTGACACCGCTGACGATCGCGATCGATGCCGTGGTGTGCGGCCTCCTGGCGCTCGGCGGCAAGCGTGGCACCGGCGGCGGCGGCGAGGCGCGCGAGGAGGAATTGCGCGGTGCAATCGACCTGCATGCCGTAACCGATGACGAGTCCGCGCATGAAGGCCACATGCTGCGCAGCATCCTCGACCTTGCCGAAGTCGAGGTCGGCGAGGTGCTGACCCACCGCACCGATGTGCAGACGATCGACGCCGCGCTGCCGCCGCGAGAGATCCTGCGGCGCGTGCTCGACAGCCCCTATTCCCGCCTGCCGCTCTACCGCGACGAATCCGACAACATCATCGGCGTGATCCATGCCAAGGCCCTGTACCGCGCGCTGGACGCGGCCGGCGGCGATATCGACAAGATCGACGTCGCCGCGGCGGCGAATGCGCCGTGGTTCATCCCCGAGCAGACCGGGCTGCTCGCCCAGCTCGGAGCCTTCCGCCGCCGCCACGAGCATTTCGCCATCGTCGTCGAGGAGTACGGCGCCGTCATGGGCATCGTGACGCTGGAGGACATCGTCGAGGAGATTGTCGGCCAGATCCACGACGAGCACGACGTGCCGGTGGCCGGCGCGCGGGCGCAGGGTGACGGCAGCTGGATCGTCACCGGCACCGCGACGATCCGCGACCTCAACCGCGAACTCGGCTGGAACCTGCCCGACGAAGAGGCGACGACGATCGCCGGGCTGGTGCTGCACGCGGCGCGCGTCATCCCCGACGAAGGGCAGAGCTTCGTATTCCACGATTACCGGTTCGACGTGCTGCGCCGCCGGGCCAACCAGATCCGCACGCTGCGCGTCACGCCGCCCGGCGGCGGCGCGGCGCGGACCGGCGCGGCTTGACCGCGGCGCCACCCGGCCCCATTTTCCGCCCGCCCTCCAACGCATCCAAGGATTCGCGCGCCATGCCATTGTCCGCGCCCGCCCCGCGCGAGCACATTCACACCCGCCGGATCGAATGCACCGGCTATCTGCGCGCCGACGGCATGTGGGACATCGAAGGCACGCTCGCCGACACCAAGACCTATGCCTTCGAGAACCGCGAGCGCGGCGCCATCGTGCCGGGCGACCCGATCCACGGCATGGCGATACGCATCACGGTCGACGGCGGCTTCGTCATCCGCGCCGTCGAGGCCGTGTCGGACAAGACGCCATTCGCCATGTGCAAGGAGGTCGGGCCCAATTTCGAGCGGCTGGTCGGCCTTACCATCGGCCCCGGCTTTCGCGGCGAGGTGAGGAGGCGCGTCGGCGGCGTCGAAGGCTGCACGCATCTGGTCGAGCTGCTCGGGCCGCTGGCAACCACCGCCTTCCAGACGATCTATCCCTACCGCAACAAACAGGCCAGCCTCGACCGGCCGGAAGGCACGGCCTCGGCGAAGACGCGTCCGATGCTGCTCGACACGTGCCACGCCTTCCGCAGCGATGGCCCCAAGGTGAAGGAGCTGTGGCCAGACCACTGGCGCGGACCGGCGGCGGGTGAGAATTAGCTGGAATGGTGTGGGATATAGAGCCTCGGTCCGTCACGGCGCCGCGGGCAAGGGCGGGATGACCTCGCCCGGAATGTCCGCCACCAGTTCCTCGCACGTCTGGGCGAAGGCGGCGCGGTAATGCGCCTCCCTGTCGGCACCGAACAGGGCGCTACCGACGGCGTCGACCAGCTTCGGCACGCTCACCCGAAGGGCATTGAGCGAGGAGCCCGAGCCGCCCAGAGAGACCATGGTGCCGAAGGTGAAGTTGCGGACATGCGCGAGCCACGGCGCGGTTCCCGGCACGCGCTCGGTGAAGGCGTAATCGTCGGCTAGGTAGGGGTGCGCGGCTAGATAGTCGTTCTCCTCCCCCAGCGGCGGCGTGAAGCGGTAGCGCCATAGTGCCGCGTCGTGGGCGATGGCGGCTAGTTCCGGCCGCGCGGCGAGGTCCATCGCCGCGTCGACGGAGACGATGACGGCGTCGTGCCGGCGCCGCTCGCCGGCCGCCGTCTCGATCTCGATTTCGTCGCCGACCATCCTGCAACTCTTCCGGCCGGCCGCGAGATGCAGCCGCCAGTTAGGATGGACGGCGCAACGCTCCCACGTCTCCTGCGGCGGCGGCTGGTGGACCGCGAAGATGTGGCGGACGGCGCGCCATTTCTGGAGGTCGGTGAAGGCGCCTAAATGCCCGAGCACATGCGTGCCGTCGGCCCAGCGCCACGCATTGACGCGGGGAATTGAGCGGCGGCGCACATACTGGTCGACCGACGCCGCGCCGGCCTCCAGCACCGCGCCGACATGGTCGAAGGCCGAGGTGCCGCCGCCAAGCACGGCGACGCGCTGCCCGGCGAACCGTCCTGCATCGTATGTCTAGGCGCTGTGCACCCAGCGGTCGCGCGGCAGGTTGTCGCGCACGAGGGCCGGCACGACCCAGTCGCCATTTCCCTACAGCCCCGTCGCCAGCACGATCTCGCGCGCATCCAGCGTCTCGGATGCGACGCCGGCACCGCGCAGCCGCAGGCGGATCGGCGCATCGGCATCGGTGGCGCCTTCCGGATCGATGGCGATCACCGCGGTGTCATGCCGCACCGGCAGGTAGAGGACCTCCCGGTACCATTCGAGATAGGCCTGGTAGTCGTCCTTCGGCATGCGCTCCATGCGCGCGAAGGCGTCCGCCCCGTACATCGCCTCGAACCAGGCGCGCGGCGTCAGCGACGGAATGCCGAGATCGGGCCCGGTATTCTCCTTCAGCGTCCGCATCGTGCGCATGCGCGCGAAGGTGGACCACTGGTTCGTGCGCCCGGCCGGATTGCGGTCGATGACCAGCACATTGTCGATCTGCGCGCGGATCAGGCCGAAGGCGGCCGTGAGACCGGCATGCCCGGCGCCGATGACGACCACGTCCAGCAACGCTGCGCCGCCGGCATGGCGGCGCAGCACTACCCAGCCCGGGCGGCGACGCCAGTTGAGCAGGTCGAGATCGGCCCGCACCAGCGCCGTCAGCGCCGCCACGCTCGCGCCCGAACTCTCCGCCGCCATCGCCCGCTCCGGTAACCCGCTCCACGCCCGCCTAACATCGCGGCCCGCGGCCGCTGGCACAAGCTCGCCGGAGCGTGCCAAGATCGCCGCCATTTCGCGGGAAGGAAACGACGCATGCGTCCCAATCGGGTGAAGGAATTATGGCGGGCCGGAAAACCGGTGCTCAACGGCTGGTGCGCGCTGCCGTGCTCGCTGTCGGCCGAGATGGTCGCGCGCCAGGGCTGGGACACGGTGCTGGTCGATCTGCAGCATGGCGGCATCGACGAGGCGACGGCGCTGCACATGCTGCAGGCGATCTCCACCACTGACGCGGTGCCGTTCGTGCGCCCGCCGTGGCTGGAGCCGGGCGTCATCATGCGGCTGCTCGATGCCGGCGCCTATGGCGTGGTTTGCCCGATGGTGAATACGCGCGCCGATGCTGAACTGCTCGTCTCGGCCTGCCGCTACCCGCCGCAGGGCATGCGCTCCAACGGCGCCTTTCGCGGCGTGATGTACGGTGGCGCGGACTACGTGCAGAAGGCCAACGACGAGATCGTCGTGCTGGCCATGATCGAGACGAAGGAAGCTCTGGCGAACGTCGCCGAGATCGTCGCCACGCCCGGTCTCGACGGCGTCTATGTCGGACCGACCGATCTCGCCATCTCGCTCGGCCACGGGCCGCGCATCGACGTGGCCGACGGCCCCATCGGCGAGGCCATCGCCCATATCCGCAAGACCGCGCACGCCGCCGGCAAGGTCTCCGGCGCGCACGGCACGCAGACCGGATATGCCGTGCAGATGCTGACCGAAGGCTTCAACTTCATTACGCCGACGGCCGATTTCCGCGCGCTGCAGATGGGCATGGCCGCCACGCTGTCAGGCATTCGCGACAAGATACCCGGCGCGCGGCGCTAGTCAGCGGATGGGAAACGCCTCCGCCTCGGCCGTCTGGACGAGGCGGTCGACCAGTCGCGGCAGCATCTGCCTGTAGATGCGATAGGGGTCCGTGCCGCGCGTCGTCGTCTCGGCGCGGCCGGACCAGGCGACATTGTCCGCGGCGTCGCGCAATTAGAGTTCCAGCCGCAGCAGCCTTTCCAGCGTCGCCGTCTCGGCGCCGGTGCGCCAGCCGAGCACGCTGTCGCGCGTCGACGACCACAAATTCATGCGCGTTCGCATGATGTCGTTGTCGACGCGCACCTCGCCGAGCGACGAGCCGGGCGCGTCGCCGGTCACTTCGGTTGTCGTGATGGTGAGGGTCCAGGCCGGTCCCCTGTTCGACGTCCAGCCACGCGACGCCAGCAATTCGCGCAGTTCGCCTTCCAGGCGCAGGTCGATTTCCGCGTTGTCCGCGAGTTCGACCTTGAGCGCGACATCCTTCGAGACCGGCTCCAGCGTCACCGCGCCCATCCGGGCCTCGCCCGTGGAAGCCGGCTGCGCCGCCGCCGGCCCGATCACTAGCAGCAGCGCCGCGACGGCAATCGGCAGGGTCCGGATATGGATCATGGGGCGATGCGACCTCAACTGCGCGGCGCGGTGCCGGAACCGTAAATGATCGTACCGTCCGTGTGCTGCACCGTCACCTTCACTTCGGTACCGGCGGCGATGGTTCCGGCGGCGACGTTGTTGAAGATGCGCGGCTCCATCTTGATCACGTCGCCGCCCGCGATGGTGGTGAACTTCGACGCGTGACTGGTGTCGTTCGAGGCCATGGTCTTCTGCGCAAGCCCCATATTGTTCGCATAGCTGGCTGCCTGGTCGTTGAACGTCACATTCGCCGCATTCGGGTTGTTGGGATTAGGCGGCACAATGAAGCCGTAGTTGATAGTCACGTTGAGGTTGATCGTGCGGGCGCCTAAATTGACGGTCGCCGTGGCGTCAAACTCGCCGGCGCTGTTGGAGCTCGCGCCGCTGACATAGGTCAGGGGCACATCGTTCATCGTGTAGGTGCCGGCGACGGTCTGCAGGCTGCGTACCTAGGCCCAGGTCGCGGGCGGGCCGAGTTGCGGGCGGAGATTGGCGGCGACGCGTTCCGCCACATTGTTGCCCTGCTGCTGGGTTTCACCGGTCGCGGCGATGGAGATGTCGCGGAGCGCGGCGCAGTCGCGCGGGCAAAACGTCCACATCCAGATTCCCTGCCGGCCGCTGACCTTCGACCTCACCTTGGCCAACGCCTACCCGTTCCATAGCCACGATGACTTCGGCGCGATCAAGGGCTACACGATCGAGCAGCTCATGGCGACCTACCGCGACGCCTCTTTCCGCGACCGCTTCCGTGCCAACCTCGCGAGCCTCAAGCCCGGCGCGCTGTTCCACGGCAACTGGGAGCACATGATCGTCGGCGAGACGGCGCTGGCGAAGAACGCCGGCCTGACTGGCAAGTCCGTCCGCGACATCGCCGCCGAACAGGTCCGCGACCCGATCGATTTCGCCTTCGACCTCGGCCGCGAGGAGAACCTCGAGACCGGCTTCCTTGGCCATTTCCTCAATGTCGGAGAATAGGACGCCGGCCGTCTGATGCGCCATCCTGCCGGCGTCGTCTCGCTGTCGGGTGCCAGCGCGCATCTGATCTACATGTGCGATGCCGGATACGGGCTGCACTTCCTCGCCCGCTGGGTACGCGAACTCGTCGTCTTTGACCTCGCCGAGGGCGTCCGCCGCCTCACCAGCCACCCGGCCGACCTCTACGGCATCGAAGGGCGCGGCCGCATCGCCATCGGTGCCACCGCCGACCTGCTGCTGTTCGACCCCACCACCGTCGGGATCACACCGCCCGAGCGCATCCGCGACCTGCCCGGCGGCGGCCGACGCACCATCCGCCGCCCACCCGGCGTGCACGGCGTCTGGGTCAACGGCGTGAAGGTGTTCGATGGCGCCGACTATGTGAAGCACGCCAAAGGGCCGGGGCAGGTACTCGATCGATTTTCCCGCTCGCGGCCACGAGCGGAGGCATAGCTGGCAACCTGACGCCACCGAGGCCTTTCCCGAATAATATATACTCACCGGCCGTCGCCCCGGCCGGAGCCCGCATGGCGAAGAGCCGGGGTCCATGAACACCGGAGGGCGCCAGAAGGCCAGGGTCCGGTGTTCATGTCTCCCGGATTGCGCCTGCGGCGCGTCCTGGATGACATCCGAAGTGCGATTCAAATCGGAGGGATTCCGCCCTAGAACTGCTCGCGCACCGCCTCGACCAGAGGCGCCATATTTGCCACGTCGGAGACGGACATAGCATCGCGTTCGCGCGTCACCAGCCCCTGGCGGGAGAGATCGCCCAGCACGCGCGACGCCGTCTCTAGCGTCGTCGAGGCGCGGGCGGCGATGTCGCTGTGCACGGGGATCGTCGTGATCGCGGCGGTGTTGGCTCCGGTCATCGCCGCGCGCGTCTCGAGTAGGATCTCGGCGTGGACGCGGTTGTGCGCGTCGAGCGTCGACAGATCCATGATGCGGTCGGTCGCTGTGCGCACGATGCGGGCGAGAGCGCGCGTGACGCGCAACGCGATGTCGGGATTGTCGTGCAGCATGGCGAGGAAGGTCTGCGGCGCGCAGGCGGCGGTGCGCGTCTCTCCGAGCGCCACCACGCTGGCCGAGCGCGGCGCTCCGTCGAGCGCGGCGAGGTCGCGTAAATGGCCGCCGGCGCCTACCTCGTCGAAGGCTATCTCGCGGCCGGCCGGCGAGAAATTGACGACGCGCACGAGCCCATCGGCGACGAAGTAGACGTCGCGCGCCTCGCTGTGCCGGTCGATGATCGTCGCGCCGGCATCCCAGAGATGCCCGCGGCAGCGCAATTATAGATCGGCGCGGCGACGCGCCTCCAGCCCCTCGAGCAGGGCTATTCCGACGAGACATCGTTGCGGATCGGCCATCGCTCGCGCTCCCCCCGTTGCGCAGCGCCGGCCCATCGTGGCGCCGCGCTCGGCGAAGTCAACTGGCCTGCCGGCGCCGGGCACGCTATGACTGGCCCATGACGACGCTGCTGTACACCCATACGGCCTGCCTCGAGCACGATCCGTCGCCGCGCCATCCCGAGGCGCCGGCTCGCCTGCGCGCGGTGCTGGCGGCTCTGGAGGAGGAGCGCTTCGCCATGCTGGAACGCCGCGAGGCGCCGCTGGCCGAGCGCGCCTGGATCGCCCGCGTCCATCCGGCCGAATTCGTCGACGCCCTGCTCGCCGCCATCCCGCGCGAGGGCTACGCGGCGATCGATGCCGACACGCTGGTCTCGCCCGGCTCGGGCGAGGCGGCGCTGCGCGCGGCTGGTGCCGTAGTCGCCGCGGTCGATGCGGTGGCCAATGGCGAGGCCGACAACGCCTTCTGCGCCGTCCGGCCGCCCGGCCACCATGCCGAGCCGACGCGCTCCATGGGCTTCTGCCTGTTCAACAACGTCGCTGTCGGCGCGCTGCATGCGCGCGCGGCGCACGGGCACCGGCGGGTCGCGGTGGTCGATTTCGACGTCCACCATGGCAACGGCACGCAGGCCATGTTTGTGGCCGATGCCGACCTGTTCTACGCCTCGACGCATCAGATGCCGCTGTATCCGGGCACGGGCGAGGCCGGCGAGACGGGCGTGGCCGGCAACATCGTCAACGTGCCGCTGCCGCCCGGCGCCGGCACGGTGCAGTTCCGCGCGGCGATGGAGCGCATCGTGCTGCCGGCGCTCGACGAATTCGCACCCGATTTCCTGCTGATCTCGGCCGGCTTCGACGCGCATGCCGCCGATCCGCTGGCCAATCTGCGGCTGACCACCGGGGATTTCGCCTGGGCGACGACGGAATTGCTGGCCGTGGCGCAGCGCCATTGCGGCGGACGGGTCGTGTCGACTCTCGAAGGCGGCTACGATCTCGGTGCGCTGGGCAAGGCTTCGGCCGCGCATGTCCATGCGTTGATGACCGCCTGAAATGATCTAGAGTCGCAGACATGGCCAAGGACAGCGGCGAGGCCCGCATTCCCGACGACATCGCGAAACTGACCTTCGAGCAGGCGCTGGCCGAGCTGGAGGCGATCGTCCGCCGCCTGGAGACGGGCGAAGCGGCGCTCGACAAGGCGATCGACGATTACGAGCGCGGTGCGCATCTGAAGCGTTATTGCGAGGACAAGCTGCGACAGGCCCAGGCGCGCGTCGAACGCATCGCGCTGGCCCCGGACGGCACGCCGGGCACCGAGCCCGCCGGCATCGGGTAAACGGCCCCATGCTTCGACAGGCGCGGCATGAGGTCCCTGTCCCGGGCCTCCTCATCCACGGAGCCTGGCCGGACATGGCTCGTGGAAATCGCTCGTTCATCCTCAAGGGCCTCATCCTGAGGAGCCGGGCCCCTTCGGGACGCCCGCTTCGCGAGCTCCTCATGGTGAGGGCCCGGCGTCTCGAAGGACGAGGCCCGTGGTGGCGAGGCTGGCCGATCGCGGCCGACGCCCCTCGCCATTCGAGACGGCGCTTCACGCCTCCCCAGGGTGAGGTGCGTGGGGAACCGGGTTGGCGTCTCGAAGGGCGAAGGACGAAACGGCGCGCTTCTCAGGTGCGGCATGACCGATAACCCGCTGGCCGCCGCGATGGCCGCCGCCGCCTCGAGAGTCGAGGACGCGCTGGCCGCCCTGCTGCCCGATCCGGCCGGCGCGCCGGCGCCGCGCCTCGCCGAGGCCATGCGCTACGCGGTGCTGGGCGGCGGCAAGCGGCTGCGCCCATTCCTCATCCTCGAAGGCGCACGCATCTGCGGCGTGCCCGCCGGGCGTGCGCTGCGCTCCGCCGCCGCGGTCGAATTAGTCCATTGCTACTCGCTGGTGCATGACGATCTGCCGGCGATGGACGACGACGATCTGCGGCGCGGCCGGCCGACGGTGCACAAGGCGTTCGACGAGGCGACCGCCATCCTCGCCGGCGATGCCCTCCTGACTTTCGCCTTCGAGGTGCTGGCCGATCCGGCGACGCACCCGGACGGCGCGGTGCGGGCGGCGCTGGTGGCCGGGCTCGCGCGGGCGGCCGGCGGCGCCGGCATGTGCGCCGGCCAGGCTCTCGACCTCGCGGCCGAGCGGGCCGAGATACTGCCCGAATCGGCGCTGGAACGGCTGGCCCGCCTGAAGACCGGCGCACTGATCGCCTTCTCGGCCCAGGCCGGCGCCATCCTGGCCGCCGACGAGGCGGCCCGCGCCGCGCTCGCCGCCTATGGCGAGGATATCGGCCTCGCCTTCCAGATCGCCGACGACCTGCTCGATGTCATCGGCGATGCCGCCACTGTCGGCAAGGGCGTGGGCAGGGACGCGGCGCGCGGCAAGCAGACGCTGGTCGGCCATCGCGGCGTCGCCCGGGCCCGGGCGGAGGCCGCCGGGCTGGCCGAAAGCGCCGCCCGCCGCCTTGACTTGTTCGGCGATAAAGCCGAGCACTTGCGCCGGGTTGCCCATTTCACGGTATCCCGGCGTGCTTGAGACACCAGAGGACGGAACGCCAGTGAACGCTAAGGCGCCGACCCCGCTGCTCGACACGGTGAACGAGCCAGCGGATGTCCGCGGCTTCTCGCCCGAGCATCTGCGCCAGCTTGCCGACGAGCTGCGCAGCGAGACCATCGCCGCGGTCGCCCATACGGGCGGCCATCTCGGCGCCGGCCTCGGCGTCGTCGAATTGTCGGTGGCCCTGCACCATGTTTTCGAGACGCCGCGCGACCGGCTGATCTGGGATGTCGGCCACCAGGCCTATCCGCACAAGATCCTCACCGGACGGCGCGACCGCATCCGCACCCTGCGCCAGGGCGGCGGCCTGTCCGGCTTCACCCGCCGGGCCGAGAGCATCTACGACCCGTTCGGCGCCGGCCACAGCTCGACCTCCATCTCCGCCGGCCTCGGCATGGCCGTGGCGCGCGACCTGTCGGGCGGCAGCAACAACGTCATCTGCGTCATCGGCGATGGTTCGATGAGCGCCGGCATGGCCTACGAGGCGATGAACAATGCCGGCTCCAGACGCTCGCGCCTGATCGTCATCCTCAACGACAACGACATGTCGATCGCCCCGCCGGTCGGCGCCATGAGCGCCTATCTGTCGCGGCTGATCTCGTCGAAGAGCTACCGCTCGCTGCGCCAGGTGGCGAAGGACGTGGCGCACCACTTCCCCCGGCCGCTGGAACAGGCGGCCAAACGCGCGGAGGAATACGCGCGCGGCCTCGTGACCGGCGGCACGCTGTTCGAGGAGCTGGGCTTCTACTATGTCGGCCCGCTCGACGGGCACAACATCGACCACCTCCTGCCGGTGCTGAAGAATGTGCGCGACAGCCGCGAGCCGCGCCCGGTGCTGATCCATGTGGTCACGCAGAAGGGCAAGGGCTTCGAGAGCGACAGCGGCGGCCACGAGAAATACCACTCGGTCGCGAAATTCGACCTCGTCACCGGTACCCAGGTGAAGGCACGTCCCAACGCGCCTTCCTATACCGGCGTCTTCGGCGGGGCGCTGATCGCCGAGGCCGAGCACGACGAGAAGATCGTCGCCATCACCGCCGCCATGCCGTCGGGCACCGGCCTCGACAAGTTCGCCGCGCGCTTTCCCGAGCGCAGCTTCGATGTCGGCATCGCAGAGCAACATGCCGTCACCTTCGCCGCCGGTCTCGCCAGCGAGGGCTACAAGCCGTTCTGCGCCATCTACTCGACCTTCCTGCAGCGCGCTTACGACCAGGTGGTGCACGACGTCGCCGTGCAGGGCCTGCCGGTACGCTTCGCCATCGACCGCGCCGGCTATGTCGGCGCCGACGGCCCGACCCACCATGGCTCCTTCGACATCGCCTGTCTCGGCGCGCTGCCCGGCATGGTGCTGATGGCGCCGGCCGACGAGGCCGAGCTGGTGCATATGGTAGCGACGGCAGCCGCCATCGACGACCGCCCATCGGCCATCCGCTACCCGCGCGGCGAGGGCATCGGCATCGAATTGCCGGCGCGCGGCACGCCCCTGCCGGTCGGCAAGGGCCGCGTGCTGCGCGAGGGCTCGACGGTGGCGATCCTGTCCTACGGCACGCGGCTCGCCGACGCGCTCAAGGCCGCCGACGAGCTGGCGGCGCGCGGCCTGTCCACCACCGTCGCCGATGCCCGCTTCGCCAAGCCGCTCGACGAGGAGCTGATCCGCCGCCTCGCCCGCGGGCACGCGGTGCTGCTAACCGTCGAGGAAGGCGCCGTCAACGGCTTCGCCGCCCTCGTGATGGCGTTTCTCGCCCGCGGGGGCCTGCTCGACAACGGCCTGCGCTTCCGCCCGATGGCCATGCCCGACGTGTTCCTCGAGCACGACAAGCCCGAAGTGCAGCTTGCGCTGGCCGGCCTCGATTCCGCCGGCATCGTCGCCGCCGCGCTCGCCGCGCTGGGCCGCTCCGAGGCGTCGCCGGCACGGGCGTAGGTCTCGATCACGCAACCGGGCTGCTGTCCTCGTCCTTCGCGCTTCGAGACGCCGCCTGACGGCGGCTCCTCAGGGTGAGGAGGCTCAGGATGAGGACAGGGGTAACAGCCGCGCCGATCGGCCGACGCGCGCGTCGCCATCACCAATCGCCCTCATCCTGAGCCTGTCGAAGGACGATGGCGACCGTAATTGCCGCGCTGATCCCCATCCTTAGACAGGCTCATGATGAGGATGCGTGGGGACAGCGCTTTTGTTGGTTCACGCGCGCGCCGCCATTCCCAATCGTCCTCATCCTGAGCCTGTCGAAGGACGAGGGCGACGCACGGCGCTCCGATTCGTGTACTTCCGCCTCCGATCAGAACAGGAAGTGGTCGTTGGTCAGCGCGTTCATGTCGACGCCGCTCAGCGTTAGCTGATCGCCGCCGCCGAAATATATCACCGTGTCGGCGCCGGACTGGGTCGAGATCGCCTGCACGTCGCCAACATCGTCGAAGCCGAAGCCGAACAGGTCGAGCAAATCCTCGCCGAGGTCGAAGTCGCCGACCGTGTCCTGCCCGCCGGCCGGGCCGAAGACGAAGGTGTTGGCCCCCGCGCCGCCGATCATGAAGTCGGTGCCTTCCCCGCCGCCGATGACGTCGGCGCCGTCGCCGCCCTCGATCGCATTGTCACCCCCGTCGCCGATGAGGGTGTCGCCGTAGGCGCTGCCGACGAGGTTCTCGATGCCGCTGACGATGTTGTCCTCGGCCGCGCCGCCGACGCCCGGTATTCCGCCCGGCAAGAAGACATCGATCCAGGTGGCGAAGCCCGAGAAATCGAGCGTGTCGACGCCGTCGCTGCCGTCGAATTAGTTGCCGCTCATCGTGATGTCTGGGACGATGGGCCCGCTGTACGAGACGGACACCGAGATCACGTCGTTGACGAGGCCGCCATAGAACGAGTTGAAGACGATCGACACCTCGGAACCGCCGAGGACACCCGCGGCGCCCGCGGCTCCGGCCGTACCGGCGCCATAGCTGTAGAACGTATCGCCGTCCTAAAAACTCGTCGGAGCCGGGAAGGCCTGGGCACCGCCGGTGCCGCCGGTGCTGCCCGCGCCGCCGACCAGAGCGATATCGAGCGCGATGGTATCGTCTCCGTCGCCGGCATCGACGTAGCTGCCGTCGATGCGGGCCGACGCCATCCCGCCGGCACCACCGGCGCCGCCATCGCCACCGTCGCCGCCGCTATAGGTGTCGGTCCAGGCATCGCCGGCGCCCGGCGTCGCATCGAGGGTGTGGGTCAGGGTGAGGCCGTAACCCGCCGCGCCACCCGCGCCGCCATTGCCGGCCTGCGCCGTCGCGTGCGCAAATGAAACAGAGGCGGGCCCCTGTCCGAAGGCCGGTGTTTCAACCACGGCGAAGCGGCCCTATCGTCGACCGAACAACCTTTCGATGTCGCCCCGGCCGAGCACCACGAAGGTGGGCCGGCCGTGGTTGCACTGGCCGGCATTAGGCGTCCGTTCCATCTCGCGCAGCAGCGCATCCATCTCCGCCGCGGACAACCGGCGGCCGGCCCGAACGCTGCCGTGGCAGGCCAGCGTCGCGCACACATCCTCGAGCCGTTCCCGGAGGGCCTGCGAGCCGTCGTATGCAACCAGCTCGTCGGCGAGGTCGCGCACCAGCCCGGCGACATCGGCGTTGCCGAGCAGCGCCGGCGCCTCGCGCACCAGCACCGCGCCGGCCCCGAATCCTTCGACGGAGAGGCCGAGTTCGGCGAGTTCTCCGGCGCGCGCCACCAGGCGGGTCACGGCAGCAGGCTCCAGCTCGACGACTTCCGGCATCAGCAAGCCCTGCCGCGCCACGCCGCCGCCGGCCAGAGACGCCTTCATGCGCTCGTAGACGATGCGCTCATGCGCGGCGTGCTGGTCGACGATGACCAGCCCGTCCGCCGTCTCGGCCACGATGTAGGTGTCGTGCAACTGGGCGCGTGCCGCGCCGAGCGGATACTCCGCCGGCAGGGCGACGGCGCCGTCGCCCGGCGCATCGGCATGACCGGCCATGCGCGGCGCCCCCGGCGGTGCGTCGAGACCCGGCAGCGCCGCTCCGCCCGGTGGCGCGAAATAGCGCGCGGCGGCCTCGGCGAGCCCGCGCGGCACGGTGGTGCCATGCCCCTGCCACCCGCCGCCACCGCCGCCCGGCCGGAAGGCGCCGAGCGCGGCGCCGGTCGCCGTCGCCGCCGGGCGATGGCCGGACGCGGCCAGCGCATGGCGCAGCGCCGAGACGATGAGGCCGCGCACCAGCCCCGGATCGCGGAAGCGCACCTCGGCCTTGGCCGGATGCACGTTGACGTCGACCAGCACCGGGTCCATCGCCAGGAACAGTGCCACCACCGGGTGGCGGTCGCGCGCCAGCACGTCCTGATAGGCGCCGCGCACGGCACCGCCGAGCAGGCGGTCGCGTACGGGACGGCCGTTGACAAAGAGATACTGGTGCCGCGCCGTCGCCCGGCTCGCCACGGGAAGACCGGCGAGCCCGGTCAGGCGCAGCCCCTCGCGCTCGGCCAGCACCTTCATGGCGTCGGCGGCAGCCTCGCGGCCGAGCACGGCGGCGATGCGCTGCGCGAGGCCGGGGGCGAGCCCGTCGTCTTCCTCGCCGAGCGTCGCCTGTCCGGCCGGTAGGTCTAGCAGGCGCTTGCCGTAGGCGGTCAGGGTGAACGCCACCTCGGGATGCGCCAGCGCCAGCCGCGCCACGGCATCCTCGACATGCTCGGTCTCGGTGCGCTCGGTCTTGAGGAATTTGAGGCGGGCGGGCGTGGCGAAGAAGAGATCGCGCACCTCGACGCGCGTGCCGGCCGGCCGGGAGGCCGGCTGCGCCGCACCGACATGGCCGCCCTCGACGGTCAGCGCCCAGCCCTCGGCCGCGTCGGGCGGGCGTGAGGCCAGCGTCAGCCGCGCCACGGCACCGATCGACGGCAGCGCCTCGCCGCGGAAGCCGAGCGTGGAGATATGCGTCAAATCGTCGTCGGGCAGCTTCGAGGTGGCGTGCCGCTCGATGGCCAGCGCGAGGTCGGCCCGCGTCATGCCGACGCCATCATCCTCGACGGCAATGTAGGTGCGCCCGCCGTCGCGGATGGCGATGTCGATGCGCCGCGCCCCGGCGTCGAGCGCGTTCTCCACCAGCTCCTTCACCGCCGCCGCCGGCCGCTCAATCACCTCGCCGGCGGCGATGCGGTTGACGATGGTCTCGGGCAGGCGGCGGATCGGCATGGGGGCAGTTTACACCCCCCGCGACCCCGCGAGATACCGGCGCGCCAGCACCTTGCCGTCCTCGACCGCCGGCTGGTCGTAGGGGTCGACGCCGAGCAGATGCGCGGCGACGATCGTCTCCAGCATGTAATGCATCATCAGCGCGCCCATGGTCGGCGCGTCGACGCGCCCGAGCGCGATGGTGCGCGTCGGCCGGCCGTGGCCTACCAGCGTGTCAACGGTCGCCTGCGCCATCGCCTCCAGCAGATCGCCTGGCGTCCGTCCGCCGAGGTAGTCCGAGCCTATGGCCGTCGCCAGCACCGGGTCGAGGCGCTCGCCGAGATTGGCGGTCGGGCTGGTCAGCACCGTCATCATCTTGTCGGCCGGCCCGTCGAGCCAGAGCTGCAGCTGGCTGTGCTGGTCGACCGTGCCCAGCGCGTCGACCGGCGTCATGCCGAGCCCGCCCTTGCCGAGGCTCTCGGCCCAGAGCTGGCGCCACCACTGGCCGAGCGGCCGCAGCCGGTCGCTGTAGGGCAGGAAGACGCTGGTGGCGACGCCGTGGTGGCGCGCCAGCGCGACGGAAACGGCGGCGCCGAGGGCGGGCGGTGCCTCGGCGGGATCCTTGGCGCCGAGCGTGGCATCGAGCACGAAGGCGGCACCCTCGCGGATGGCGACCGGATCGAGGCCGGCGAGGATGGCCGGCAGCATGCCGACGAGCGAAAGGACCGCGTAGCGCCCGCCGATCCCCGGATCGTGGTCGAGCACACGCGCGCCCCATTGCCCGGCGAAGCGGCGCAGCGGCCGGTCGCCCGGCTCGGTGATCGCCACCAGCGAGCGGGCCAGCGCGCCCTTGCCCTGGTAATGCTCCATCCAGCCGGTCAGCGCGAGAAGCTGTGCCAGCGTCTCGGCCGTGCCGCCGGATTTGGAGATGGCCAGCAGGCAGGCGCGTTCGAGATCGACGCGCGCCACCAGCATTTCCAGCGTCGCCGGATCGATGTTGTCGAGGAAGACCAGCCGCGGCGCGCCCTGGCGCGGCCCGAAGCCCCAATCCGACAGCGTCGTCAGCGTGCGCCCGCCGAGCGAGGAGCCGCCGGTGCCGAGCACGATGACGGTATCGAAGCGCTCGCGCATCCCGCGCGCCACCTCCGCCAGTTCCTGCAGATCGTCGCGCTTGCCCGGTAGCGCCAGCAACGGCAGCGTCGCCTTGTCGCGCGCCGTGCGCAGGCTCGCCAGGGCCGGAACGGTGGCCTTGAGCGTCGCCGCGAGTTCGGCCCGCGTCAGGCCGCCCGCGCCGGCGGCATCGGCAAGGCAGCCGTCGATCGACTGGCGGTAGAGCATCGGTGGTTCTCCGTGGCGTTCACCCGGCGGGCCTGCCTCCTCATCCTTCGACAGGCTCATGATGAGGATGGGGGAATGGCCTGGGGACTTCGAATGGCTATGTGGATTTCGCCAGAATAAACTCGTTACTCCCAATCGTCCTCATCCTGAGCCTGTCGAAGGATAGAATCTTCACGCAACTCCAATATTTCCATCGGCCGACACATTCCCCCACAATCCTCATCCTGAGCCTGTCGAATGACGAGGATTGTCAGCCCGGTGGCGCGACCGCGCCTGCAAGGCTTCCCAATCCTTTCGGACGATGGGCTCCTTCTTCGCCCTTGACCACCCCTTGATCTGGCGTCCGGCCGTTATGGCGTCAGTAATGCGCTGGAACGCCTGGTGCCAGACGAGGACCACGTGTCGTCGTCGCTTCGTGAAGCCTTCGACAGCGCCCTCGTTGTGCTGTGCGACGCGTAGCTCGAGCGAGCCGAGTGTGGAGCCGACGCAGTAGCGTCCGTCCGCGCATCGCAGCATGTAGACGGTTGCGGTCATGTGTTGCGCCGTGCGTCGTCCTCGTCCTTAGCCCTTCGAGACGCCGCCTAGCGGCGGCTCCTCAGGGTGAGGAGGCTCAGGATGAGGACGATTGGGAATGGTGACCGACTTCCGGAGGTTTCAAGGTCCAGGTTCCCATCACCCGTTGAACGGCACGAACTTCACCTCGGGCTCCAGCGTCAACCCCATGACGCGGCAGAACGAGCCGACGAGCTGGTAGTAGCCGACCATCACCGTCAGATCAACGAGGCCGGCATCGCCGAGGCTATCGCGGATGTCCTCGATCAGCGCGTCGGGCACCGTCTCGTTGGCGGCGACGAGGCGCGAGAAGCGGGCGACGGGGCCGGTCGGCGCCTTCTCCGACAGGATCGCGTCGGTGCCGACCTTGCGCTGGATATCCCCCGGCAGGCGCCAGATGTGGTGGCACCACTCGTAGGGATTGTTGACGATTTGCGCCACCTCGCAGATCACTATTTCGCGCAGATCTAGGTCGAGCACCGAGTGGAAGCGCACATGCTCGCCGACCGAGGCGGCGGCCTCCATCGAGCCGGGGCTGTGCGCCATCGCCGAGAACAGGCCGGGGATGTAGTTGAGCTTGCGCGAGGCGACGATGTGGTCGTAGGCGCGCTGGCCTTCCGCGCTCATCTCCGCGCGCGCCACGAGGCGCAGCTTCGCCGTCTTCGCGTAGGCACCTGCCATCGTCTCGATCCTTCCCTGCGTCGCGGTCTGCCGCCGCTCGCGTAGCTCTAGCGCGCCCGGACGGGAACGGGCAACCGGGCTTGGCCCCGGAGGCCCGGTTTCGCTACAGTGGGCCAGCGCCGCCGGCGAGGCAGGGCGCCACATGCCAGGGAGAGATGCATGAACCTGTCGCGACTGCTGGGCGCGCGCGCCGCCGCCGGCAAGCCGGTCGCCGTGGCTCTGATTGGCACCGGCAAGTTCGGCACCATGTTCCTCGCCCAGGCCCGGCGCACCGCCGGCATGCATGTCGCCGCCGTCATAGACCTCGCGCCCGAGCGCGCGCATGCGGCGCTCACCGCCACCGGCCACACGCCGGGCGCGCGCAGCGTCGCCGCGGCGCTGGCCGCCGGCCCCGGCGCCGTGCATGTCAGCGACGACGCCGACGCCACCATCGCCGCCGACGGCATCGAGGTGGTGGTCGACGCCACCGGCAATCCGGCCGCCGGCATCCGCCACGCGCTGGCCTGCTTCCGCCACGGCCGCCACGTCGTCATGGTCAATGTCGAGGCCGATGCGCTGGCCGGGCCGCTGCTCGCCGAGCGGGCGCGCGAGGCCGGCGTCGTCTACTCGCTCGCCTGGGGCGACCAGCCGGCGCTGATCTGCGAGATGGTCGACTGGGCGCGCACCGCCGGATTCGAGGTCGTCGCGGCCGGCAAGGGCACCAAATACCTGCCAGGATTTCACCATGTGACGCCCGACGAGGTGTGGCAACACTACGGTCTCACGCCGGAACAGGCTAAGGCCGGCGGCATGAACGCGCAGATGTTCAACTCCTTCCTAGACGGCACCAAATCGGCGATCGAGATGACGGCGGTGGCCAATGCCACCGGACTGGTCCCGGCGCCCGACGGTCTCTCCTTCCCGGCCTGCGGAGTGCACGACCTCGCCCATGTCATGCGGCCGCGCGAGATCGGCGGCCATCTGCACCATGTCGGCCAGGTCGAGGTCATTTCCAGCGAGGAGCGAGACGGCCGCCACGTCGCCGGCGATCTGCGCTGGGGCGTGTACGTCGTGTTCCGTGCGGAGACCGAGTATGTGGCGCGCTGCTTCGCCGAGTACGGCCTGATCACCGACAAGACGGGCCGCTACTCGGCGCTGTGGAAGCCCTATCACCTCATCGGCCTCGAACTCGGCATCTCGGTGGCTAGCGCCGCGCTGCGCGGCGAGCCGACCGGCGCCGCCGACGGCTTCCGCGCCGACGCCGTGGCGACCGCCAAGCGCGACCTCAAGCCGGGCGAGACGCTCGACGGCGAGGGTGGCTGGACCGTCTACGGCCGCCTCATGCCGGCCGCCGACAGCCTGCGCATGGGCGGCCTGCCGATCGGCCTCGCCCATGGCGTCAAGCTGCAGAACGCCGTGCCGATGGACCGGCCGGTGACGTGGTCCGATATCGAGGTCGGCGCGCTGAGCGAGGCCGCCGCCTTCCGCCGCGAGATGGAACGCCGCTTCGCACCGGCGACGGCGCGCGCGGCCGCGTGATGGCGGCCCCCCCCTTGCGGGGGGAGGGCCGGGGTGTGGGTGCTACCGACACGACGATACACGGCACAGCCGCATGAGCATCGAAACACCCCTCACGCAATTGCTCAACATCGAGCATCCGGTGATGCTTGCGCCGATGGGCGGCGTGGCGGGCGGCGCGCTGGCCGGCGCGGTCGGCCATGCCGGCGGCTTCGGCGTCATCGGTGCCGGCTACGCCGACCCTTCCCTAGGCTTCGGCGACGACTGGCTGGAGGCGCAGTTCGCCGCCGCCGGCAATGCGCGCATCGGCATCGGCTTCATCACCTGGTCGCTGGCGCGCCGGCCGCGCGCGCTCGACGTGGCGCTGTCCCACGAGCCGCGCGCGGTGTTCCTCTCCTTCGGCGACGCGCGGCGCTTCGCCGGGCCGGTGAAGGCAGCTGGCGTGAAGCTGATCTTGCAGGTCCAGTCGGTCGCCGGGGCGCGCGAGGCGGCGGCGCTGGGCGCCGATTTGATCGTCGCGCAGGGCGGCGAGTCCGGCGGCCACGGCCATGTCCGCGCGACGCTGCCGCTGGTGTCGGCCGTGGTCGACGCCGTGGCACCGGTGCCGGTGGTGGCGGCCGGCGGCATCGCCGACGGGCGCGGCCTAGCGGCGGCGTTGATGCTGGGCGCCTGCGGCGCACTGATCGGCACCGGCTTCTATGCCGCAAGCGAGGCGCTGGCGCATCCGACCGCGAAGGCACGGCTGGTCGCCGCCGCCGGCGACCGCACGCGGCGCGGCCGCAGCGTCGCTCGGCGCGCGGGATCACCTGGCCAGCCGACTGGACGATCCGCACCCTCGAAAACGACTTCACCGCGCGCTGGAGCGACGACGATGCGGGCCTGCAGGCAGCCCTGCCAGCCGAGGCCAAACGCTACGCCGCCGCCGCCGCGCGGGGCGACTTCGACACCGCCATCGTCATCGCCGGAGAGGCCGCCGACCTCGTGCGCGAAGAGGCGCCGGCTGCCGCCATCCTCGCCCGCATCACCGGCGAGGCCGAGGCGCTGCTGGCCGGCGCGCCGGGCCTGCTGGCGCGGGCGCGCGGCCAAGCGGCGCGTTGACATCGCCGACGGCACCGTTATCTAGGGCGGACGGACTCCCGCCACAGCCCTGTCCACAGCGCACCCCATGCCCCCCGATTCCGGCATCCCCGAAGCGGCCCCCGGACCGCTCGCCGAATGGCACGCCCGTGCGCGCGCCGGCACGCTGGCCGACGATGCGATGCAGGAGGCGGCCGCCTTGCGGCTGCAGGCGCTGCACGATGCGCTGGCGGCCCGCGCCCCGGCGGCCGGCGGCGGCTGGGCCGCGCGCCTCGGCCTCGCCAGGCGGCACGAGGAGGGGCTGGCGCCGCGCGGCCTCTACATCCACGGGCCGGTCGGGCGCGGCAAGTCGTTGCTGATGGACATGTTCATGGCCTCGGCGCCGGTCACGCGCAAACGCCGCGTCCATTTCCACGCCTTCATGATCGATGTGCACGAGCGCCTGCACGCGCTGCGCCGCAAGGGCGCCGGCAGCGACCCGCTTATGACGGTGGCCGGCGACATCGCCCGTGAAGTGCGGCTGCTCTGCTTCGACGAGTTCCGCGTCATCAACATAGCCGACGCGATGATTTTAGGCCGCCTGTTCCGGGGCCTGTTCGAGCGCGGCGTCGTCATCGTCGCCACCTCCAACGTCGCGCCGCGCGACCTTTACGCCAACGGCCTGCAGCTCGAGCGCTTCGTGCCCTTCATAGATTTTCTGCTGGCTCGCATGGAGGTGCTCGATATCGGCGCCGGCGCCGATTACCGCCTCGCCCGGCTGCGCGGCCGCGCGGTCTGGCACTCGCCGCCCGGCGATCTGTCTCGGCGGAAAGTGGACGAGTCATTCGCCGAGCTGGCCGACGGCGAAGCCGGCGCGCCGGAAACCATAGAGGTGCAGGGCCGCACGCTGGCGGTGCCTCTCGCCGCACGCGGCGTCGCCCGTTTTTCCTTCGAGGCGCTGTGCTTCCGCGCCCTCGGCCCGGCCGACTACATAGCGCTGGCGCGGCGCTACCACACCCTCGTCATCGACGACATTCCGCGCCTGACGCCGGAGCGGCGCGACGTGGCGCTGCGCTTCGTCGCCCTCGTCGACGCGCTGTACGAACACAAGACCAAGCTGATCGCCAGCGCCGCCGCCCGCCCCGATTCGATCTGCCCGGCAGGCGACGCCGCCTTCGAATACAAACGCACCGCCTCGCGCCTCGCCGAGATGCAGGCCGCCGACTACTGGGACGCGGCGCATATCGGATGAACGACGGCCCGCGTCGCACCCGTCTATCCACAAACGGAACTGTCGCCCCAGCCAAGCGGCGCAGCCGCGCGAGCCGGGGCCCATGAACACGGGCCGCGCACGACCTTGCACAGTCCGGTGTTCATGGGTCCCGGGTCTGCACGCTCCGCGCGCCGCCCGGGACGACAATCAAGTATTTCGGGAATTCCTAAGCGGTGAAGATTGCGGGTCATTGGCGTAGGTCGACAGGCCTCTGCCAAACGCAAGTCTCGCGCCCGTCTCCACATCGAGGTGGGCATTGAGCCGGTCGAACGAAAAGCCTGCGGCCAGTCTGCTGGTCTCGCCCTCGACAAGGGCACGACGAAGCACGTCCAGGCGCATCGCTTCGGCTTCGTCCCGCGCCGCCAGCAATCGCAGGGCGTCGCGCACCACGTCGCTCGCGTCTACGTAGAGGCCGGACCCGACCTTGCGCCGGATCAGCGCTTCGAGGGCGAGGGTCAACGTCACCTGCATCGGTCGCACCTCATCGCCTGGGACACGTTGTGCCATCCGGCGGGCCCAAAGACAAAATGGCCAACCCGCCCGCGTCGTTGCCCCTGCCCGGTCGCGCCGTTAGGGTCGTGCCATGCTGCCACTGTTCCTACCACTCGCCGCGCTGTTCGCCGGCGCGGCGATCTATCTCGCCGGTCACGGGCTGCTGACGGTTATCGTGCCGGTGCGGCTGGCCATTCTCAACGCGCCGGTGGTGGCGGTTGGCCTGGTCGGCGACGGCTATTATTTCGGCCTGATGGTCGGCGCGCTCTGGTGCCCGGTGTTCATCCGCCGCGTCGGCCATGTGCGGTCCTTCGCCGGCTTCGCCGCCCTGCTCGACGCGCTGTCGCTGGCGCCGGCGCTGGTGCCCGACCCCCGGGCCTAGCTGGCGCTGCGGCTGGCCTCCGGCATCGTCATCTCCGGCATCAACCTGACCTTCGAGAGCTGGCTGACCGCCGCCACGCGGGCGGACTGGCGCGGGCGCGTGCTCGCCACCTACATGGTGGTCTATTACGCGGCCTTCGGCGGCGGCCCGTTCCTGCTCGAGACATGTCCGGTCGACGGCTTCCAGCTCTTTTCGCTCGGCGCTCTCCTCATCGCGCTGGCCATCGTGCCGGTGGTGCTCACGCGCATAGAGGCGCCGGTGCTGGGCGAGCAGACGCCGATGACCCTCGCCTCCCTCGCCCGCCTGTCGCCGCTCGCCTTCGCCACCGCCATCGCCACCGGCCTGCTGCTCGGCCCCTTCTACGGCCTTCCCCCGGTCTGGCTGATCGAGGAAGGCATACCGCCGGCCGAGACCGGCACCCACATCGCCGCCGCAGTGTTCGGCGGTCTCGCCCTGCAATGGCCGATCGGCTTGCTGTCGGACCACATCGACCGCCGCATCGTCATCGTCGGCACGGCCGGCGCGGCCGGCGTGCTGGCGGCGGGCGTGGCCGTCGTCGGCGCCGACGACCCGCTGGCGCTGGCCCTCCTGCTCGCCGGCCTCGGCGGGGCGATGTTTACCCTGTGGCCGGTGGCGCTGGCCCATGCGGCCGAGTTCCTGCGCGGCGCCGGGGCGATGATCGGCCTGTCCTCGGGCATCCTGCTCGTCTACAGCATCGCCGCCGTGGCCGGCCCGATCGTCGGCGGCCTCGCCCAGAGCGAACCGGGCGGCGGGGCGCTGTTCTGGTTCATGGCCGCCGTGGCGCTGGCGCTGGCGGCGTTCGGCGCCTGGCGATCGATCCGCCGGCCGACGGCACCGGCCGCCGAAAGGGTGCCCTACGTCGCCATGCCGCACACCACGCCGACCGTCGGCGAACTCGATCCGCGGGCCGACGAGCCGCGGGCGCCCTGATTTGGCCGTGCCTTGAACTGTCCCCGGAAACTGGCTAAGGAACCGCCGCCGCGCGGCCGCTCCCACCGGCCCACGCGCGCCGGCGACGGACGGTCGCGCCGGCCCCGATCCACCGGCCCCGCGCGGACCCTCCGCCCCGCCCCCCTGTCCAGAGGTTCATTCATGGCACGCAGCAAGATCGCCCTCGTCGGCGCCGGCAATATCGGCGGCACGCTGGCCCATTTGATCGGCCTCAAGGAGTTGGGCGATGTCGTGCTGTTCGACGTCGTCGAGGGCATGCCGGCCGGCAAGGCGCTGGACCTCGCCCAGTCGTCGCCGGTCGAGGGCTTCGACGCCCGGCTCAGCGGCGCCTCGGACTACAAGGCCATCGTCGGCGCCGAGGTGGTGATCGTCACCGCCGGCATCGCGCGCAAGCCGGGCATGAGCCGCGACGATCTGATCGGCATCAACACCGTCGTCATGCAGAAGGTCGGCGCCGGCATCAGGGCCAACTGCCCCGACGCCTTCGTCATCTGCATCACCAACCCGCTCGACGCCATGGTCGGCGTGCTGCGCGAGGCCGCCGGGCTCAGTGCGGCCAAATGCGTCGGCATGGCCGGCGTGCTCGACAGCGCGCGCTTCCGCTACTTCCTCGCCGAGGAGTTCAAGGTCTCGGTCGAGGACGTCACGGCCTTCGTGATCGGCGGGCATGGCGACACCATGGTGCCGCTGGTGCGCTACTCCACCGTCGCCGGCATCCCGCTGCCCGACCTGGTGAAGATGGGCTGGACCACGCAGGCGCGCCTCGACGCCATCGTCCAGCGCACGCGCGACGGCGGCGGCGAGATCGTCAAGCTGCTCGGCAACGGCTCGGCCTTCTA
Source organism: Alphaproteobacteria bacterium (assembly GCA_009691025.1). Classification (GTDB taxonomy): domain Bacteria; phylum Pseudomonadota; class Alphaproteobacteria; order UBA6615; family UBA6615; genus SHWB01. The sequence goes on from SHWB01000008.1 coordinate 44,442, forward strand.
CGCCCCGGCCTCCTCGGCCATCGCAATGGCCGAGGCGTATCTGAAGGACAAGAAGCGCGTGCTGCCCTGCGCCGCCCTCCTCACCGGCCAGTACGGCGTGAAGGACATCTATGTCGGCGTGCCGGTGGTGATCGGCGCCGGCGGCGTCGAGCGCATCGTCGAGGTCACCTTCACGGCCGAGGAAAAGGCCGCCTTCGACGCCTCGGTCGACGCCGTGCGCAAGCTGGTGGCGGTGACGAAGGAAATCCAGGCCAAGGCGGCGCAATAGGGCGCCACGCAATGACCCGCTTTCCCGCGGCGGCGCGCCCCGGCCTCGTTGTTGCGCTGCAGCAAGCGGGTGATAGAGTGGCGCCCGCCGCAGCCGGCCGAGACCGGCGCGGCTGGCGGTGGGCAGTGGGCGTACGGGTGCCATTATGAATATCCACGAGTATCAGGCGAAGGCCCTGCTGGCGCGCTTCGGCGTCGCCGTGCCGCGCGGCACGATCGCCTACACGGCCGACGAGGCGCGCCGCGCCGCCGCCGCCCTCGGCGGCAGCGGGCCCTGGGTGGTGAAGTCGCAGATCCATGCCGGTGGCCGCGGCGCCGGCCGCTTCGCCGACGATCCCGGCGGCAAGGGCGGCGTGCGGCTGGCGCGCTCGCTCGACGAGGTGGCCGCCTTCGCCGGCGCCATGCTCGGCCATGTGCTGGTGACGAAGCAGACCGGCCCCGACGGCCGCGAGGTGCGGCGCGTCTACATCGAGGAAGGCGTCGACATCGCGCGCGAGCTGTACACCAGCCTGCTGGTCGACCGCCGCTCGGGCCGCGTCACGATCATCGCCTCGACCGAGGGCGGCATGGATATCGAGGAGGTGGCGGCGAAGACGCCCGAGCGCATCCGCTCGGTCATCGTCGACCCCGCCTCCGGCTTCATGCCCTTCCACGGCCGCGCGCTGGCCTTCGGCCTCGGCCTGTCGGGCCCGCAGGTGGCCGAGGCGGGCAATCTCTTCGCCGCCCTCTACCGCGCCTTCATCGACCTCGACGCCACGATGGTCGAGGTCAACCCGCTGATCGTCACCGGCGCCGGCAAGCTGATGGCGATCGACGCCAAGCTCGCCTTCGACGACAACGCCCTCTACCGTCAGGCCGAAGTGCTGGCGCTGCGCGACGAGGACGAGGAAGACCCGATGGAGCTGGCGGCCTCGCGTCACCAGCTCAACTACGTCAAGCTCGACGGCACCATCGGCTGCATGGTCAACGGCGCCGGCCTCGCCATGGCGACGATGGACATCGTCAAGCTGTACGGCGCGGCGCCGGCCAATTTCCTCGATGTCGGCGGCGGTGCGACGCGCGACCGCGTCATCGCCGCCTTCAAGATCATCCTGTCCGATCCGGCGGTCGAGGGCATCCTCGTCAACATCTTCGGCGGCATCATGCGCTGCGACGTGATCGCCGAGGGCATCGTGGCGGCGGCGCGCGAAGTGTCGCTGCACGTTCCCCTCGTGGTCCGCCTCGAGGGCACGAACGTGGAACTCGGCAAGCGCATCCTAGCCGATTCGGGCCTGCCCATCGTCGCCGCAGACAATCTGGCCGACGCCGCCGAAAAGGTGGTCAACGCCGTACAGGAGGCCGCGTAGTCCATGGCCGTGCTCGTCGACCGCAACACCCGCGTCATCTGCCAGGGCTTCACCGGCGCCCAGGGCACCTTCCATTCCGAGCAGGCCATCGCCTACGGCACCCGCATGGTCGGCGGCGTGACGCCGGGCAAGGGCGGCCAGACGCATCTCGAACTGCCGGTGTTCGACACCGTCGGCGAGGCGCTCGAGAAGACCGGCGCCGACGCCTCCGTCATCTATGTGCCGCCGGCCTATGCCGCCGACGCCATCCTAGAGGCGATCGACGCCGAAGTGCCGCTAGTCGTCTGCATCACCGAGGGCATCCCGGTGCTCGACATGGCGCGCGTCAAGCGCGCTCTCACCGGCTCGCGGACCAGGCTGATCGGCCCCAACTGCCCGGGCGTCATCACGCCCGGCGAATGCAAGATCGGCATCATGCCGGGCCATATCCACCAGCGCGGCCAGATCGGCATTGTTTCGCGCTCGGGGACACTTACATACGAGGCCGTGGCGCAGACCACGGCCGCCGGGCTGGGGCAGACGACCTGCATCGGCATCGGCGGCGACCCCGTGAACGGCACGAATTTCATCGATGTGCTCGACCTGTTCCTCGGCGACGACGAAACCCGGGCGATCATCATGATCGGCGAGATCGGCGGCAGCGCGGAGGAAGAGGCGGCGGATTTCCTCGGCCGGGCAAGGAAAAAGAAACCGGTCGTCGGCTTTATTGCCGGCGTCACGGCACCGCCGGGCCGGCGCATGGGCCATGCCGGCGCCATCGTGTTCGGCGGGCAGGGAACGGCGGAGTCGAAGATCGCGGCGATGCGGGCGGCCGGCATGACGGTCGCGGAATCGCCCGCCGCGCTGGGCAGCACCATGCGCAAGGTGCTGGGCGGCTGAGGCCGCCGCGCCGGGACGGTCGTCGAGATTTTCGAGGTTGAAGCTGGCAATGCGGAAGGTGGTGGCCACGGGATGCCCGATCGGATGGGGACGACGCGTGCGCAATGCCATGATCGGCCCCATCGGCGAGGACGTGTCGACTCCTCAGAACGACGAATTAGGCTCCGCGAGGAAAGCCCATTCCTCCGCCGTGCCGGTGCGGCCGAGAATGGCATTGCGGTGCGGAAAACGGCCGAAGCGGGCGACGATCTCGTAATGCCGCAGCGCCGATTCGTGTGCTTTTCCGCCCATCTCCCCGCCGGCGAAAGGCGCCAGCAACGCCACGCACCGCTCCTGGTCCTCCAGCCCCTCGCTATGCATCAGCGGCATCCAGAGGAACAGCCGCCGCTCCAGCGGCCAGCCCTCCCCGACCCCCTCGGCCGCGGCCCGCCGCGCCAGCGGCAAGGCATTGAAATCGCCGGCATAACTGTGCGGGCTGCCGCGATGGATGTTGCGCGGAAACTGGTCGAGCACGATGGTCTGCGCCAGCATCGCATCGGCCGAGCCGCTCCAGCCGGCAAGCCCGCCGGCGCAGGCCCGCGCCACGGTGCGGCCGAAGCGGTCGGCGATCAGCGCATCGAAGCGCGGTTCCTTGCCGAACCAGTCCTCGGCGCCATGGTCGACGAACCAGAAATCGAGCACGTCGGCGGGCCCTTCGGCCATTCGAGACTCCCCGGTGAACGACGCGACCTTAGCACGCGGGCACCGTGGCATGCCTTGCCGCTCCGCCCGCCGGGCGCTAACGTCGCAGGTCTGTTTCCGGCGATCCGATGGAGTACCCGCCATGGCCCGTGCCCGAACCGCCGCGTCGACGAATACCGCTCGCCTGGCGGCGCTGCCAGCCGCGATCTTCGCCGCCCTGCTGGGAACGATGTTCATCTTCGGCGCCGGATTCGCGGCACCGGAAGTTCTGCACAACGCCGCCCACGACGTGCGCCACTCCTTCGCCTTCCCCTGCCACTGAGCACGCCGCCTTGCTGCGCCGCCTGCTGATCACCGCCCTCGTCGCCGGCCTCGCGACCGGCGTCGCCATCACCGCGCTGCACGGCGTCACCACCGTGCCGCTGATCCTCGAGGCGGAGACCTACGAGAATGGCGGCGGCCACGGCCATGCCGCCGCGTCGGCGCACGGCGCGAAACTGGTTCTGGCGCACGGCCACGAGGCCGGGCCGGCCGCCGCTGAGAACGAGGGTTGGGCACCCGCCGACGGCATCGAGCGCATTGGTTTCACCCTGCTCGCCAACCTCGTCGTCGCCACCGGATTCGGCCTGCTGCTGGCCGCCGCCTTCGCGCTGCGCGGCCAGCCGGTCGACCTGCGCAGTGGGCTGTTGTGGGGCATCGCCGGCTTCGCCGTCTTCCAGCTCGCCCCGGCCGCCGGCCTACCGCCGGAACTGCCCGGCAACGTCGCGGCCGAGCTTGGCGCTCGCCAGATGTGGTGGCTGGGTGCCGCCGCCGGGGCCGCCACCGGCCTCGCCTTGCTGGCGTTCGGCAAAAACTGGGCGTGGCTGGCGGGCGGCATCGCCCTGATCGCCCTGCCGCACATCGTAGGCGCGCCGCACCTGCAGGGCGCGACCGGCGCGGTGCCGCCGGAGCTGGCAGCACGCTATGTCGCACTCTCGCTCGCCGTCGGCGCCGTGTTCTGGGCCCTGCTCGGCGGTCTCGCCGGCGCGGTCTGGCAGCGGCTGGAGCGCGACGCCTGAGCGATCTGACCTGCCTTACTGTTGTGCTCCGCCGGCCGGTTGCATCGGCGGCCCCCTTCCCCTACATCTGAGCCATGCTCGACCGCGAATCGATCCGCAACGGCACGACGCTTGACCTTGTCCGCGAGGGCCAGCGGCTCGGCCTCGTCGACCCGGTCAGCACCGAGGAACGCGACGCCTCGCGCCGCGCCACGCTGGCGGCCGCGCCGGGACCGGATGTCTGGGTCTTCGGCTACGGCTCGCTGATGTGGAACCCGGCCTTCCACTTCGCCGAACAGCGCGGCGGCCGCATTCATGGCTGGCACCGCCGCTTCTGCCTGTGGACGCCGCTCGGCCGCGGCACGCCGGATAATCCCGGCCTGATGCTGGGCCTCGACCGCGGCGGCGCCTGCCGCGGCGTCGCCTTCCGCATCGCCCCCGAACAGGTCGAGGAAGAAACCACGATCCTGTGGACGCGCGAGATGCCGTCGAGCTCCTACACGCCGCGCTGGCTGCCGGTGGCGACCGATGCCGGCATCGTGCACGCCATCGCCTTCACCGTGCGGCGCGACCACCCGCGCTACGCCGGCGACATCGACACCGACACAATGGCCAAGGCTATCGCCACGGCGAGCGGCCGGCTGGGCAGCTGCGCCGACTATTTGCGCAACACCGTCGCGCATATGGACACGCTTAGCGCGCGCGACAGCGCCATGCACCGGCTGCTGGCGCGCATCGAGGCGATCTGCGCTGGCGGGTAGCCGGTCACGACGCCTCGTCCTTCGACAGGCTCAGGATGAGGCTGTGAATTGAGACGAGGCTGCCATTAAGTCCGCCCGCGCGCCGCTACCGCGTCCTCATCCTGAGCCTGTCGAAGGATGAAGTCCGCACAGTCCACTACTCCGCCGCCTCCCGCGACTGCGCGGCGAAGATCGAGGTATAGCCGCCCGACCAGTCCGGCGGTATCGGGCAGGGCCGCGGGTCGTGATGCGCGTGCGTAGCCCGCTTGCCGCGCAACAGCTCGTAGGCATGAACCGACGGATCGGGATGCGGCGTGTAGGCGATGGCGTCGGCCGAACTGTAGGCGTGCAGCAGCAACGGCCGCCCGCCTGCGCGCTGCGAGGGCGGGGTCGCGTGCAAGGTGCGGCTGTTGTGGATGGTGATGGTGCCCGCCGGCCCTTCCACATAGTCGACGCGCGACAGATCGAGCGTCGCCGTCTCCGCCTCGGTCAGGCAGCCCGTCCAGTTGCCCCTGGCATCTCGGTGGTCGAACACCGGCCCCTCATGGCTACCCGGCAGCACCGACAGCGCGCCGCTGGCGATGTCGGTGTCGTGCAGGTAGATGCCGATGGTCAGAGGGCTGTAATTGGTGTGCGGATAGAATGTAATGTCCTGGTGCCATTCCACCTTGTCGTCGCCGTCATGCCATTTGAAGTTGAGCTTGGAGTGGTGATAGATCAAATCCGGCCCGACGAGGTCGGCCGCCACTTCGGCGAGCGCGCCCTTCGCGATGTCCCAGTAGAGCGGGTGCTGCTCATCCGGGCGCTTGAGGCGCCGCAGCAGCGGCTTCGCCGCGGTATGGCCCGGCGCCACGTCGAACTTGCGCCCCGACTGCGTGACGAAGCGGCTCTCGTCGATGAAGGCACGGGTGACGGCCAGCAGCGCCGCCACGGTATCGGCGTCGACGAAGCGCTGAATGCCGAGATAGCCGTTGGCGAAGTAGAATTCGCGCTGGGAACGGGTGAGCACACGCGGTGCGTGCGACAGAACCAGTTCCGGCTTCATGGCGGCACCTCGGCGGGTTGGCTGGAGCATCCTAGCGTCGGGCGCACGCAATAGACAGAGACCGGCTGGCTGGGGCGGCAGGATTCGAACCTGCGATCACGGGACCAAAGCCCGTTGCCTTACCGCTTGGCCACGCCCCAACCGGCGGCGGACCATATATGCGGGCGGCCGGGCCGGGCAACCTTGCGAGGCGGGCAGCGGGCGGCAACGGCAAAATCGACCGCAAGCATTCCTATCTGCTAATATTAGGTCCCGCCGCCGGCGCCTTGTGGCCGTAGGGATATAGGATGTGACGCTCGATCCCAACCGCCCCGACAGTGCAACGGCCGGCGAGCCGCCGGCGGTCGGCGTGTCCGGCGCACCCTTCGCCAAAGGCCGGCGCCTGTCCGAGGTGCTCGACGCGATCGCGACCGCAGACACTAGCGACCGCATTTCGGTCGGAGAACTCGCCGATATCCTGAGCGACCGCGCCTTCGCTGCGCTGATCCTCCTTTTCGCGATCCCCAACGTGCTGCCGACGCCGCCCGGCACGTCGGCCGTCCTCGGCTTCCCGCTGATCTTCCTCACCCTGCAGCTGATGTTTGGCCGGCAGCGCCTCTGGCTGCCCGCCTTCATCGCCGAGCGCACGCTCTCGCGGAACGACTTCCGTGTCGTCGTCGGTCGGCTGATGCCATGGCTGAAAAGGGTCGAGATCCTGCTGAAACCCCGCCTGCGCGTCTTCGTCAGGCCGCCCGCAGAGTATTTCATCGGGGCGATCAGCCTGCTACTCGCGATCATCCTGTTTCTGCCGATACCGTTCGGCAACATGCTGCCGGCGGCCGCGATCTGCCTGTTCGCGCTGGCAATTCTGGAACGCGACGGCCTGTTCGCCTTGTTCGGGATGGCCGTCACGACGGGGGCGATCTCCATCGTCGCCGGCATCGTCTATGCAACGGTGCGGGTCGGGGCCCACCTGCTGCTGCACGCCTTCGACTGACTCGGCAGGCAACCCCTTAGCCCAGCGTTCCGGCGAGCGATGGCCACACTTCCTGGGCGCCCTTCCAGATCATCGCGCCGGCCACATAGAAGATCACGACGAGGCCGACATAGGCGATCCAGCGGTGGCGGTGCAGCAAATTGGCGATCAGGCCGGCCGCCGCGCCCATCAACGCGATCGACAGGACGAGGCCGAAGATCAGCACCACCGGGTGCTCGCGCGCCGCACCGGCGACCGCCAGCACGTTGTCGAGCGACATCGACACGTCGGCGATGACGATCTGCCACGCCGCCTGGGCGAAGCTCTTGCGCGGCACGCCGCCGGCGATGGTGCCATCGGCATCGAGGTCCTGGTTGGCCAGCGCTTCTGCCGCCGCCTCCTCACGGGTCGAGATACGCAGTTCGCGCCACATCTTCCAGCAGACCCAGAGCAGCAGGATGCCGCCGGCCAGCAGCAGGCCGACGATCTGCAGCAGCTGGGTGGTCAGGCCGGCAAAGACGATGCGCAGCACGGTCGCCACGATGATGCCGACGACGATGGCGCGGGCGCGCTGTTTCGCCGGCAGGCCGGCGGCGGCTAGGCCGATGACGATGGCATTGTCGCCGGCCAGCACCAGGTCGATCATGACGACCTGGGCGAAAGCCGTCAGGGCCTCGGGTATCAGGAGGTTATCGAACAATGGCGCGCCCCGTACCGTGCTGCGGTTGCCGGCCGCCCCGCGCGATCCATATGCCTTCGGCCGGCGGGGCGTCGCTGTAGCGCAAGCGCGAGCATACCATTACGGGGCATGACGCCCCGGGCCCGGTTACATATAGGCACGGGACGCCATCGTTAAAGGGGGGAGGCGGCTCACCGGCGGGTTATGCCATTCTGGGCCACCGCGACGACCTTCGAGGCCCTGGTGGACTGCCTATTAGGCGCTGTTGTTCGTCGTCCCGATGCGGCGCATCTGCACGAGGTCGGAGACCACCATTTCGTGCACCAGTTCGTCGAGCGTCGCGCGCGCCTGCCAGCCTAGCACGCGCCGCGCCTTCGACGGATCGCCGAGCAGCAGGTCCACCTCGGTCGGGCGGAAATAGCGCTGGTCGATCGCCACCAGCACCGCACCGGTCGCGACATCGACGCCCTGCTCATCGACGCCGCCGCCCCGCCACTCGATGCGGCGCCCGGTCTCGGCGAAGGCCCGCTCGACGAAGTCGCGCACCGAAACCGCCTGACCCGTCGCGAGGACGTAGTCGTCCGGCACGGCCTGCTGCAGCATCAGCCACATGCCCTCGACATAATCGCGCGCATGGCCCCAGTCGCGCTTGGCGTCGAGGTTTCCGAGGTAGAGGCGCTGCTGCAGGCCGAGTTCTATGGCGGCCACGGCGCGCGTAATCTTGCGCGTCACGAAAGTCTCGCCCCGCACCGGGCTTTCGTGGTTGAACAGGATACCGTTCGAGGCGTGCAGGCCATAGGCCTCACGGTAATTGACGGTGATCCAGTAGGCATAGACCTTGGCCGCCGCGTACGGGCTGCGCGGATAGAAGGGCGTCGTCTCGGACTGCGGCACCTCGCGCACCTTGCCGTACAGCTCCGAAGTCGAGGCCTGGTAGAATCGGCAGGTTGCGCCGAGTTCGAGGATGCGGATCGCCTCCAGCAGGCGCAACGCGCCGAGCGCGTCGGCATTGGCGGTGTACTCCGGCGTCTCGAACGAAACCTGCACGTGGCTCTGCGCGGCAAGGTTGTAAAGTTCGGTCGGCTTCACCTGCTGGATCAGCCTGATCAGATTGGTGGCGTCCGTCATGTCGCCGTAATGCATGAAGAAGCGCACGCCGCTTTCGTGCGGGTCGCGATAGAGATGGTCGACGCGGCCGGTGTTGAAGGAGGAGGAGCGTCGCTTGATGCCATGCACCTCGTAGCCCCTGGCGAGCAGGAACTCGGCCATATAGGAACCATCCTGGCCGGTAACGCCGGTAATCAGGGCGACCTTGCGGTCCATCGGGTAGTCTCTGCTCGCCGGTGCCGGGGCGCGGCGGCGCCACAACCCTGCCGCGACGCGGCTGCGGCGACTATACTGACCGTGTCGCTGCCGGCACAAGTTGCCGGCGCGGCTGAACGGTTGGGTGGCTGACGGGACGGACATGAACGAACGGAAGACCCCCTGGAGCATCAAGGGCGTCGCCGACGACGCCCGCGAGGGGGCGCGCGCCGCCGCCGAGGCCGGCGGCCTGACGGTCGGCGCCTGGCTCGACCTCGCCATTCGCAACGCGGCCGGCCGCAAACTGGGCGCTAGCGACGGCAGCGGCGAGGGCAAAACCGAACAGGCCGGCGACGGGCCGGTCGCGCCCGCCCCACCGGCCGACGGCATTCCCGGCTCGCAGACGAAGCTGGCGATCCGCCGTTACCAGCAGGATTTGGGCTTGAATGTGACGGGCTAGCCGACGGCGGATCCGCTCGCCCACCTGAGGACCGTGGTACCGCGCGATGACGAACCGACTACTAGATCCTCACCGAGCCAGCGCGGTGTCACGACTGAGGAAACTCCAATAGCGGCCGTAAGTTTCACGGTCACAAAATTTAGTAGGGTAGAGTTAGCTGCAACAGCTATTGCTGTACAGTCCGCACAGTATGAATATGAAAATGTAAGAAAAGTGGAGAACATGATTAAGAATGGTGAAAACAGTGGAGTTCTTCGCGTTTTCTGTTCTTGGAACAAGATTTTTTAGGCAGCCACAATTGTGTCCCGTGTATTTATAAAACCCTGGGCAGATATTATTTTTGGAAACTGAATCTTATTCATATTCATTTCTCACTATTTACCATTCTCACGACGGCAGATTTTTTGGTTATAGCGCTCGAGCGGACCCACCAACGGGGCTCAGCGGCAGCAATCCAGTTGGCGGCGGCCCAAGCAGCCACTGCATCCTTGAATAATCCGAAGCAGGTCGCGCCGCTGCCGCTCATGCGTGCCAGCAGGCAGCCTTCGCGCGCCGACAGCGAGGCTAGCACGGTGGCGATGTCCGGCACCAACGCCATCGCCGCCGGTTCGAGGTCGTTGCCGCGCGCCGCCAGCAGGCGGGCCAGCGCGCGTACGTCGTCGACGGGGCCGGCGAAGCGCGCCGCCGTGCCGTGCCGTGCCAGGCCCGATGCCGCATGGCGCGCGAACACCTGCGCGGTCGGCAGGGGAATCCCGGGATTCACGAGGACGATGTGGACAGGCGGCAAGGCCGGCGCCGGCGCCAATACCTCCCCGGCACCGCCCGCGAAGGCTGCGCGCCCGACAAGGCACATCGGCACGTCGGCACCGAGCGCGGCGGCAATGCCCGCGAATTCGCGCGCATCGCGGCGCCACAGCCGCGCGGCGAGACGCAGCGCCGCCGCCGCGTCGGCCGAGCCGCCGCCGATGCCGGAGGCGACCGGCAGGCGCTTGTCGAGCGACAGCGACAGGTCCGGCGCGCGGCCGAGATGGCGGGCGGCGGCGCGCACCGCGCGCAATACGAGGTCGTCCTCGCCAGCCGGCAGATCGGCGGCGAAAGGACCCTCGCGATGCAGGGCGAGGCGCGGCGCCGGCCGCACTGTCATCCGGTCGCCGAGGGTGGCGAACGCGACGAGGCTGTCGAGCAGATGGTAGCCGTCGGCGCGGCGGCCGAGGACGTGCAAATAGAGGTTGATCTTGGCCCGCGCGGTGACGGCCAGTGCCGCCGGTGCGTCCATCCGCTCAGATGTCGCGGCGTCCCGCCGGCGCGGCCTTCGCCGCCGGCAGGTCGCGGCCGTCGAGCTTGGCGCGGATTTTTTTCTCGAGGTCGTCCGCCGGCTCCTGCGATAGCGCGCGCTGCCACTGGAAACTGGCCTCGTTGCGGCGGCCGACGAGCCAGTAGAGGTCACCCAGGTGATCGTTGATCACCGGATCGTCGGGCACCAGCGCCACAGCCCGTTCGAGCTGCGCAACGGCACCGGCACGATCGCCCAGCAGGTACAGAACCCAGCCCAGCGAGTCGACGATGTAGCCGTCGAGCGGGCGCTCGCCGACCGCCTTCTCGATCATGGCTCGGGCCCGGTCAAGATTACGGCCCATCTCGACCCAGCTATAGCCGAGATAGTTGAGCACCAGTGGCTGGTCCGGCTCGAGTTCCAGCGCGCGCAGGAAATCGGCCTCGGCGCGGTCCCATTTATTGGCGCGTTCCAGCGCGATGCCGCGGCCGTAATGCAGTGACCAGTCGCGCACCGGCTCCGGCGTTCGTTCCATCGCCGTGTCGTAGGCGCTCACCGCCTCGTCGAAGCGCTTGCGCGCCCTCATCAGGTCGCCCAGCGCGCGCGCCGCGTCGGCTCGCTCCGGCCGCTCGGCCATCATCGCGCGCAGCAGCGCGGCCGAGCCATCGACATCCTCCTTGCGCTGCAGCCCATCGGCGATGGCCAGCCGCGCGAACCAGTGCCACGGCGATCTGGCCTCGATGGTGCGATAGGCGGCGATGGCATCGTCGGTGCGGTCAAGCCGCTCGAAGATCTGGCCGAGCAGCAAGGCCAGCCGGCCCGATTTCGGCCGCAGCGCCTGCGCCAGGCGCACATACATAAGGGCCGAGGCCGAGACGTCCTCGCGATTGAGCCGGCCGGCGATAGCGTGCAGCGCGTCGGCCACGCCGTCCGCGGCATTGGCGACAGGCGGCGCCGGCTTGTCGCCGCGCGCGAGGGCGGCGCGCATGGCGGCGAGCGGCAGCCGCTCGCCCGAGCCGGCCATGTAGCCGTCGACCAGCGCCAGCGCCTCCTTGCCCTTGCCGATCCCGGCGAGGAAGGCCGCGCGAGCCTCGATCAGCGGCAGCGGCGGCCTGTCGCCGGTGGCAGCGAGGGCGCGGGCATAGCCGGCCTGCGCCGCCTCGACATCGCCCAGCAGGCCGGCGATGAGAGCCGAGTGCAGGCCCTCGATGACCTCGAAGCCGCCGACCCCGGACAGCGAGGTGATTTCCGCCAGTGCCTCGTCCTTGGATTTCGCGCCGGCCAGCGCCCAGCCGCGCAGCAGCGGCACCAGCAGCCGGTTGGCGCCGCGGCGGTCGAGCTTGGCGAGCAATTTGGCGGCCTGCCGGAACTTTCCGTCGCGGATGTCGCGGATGGCGAGGGTGAGATTGGCCGACGGCGTGGCGGCATCCTTCGCCACGAGGCGCTCGGCCAGCGCCACCGCGTCGGCGAAGCGGCCGCTCGCCCCGAGCAGGAACTGCGTGCGCTCCATCAGGGCGGGATCGTCGGGACGCGCCTTGAGCAGGGCCTCGAAATGGGTCGCCGCCGTCGACAGATCGTTGGTCCTTTCGGCCTGGCGGCCGATCAGGTAATGCGACGACAGGTTGTTCGCCGCCGCGGCGAGGGCGGGCGTCAGCTCGCGCGCCGCCGCGACCGGGCTGGCCAAGGCCACCGCCACGAGCCCGGCGAACGCCAGGCCCCGTATCGTCGTCGCTGACAAGCTGCTTGCCTCCGCCCGCGTCATGGCAGGCACTGTACTGCGGATTGCACGCCCGGGTCACCGCGCCACGGCGCCTCACATGTTGGGGTAGTTCGGACCGCCGCCCCCCTCGGGCGTCACCCAGTCGATGTTCTGCGTCGGATCCTTGATGTCGCAGGTCTTGCAGTGGACACAGTTCTGCGCGTTGATCTGCAGTCGGGCCCGCCCGCCCTCTTCGACAATCTCGTAGACACCGGCCGGACAGTAGCGCTGCTCCGGCGTATCCCAGCGCGCGAGGTTGACCTCGACCGGAATGCGCTCGTCGGCGAGGCGCAGGTGAACCGGCTGGTCTTCCTCGTGATTGGTGTTGGAAACGAACACCGAGGACAGGCGGTCGAAGGTGACGACGCCGTCCGGCTTCGGATAGGCGATCTTCCGCGCCCGCCTCTTGTCGACCAGCGCCTCGTGATCGGCGTGGCGATGGTGCAGCGTCCACGGCGCGCGACCGCGCAGCACAACCTGGTCGAGGCCCGCCAGCAACGTGCCGGCGACGAGGCCCCAGCGGAAGGAGGGACGGAAATTACGCGCGACGTGCAGATCCTTCCACACCCAGGAGCGGCGCAGGGCGTCACCATAGGCCGCCGGCTCGGCCGGCGGCGCGACTTCGCCCAGCGCCGCGAAGAGCGTCTCGGCGGCGACCATGCCAGATTTCATCGCCGTGTGCGTGCCCTTGATCTTCGACACCACAAGGGTACCGGCCTCGCAGCCGACCAGCAGGCCGCCGGGGAAGGTCAGCTTCGGAAGCGACTGAAGCCCGCCCTCGTTGAGCGCGCGCGCGCCATAGGAGATGCGCCTTCCTCCCTCGAAGGTCGGGCGGATGGCCGGGTGGGTCTTGAAGCGCTGGAACTCCTCGAAGGGCGAGAGATGCGGGTTGCTGTAGTCGAGCCCGACGACGAAGCCGACCGCTACCTGGTTGTTGTCGAGGTGATAGAGGAACGAGCCGCCATAGGTGTCGTTGCCCAGCGGCCAGCCGACGCTGTGCACGACGAGGCCGGGGCGATGCTGCGCCGGGTCGACCTCCCACAATTCCTTGAGGCCGATGCCGTAGGTCTGCGGATCGGCACCCTCGCGCAGGCCGAAATGCGCCATCAGCCGCTTGCCGAGGCTGCCGCGGCAACCCTCGGCGAAGACCGTGTAGGTCGCACGCAACTCCATGCCCGGCTGGTAGTTGGGGCCGGGCTCGCCGTCGCGCCCGACGCCCATGTCGCCGGTGACGACACCGAAGATGCGGCCATCCTCGGCGAGGATCAGGTCGGCGGCCGGAAAGCCCGGATAGATCTCGACGCCCAGCGCCTCGGCCTGCTGGCCGAGCCAGCGGCACAGATTACCGAGCGAGATGACCCAGTTGCCGTGGTTCTTCAGCGCCGGCGGCAGGATGAAATTGGGCAGCGTCACGACCCCGGCCGGTCCGAGGACGAGGAACTTTTCCTCGCGCACCGGCGTCGTTACCGGCGCACCCTGCGCCTGCCAGTCGGGGATCAGCTCGTCGAGAGCGCGCGGCTCCAGGACGGCACCGGACAAGATATGCGCGCCGACCTCCGCGCCCTTCTCCAGCACGCAGACCGAAATATCGCGACCGGATTCGGCGGCGAGCTGCTTGAGACGGATCGCCGTCGCGAGGCCGCCCGGCCCAGCGCCAACCACGACCACGTCGTATTCCATGCGCTCGCGCTCGGCCGCCGCCATCGCCCTCTCCCCGGTTAGCTGCCTTGCCGGAACGGTTATAGCCCGCCTTGTCCCCAACCCGGCAAGCCCGGGCGGCTGCGCCCGAGCCGCCCGGCCGGTATAGTCCGGCCATGATCTTCGATGCCGAAGACCGCGCCTCCCTGCTCGCCGCCCTGGCCTTCCATGTCGCGGCCGGCGCCGACGAGGCCATCGCCGACGGGCCGGTCGACCGATTCGCGGCGCGCGCCATGCCCGCGCCATCGCCGCAGGCCGCCGTTTCTGCGGCTCCCCGCACGCCGGCCGCCCCGCCGCCGACCGTTTCCCTCGCGCCCACCGCCGTGGTCGATGCCGCGGCCCGGTCGGCCGCGGCTTCGGCGGGCACGCTGGAGGAGTTGCGCGCGGCGCTCGCCGCCTTCAACGGCTGCCCCCTGAAGGCGACGGCGACCAACATGGTTTTCGGCGCCGGTGCCAGCCCGGCCGAGGTGATGCTAGTCGGCGAGGCCCCCGGCGCCGACGAGGACCGCCAGGGCCTGCCCTTCGTCGGCGCCAGCGGCAAGCTGCTCGACATCATGCTCGGCTGGATCGGCCTCGACCGGGCGACCAACGCCTACATCTCCAACATCCTGCCGTGGCGCCCGCCCGGCAACCGCCAGCCAACCCAGGCCGAGGTCGCCGCCTGCCTGCCCTTTATCGAGCGGCATGTGGCGCTGGTGGCGCCGAAGGTCGTGGTCTTCCTCGGCGGTACCTCGGCCAAGACCATGCTGTGCCGGGCCGATGGCATCACCCGCCTGCGCGGGCGCTGGTACGACTACCGGCCGGCAGGCCTGGACCGTCCGATCCCGGCCATGGCGACGCTGCACCCGGCCTATCTGCTGCGCCAGCCGGCGATGAAAAGGCAGGCTTGGCGGGACCTTCTGGCCATCCGCGAGCGGCTCGACGGCGGCGGCTGACGGGCTGGCCGGACAGCGGGTTGCCGGCAGCCGGAAGGGCCTGTAGGGTCGGCCCCTCACAAGGGCGGGGACGGCGTTGCGAATTCTCGGGGGGACCTCCCGCTCGTGTCTGGCGATCGCGGTGCTGGCGCTGGCGTCGATCGCCACGCCAGCCCCGGCACAGGCCCCGCAGTCCAAGCCCGTCCAGACGGCGCTGATCGGCCCCGGCACCCTGTCGCTCGACGGCATCGGCAACGTGCCCGGCGCGCTCGCCCCGACCGATGTCGCCGTCTACCGCGATATCTTCGCTCTCCAGGACGGCGGCAAATGGGCCGCCGCCGACGCCGCCATCCGCATGCTGCGGGACCGCCGGCTGATGGGCCATGTCCTCGCCCAGCGCTACCTGCACCCAGGCTGGAAGTCGAGTTGGACAGAACTTTCCGGCTGGATGGCCGACTACGCCGACCAGCCACAGGCGACCGCCCTCCATGCCCTCGCCGTCAAGCTCCAGCCGCGCGGCGCCGCCGCGCCGCAGCGGCCGACCGTGCGACGACCGCCCCTGCCCGCCTACTCCGCCGCCGCCATCGCGCCGACGCCGCAGCGGCCCGGCCTCGGCGCCGCCGACCGGCGCGCCGCCTCGCTCCTGCTCGAAGATATCGAGACGCGCGCCCGCCGTGGTTCGACGACGTCGGCGCTCGAAACCCTCAACTCGGCCGAGGCGAAGCAGTTGCTGTCGACGGCAGAGCGCAGCCGTGGCCTCGCGGCGGTGGCGCAGGGCTATTTCCGCACCGGCCCGGAACACGACGCGAAGGCCGTGACGGCGGGGCGCGAGGTACTCCGCGCCAACGACGACACGCCGATGGCCTATTGGTGGGGCGGCCTCGCCGCCTTCCGGGCCGGCCGCGTCGAGGATGCGCAGCGCCTCTTCACCGCGCTGGCCGCTTCGGAAAGCGCCGATGCCTGGAACGTCTCCTCCGGCGCCTTCTGGGCGGCCCGCGCCTACCTGCTGGGCGGCAGGCCCGAGAAGGTCAACGAGATGCTAGTGCGCGGCGCCACCAGGAAGCTGACCTTCTACGGCATCCTGTCGCGACGCGCCCTCGGCCTCGACCTCGACCTCAACTGGAACGACGCGCCGCTCGACAATGGCGTCTTCGCCTCGCTCGCCGCCACGCCGACGGGCAGCCGCGCCATCGGCCTGCTGCAGGTCGGCCGCAGTCCGGATGCCGAGCAGGAGATGATGTCTCTCGCCGGCGCCGAGCCGGCGATGATCCCGTCCCTGACCGGCCTCGCGGTGCATGCCAACCTCGCGGCGCTGGCCTACCGTCTCGCGCTGGCGCAGGGCGAGGGCGCGCCCATCGCCGCCCTTTACCCACTGCCGGACTGGGGGCCGGCCGACGGCTTCACCGTCGACCGCGCGCTGCTCTTCGCCATCGTCCGACAGGAATCGGCCTTCAACGAACGCGCCGTCTCGCCGGTCGGCGCGCGCGGCCTGATGCAGCTCATGCCGAGCACGGCTGGCTTCATCGCCGGCGAACGCAACCTCGCCGGCAACGGCCGCAACCGCCTGCTCGAACCCGCCCTCAACCTGTCGCTCGGCCAGGCCTATGTGAACCATCTGCTGGCCGACCAGGCGATCGGGACCGATATGTTCCGCCTCGCCGTCGCCTACAATGCAGGGCCCGGCAAGCTGAATATCTGGGACCGTGACAGCCGCCACATCAACGACCCGCTGATGTTCATCGAGAGCCTGCCGGCACGCGAGACCCGGCTGTTCATCGAGCGCCTGCTGACCAATTACTGGCTCTACCGCAACCGCCTCGGCCAGCCCTCGACCGCGCTCGACGATCTTGCCGCCGGCACCTGGCCGGCCTATCTGCCGCAGGACTAGAACCGGAGCGCGGGCGAAGGCTCGCGAACGAATTCCGTGCCGATTGACGAAAGCCGCCCTTTCCAGCCGGTCAACATCGCAATCCTCACCGTGTCGGACACGCGCACGACGGCCGACGACCGGTCCGGCGAGACGCTGATCGACCGCCTGCTCGCCGCCGGCCACCGCCTCGCCGCGCGCGCCATCGTGCGCGACGACCGCGCCGCCATCGCCGCGCAGATGCGGCGCTGGGCCGACGATCCGATGATCGAGGTGATCGTCACCACCGGCGGCACAGGCGTGACCGGCCGCGACGTGACGCCGGAGGCGATGCGCGACGTCGCGGAGAAGCGCATCGAGGGTTTCGGCGAATTGTTCCGCTGGCAGTCCCACCAGAAGATCGGCACTTCGACCGTGCAGTCGCGCGCCGATGCCGGCGTGCTCAACGGCACCTACATCTTCTGCCTGCCCGGCTCGCCTTCGGCCTGCCGCGACGGCTGGGACGGCATCCTCAAGGACCAGCTCGACATCCGCCACCGGCCCTGCAACTTCGCCGAGCTGCTGCCGCGGCTGAACGAGCACAAGACGGGCTGACGCCAGCCAGCATGGACGCGGACCTGCTCTCTCGTCTGCACCGAGCGCTCTCGGCGCAGCCCGGATTCGCGGAGCTGCCGCGCGGCGCGCTCGCGCCGATGCCGGAGGCGACGGGCGTATCGCACGACCATCTGCGCATCGCCGGGCGCGAGCTGGTGCTGCGCGTGCCACGCTTCCGCCAGTCCGGCGCCACCGCCACCGCCTTCCTCACCACGCAGGCGGCGGCCTTCGCGCGCGCCGCCGCATCGGGCCATGTGCCGGCTCTCGCCGCCATCCTCGCCTGCTCCGACGATCTACCCGGCGGCGCCCTCGTCGTCGCCGAGATCGCCGGCCGCAAGCCGGCGCTGGACGGCGCGACACGCGACGCCGATCTCGCCGCGATGGCACGGGCGCTGGCGGCGATGCACACCCTACTGGTGCCGCCCGATGCCGCGCGCGCGCCGCTGCCGGTGCAGGCCAGCCCCTTCGCCGAAACACTGACGGTCATCGAGGCGCAGGCGGCGTTTATCGAGCACGCCGGCCTCGCCCCGGCGTCGCGCCGCGCGCTGCTGGAGGAGCTGGACTGGGCCCGTGGCGCTGCTGCGGACGCGCCGGCGCCGGAGCCGGTGCTCGTCGGCAGCGACACGCATCCCGGCAATTTCCTCATCGACGCCGCCGGCAAGGCGTGGTTCGTCGACCTCGAAAAGGCGGCCTACGGCGCCGCCGCCATCGACCTCGCGCACGCCACCCTGCCGACCTCGACCGGCTGGGATCCGGACGTGGCGACAGCTTTGCCGGCGGACGCCGTCGCCGTCTTCGAGGGCGCCTGGGCCACGGCCGCAAGACCGGCACTCGCCGCCCCCGTGATGGCGCACCGCACCGCCTTCCGCCGCCTCACCTGGCTGCGCACCATCACCTGGTTAGCGCGCTGGAAGGCCTCCTGGTCGCAGGATGCCGGCGGCGCAGCGCGCGACGCCCGCCTTGCCGCGCATGTCGGCCGCCATGTCGCGCGCTGCTTCCTGCCGGCCAGCATCGCCCGCCAGCGCGCGGAATGGCTGGACGAGCCGGCCTAGTCACATTCGTTCTTGTTATGTTCTGAAACGCAGGCTAGGTTCGCCGCATGCTGGCGCCCGAAACCCTGCCGTATGGCGATCTCGACAGCCGCCCGCGCAAGGCGCGCGGCACGGTGTCGAACCGCGACGGGCGGTTCGAGCCCTTCGTCCACGAGCTGGTCGACGATGGCTGTGGCTCTGTCGAGAGCGAAGACCTCGAAGGCCGCGTGCCGACCACCGTGTCCATCGATGCCAGCCTCACGGTGATCGCCCGCAACGATTCTCCCGATATCCCCTTCGACCGTTCGATCAACCCCTATCGCGGCTGCGAGCATGGCTGCGTCTACTGCTTCGCGAGCCCGACGCACGCCTTCCTCGGCCTGTCGCCGGGCCTCGATTTCGAAACCAGGCTGCTGGCCAAGCCGGAGGCGGCGAAGCTGCTGCGCGCGGCGGGCCGGCTGGATCTTGCTGCGCCTCGCGCTGGGGGTGCGCGGCCTGTCCGAGGAATGGCTCGGCGTGCACGCGCCGGACCGCAAGGCGCGCGTGCTCGCCCGCCTCAAGGCGATGCGCAGCGGCGCCGTCTACCTGAGCGATTTCGGCATCCGCATGACAGGCTCCGGCCCAGACACCTAATTGCTCGGCAAGCGCTTCGCCATGGCCTGCCGCCGGCTGGGCTACGAGAGCGGCGCCTGGCGGGTGGAGACCGGCCTGTTCCGGCCGCCCGCCGCCTATACGCGGCAACTGTCGCTGCTGTAGTTTCGCTGCGTCATTGCGAGCCGCAGGCAAAGCAATCTAGATTTCCTGCCGGCACGCTGGTTTGCTTCGTCGGCCACGCCTCCTCGCAATGACGATCTTTCGGGATCGCCACACCACGACGCGCCGGCACGCGTGCTATCGTCGGCGCGCCATGTTCGGCCATGACCGTCTTATCCCCGTCGCCGTCTTCACGCTCGTCGCCGTGATGTGCGGCCTCGCCCTTGCGCGCCTGAATCAGCCGGCCATCGTCGGCTACATCGTCGCGGGCGTGGTGCTGGGCCCGTCCGGCTTCGGCCTCGTCGAGGATGTCGACAGCATCGGCCTGCTGGCCAAGATGGGCGTGCTGCTGCTGCTCTTCGTAATCGGCATGGAATTGTCGCTGCTCGCCTTCCGCCATCTGTGGAAGATCGCCATGGCGACGATGGCACTGCAGGTCGGCGGCGCCGTCGGCGCGATGTGGCTGGTTGGCGAGGTGATGGGCTGGCCGCTGTCCGCCGTGCTGCTGCTCGGCTTCGTCATCGCCCTGTCCTCGACGGCGGTGGCGATCAAGATCCTCGAGGATATCGGCGAGCTGCGCACGCGCACCTGCCGCATCACGGTCAGCGTGATGATCGCCCAGGTTCTCGCCGTGGTGCCGATGATACTGGTGCTCGACGTCGTCGCGGTTGGCAGTTTCGATGACGGTGCCGTCCTCCGCATCGTGCTGTCGGTCGGCCTGCTGGTCGCCCTCATCCTGTTCCTGTCGCGGCGCCGTCGCGTCAGCCTGCCGATCCACGAATATCTCGCCGCTCATCCGGACATCGCGCCGCGAGCCGGCCTCGTCGCCTGCCTCGGCGCGGCGACAATCGCCGGGCTGGTCGGCCTGTCTCCGGCATATGGCGCCTTCCTCGCCGGCCTCACCATAGGCAACAGCAATCTGCGCACCGTGCTTCTGGAGCCGACGCTGCCTATCCAGAGCGAACTGCTGATGGTGTTCTTCCTCTCGGTCGGACTGCTGATCTACCTCGACCTCCGCTGGGAGAACATCAAGCTGGTGCTGTTACTGCTGCTGCTGGTGACGGTGCTGAAGACGGTCGTCAACGTCACCATCATGCGGCTGCTGCGCCAGGGCTGGGGCATTGCGCTGCTGTCGGGGATGGTGCTGGCGCAGGTCGGCGAATTCTCCTTCCTGCTCGGCGGGCTCGCGGTGCAGCGCGAGGTGCTGACGGTCGACGAGTTCCGCATCGTTGTCACGGTGGCCGCGATGTCGCTCGCCGTCTCCGCCGCCTGGCTTGCCGCCGTGCGCCGCCTCACCCGCGTCGCCGATCTGCACCGCGTCTCGGCCCGCCGCGTCTTCCGCGTCGCCTTCGGGCCACTGGGCGGCGGCATCGTCGCCGCGCTCGATCGCGTCCGCCGGCTGATCCTGACGGCGCGGAGCATGCGCACGCTGCCCGTCGCCCCGGAAGCCAGCGATGGCTGACTTCGCGCTCGAACTGGCGGCGCCCGTGCGCCCCGTTGCCGGCATCGACGAATCCGGGCGCGGCCCGCTCGCCGGGCCGGTCGTCGCCGCCGCCGTCGTGCTGCTCGGCCGCACGCCGCGGAGCTTCGCCGACCTCGACGATTCCAAGATGGTGCCGCCGGCCGCGCGGGCCGGACTCTACCGGCGACTGCGGCGCGCCGAGGCGCGCGGCACGGTGCTGATCGGCGTCGGCCAGGCGAGCGTCGAGGAGATCGACTGCATCAACATCCTGCGCGCCACTCTGCTCGCCATGCGCCGCGCCGTAGACGCACTGCCCGGCGTTCCGGCCTTCGCCCTGGTCGACGGTAATTTCCTGCCCGACCTGCCCTGCCCGGGCCGCTTCGTTATCGGCGGCGACGGCATCTCGCTGTCGATCGCCGCCGCCTCGATAGTCGCCAAGCAGACGCGCGATACCATGATGCACGCGCTGGCGCGTGATCATCCGGATTACGGCTGGGAAACCAATGTCGGCTACGGCACGCGCGCCCATGTCGAGGCCCTGCGCCGCCTCGGCCCGACACCGCATCACCGCCGCAGCTTCGCGCCGGTGCGCACCGCGCCCGGGCGCGCGGGGCCTAACTTACGATACTACATGTGAAGTCCACCATAACTGACTGACTCTACTGATTGAATTCAAAAATACTGGTTGACGCGGAGTCCGCGCGCCGTCATCGTCTGCGGTCATGCGCACCCTTGGCCGGGCGCGCGCGGCTGCGGCCGCGCCGCGAGACATCGTTCTCCGCGGCGATTGCGTGGACCACATGCGATCCCTGCCGTCGGGCGGGATCGACATGGTGTTCGCCGATCCGCCGTACAACCTGCAGCTCGCGGGCGATCTCGTGCGCCCCGACAACAGCCGCGTCGACGGCGTCGACGAGGCGTGGGACCGCTTTCCCGACCTTGCCGCCTACGACGCATTCACGCGCGACTGGCTCTCCGCGGCCCGCCACGCGCTGAAGCCCGACGGCACGCTGTGGGTCATCGGCAGCTACCACAACATCTACCGGGTCGGCTCCATCCTGCAGGATCTCGGCTTCTGGATTCTCAACGACATCGTCTGGCGCAAGTCGAACCCTATGCCGAACTTCCGCGGCCGGCGCTTCACCAACGCGCACGAGACGCTGCTGTGGGCGTCGAAGTCGCAGGATGCGCGCTACACCTTCAACTACGACGCCATGAAGGGCCTCAACGAGGACCTGCAGATGCGCAGCGACTGGCTGATTCCGCTCTGCACCGGCGCCGAGCGTCTGAAGGATGCCGAGGGCAAGAAGGCTCATCCGACGCAGAAGCCGGAAGCGCTGCTGCACCGCGTCGTGCTGGCCGCGACGCGGCCGGGCGAGGTGGTGCTCGACCCGTTCTTCGGCACCGGCACGACCGGCGCCGTCGCCCGCCGTCTCGGCCGCCATTACATCGGCATCGAGCGCGACGCGGCCTATGCCGACATCGCCGAGGCCCGCATCGCGGCCACCGAACCGGCCGCCGACATCGACCTCGTCGCCACGCCGTCGAAGCGCGAGGCGCCGCGCATCCCCTTCGGCTGGCTGGTCGAGCGCGGCATGCTGCAGCCCGGCGAGGTGCTGTACGGCCCCGGCAAGCGCCACTCCGCGCGCGTGCGCGCCGACGGCACGCTGGTCTCCGCCGAGGCGCGCGGATCGATCCACCGCATCGGCGCCGAGGTGCAGGGCGCGCCGGCCTGCAATGGATGGTCTTTCTGGCACGTCGAACTGGGCGGGCGCCTCGTCCCCATCGACGTGCTGCGCCAAAGGTTGAGGGCGGAATTGAACTGAAACCAACATTTACTCCTCTCCCAGAGGGAGAGGGCTTTCCGACTTGGCGAGTGCAGCGAGCCTAGGCAGGAAGGGTGAGGGGTTACAGACGGCACCAAACGGCCGCCGTCCCTAACCCCTCACCCTTCCGGCGTAGGCGTCTCGGCCTCTGCGCGCCCTGCGACGCCAACGCCGGAAGCCCTCTCCCACTGGGAGAGGAAACCTGATGGATCACACATGCGCCAGTGCATGGCGCGCTATCTTCTTCATTACCGAGGGCAGGCCGGCATCGCCGAGCGCGTACGGCATGATCCATGCGCCGTCCGGCAGCGCCACCACCGGCACTAGCGCGACGGAGACGCGCAGTTCGAGATGGAAATGCGTGAAGGTGTTCGCGACGTGACCCGTCAGGATACGCCAGTCCTCGACTAGACCGTTTCACGATTTATTTGAATCGTATCAGTCGTTGACGAAGTAGTTGGCGCATTCGTCTGGCTGTATGGTGTCGACGAGCGTGCCGACGTATCGCCGTTTGTCCTCGACGCTTTGTCTTTGAGCGGCTCGCATCCAGTGT
>SHWB01000009.1 GCA_009691025.1 Alphaproteobacteria bacterium
CGAACTGCTGCAGGCGGTTGGCGCGCAAGATTGCGTGCCGCGTCTCGATGTAGCCGCCGCCGCGTTCGGAATAGGGGTCGAGGGTGGCGGCCAGCGCGGCGGCGTCGAGCTGTTGCCCCTCGGCGCGCTGCGCTGCCCGCGCGGCGCGGCAAATCCTCGGCGAGGCCGGCAGCGCGCGCCGCGCAATCGTCGCGCCACGGGCAGGCTAGGCAGCGCGGCTTGCGCGGCGTGCAGATCGTCGTGGCGATGTCCATCAGCGCCTGGGCGAGATCGCCGTGGCGCTTGCCATGGGCGAGGCGCGTGGCGAGCGCACAAACTCCAGCTTGGCCTCGGGCAGCGGCGTCTCCACCGCGAAGATGCGCGCCGCCACCCGCTCGACATCGCCGTCGACCGGCACCGCCGGCAGGTCGAAGGCAATCGCCGCGACGGCGGCGGCGGTGTACTCGCCGATTCCGGGCAGCGCGCGCAGCGCCGCGATGTCGGCGGGAAAGCGCCCGCCATGCCGCGCCACCACGGCCCGCGCGCAGGCATTCAGGTTGCGAGGGCGGGCGTAGTAGCCGAGGCCGGCCCAGGCGGCGAGCACGTCCTCCGACGGCGCGGCAGCGAGGGCAGCGACGCCCGGCCAGCGCTCGACGAATTTGCGGAAATAGGGGCCGACCGCCACCACCGTCGTCTGCTGCAGCATCACTTCCGACAGCCAGACGAAATAGGGCTCGGCGCGCACGCCCGCCCGGCCGTCGGCCGGCGGCACGCGCCAGGGGAGGACACGCGCATGACGGTCGTACCAGGCGAGCAGCGCCGCCGGGTCGGGCGCCCCGCCGCCAACTTTCGCCGCGCGCTTCACCACTGTCTTGTCTGGCCGCCATCGCCCCGCCGACATAGCATGGCGCCATGGCTGGAACGGAGAGCGGCAACGGCGAGGCGGCGCCCCGGACGGCGCGCGGCTTGCTCGCCGTCGCCACCGCGCTCGACACGGCAACAAGGCCGCTGCGCCGGCGGCGCGGCCTGTCCGGCGCCGACATCTTCCGCCACTGGCCCGAGATCGTCGGCGCCCGGCTGGCGACCGAGAGCGCCCCTCAGCGCCTCACCCGCGGCCAGGAAGGCGCCGGCGGCACCCTGCATCTGCGCGTCACCGGCCCGCTGGCGCTGGAACTGCAGCATCTGTCACCGCAGGTCATCGAGCGCATCAACTCCTTCTTCGGCTACCGGACCGTGGCGCGGCTGGCCTTCCATCACGGCCCGCCGACCGCGGCAAAGCCGCGCCCGAAGCCGGAAGCGGCACCCGACCCACTGGCGGCGGCGGCGCTCGCCGTGCGGCTCGACGGGGTGAGCGATCCCGAGCTGCGGGCGGCGCTCGGCCGTCTCGGCGAGGGAGTGCTGGCCCGCGCCCGGAAACGCGACGACGCCTGAGCTTGCGCATGTCATCCACAGTCTGGCCGACGCGCTTGCTTGTGGACTCGTACCAGCGGAGCGATACTCCGCAACATCTTGTGGCCGGGAGGGATTTTTGGCCCGTTTTCTACAAGCATTGGGGTTGATATTTGTCCTCGCGGCGGCGCTGCCGGCGGCGGCGCAGACCGTCGACGTCGAGGCGGCGCTGGCCGACCGCTCGCTCGGCAGTCCCGACGCGAAGCTGACGGTCGTCGAGTACGCCTCTCTGACCTGCCTGCACTGCGCCGAGTTCCATGCCAATACCCTGACGGCCTTCAAGGAACGCTGGATAGACACCGGCCTGGTGCGGCTGATCTTCCTCGACTTCCCGCTCGACGGCGTGGCGCTGCGCGGCTCGCTGCTGGCGCGCTGCGCGCCGCCCGACCGCTATTTTGGCATGCTCAACATCCTGTTTCGCTCGCAGGACACTTGGGCGCGCGATCCCGACCCGATGCGCGGCCTCGGTCAGGTAGCGCGCCTCGCCGGCCTCGACGAAGGGGCTTTCGAAGCCTGCATGACCAGCCAGCCGCTGCTCGACGGGTTGTTGGCCATGCGCCAGTCGGCGGCGGCGCAGGGGATCAAGTCGACGCCCAGCTTCGTCATCGGCGGCCGCATCGTCTCGGGCGCGCTGACGATCGACGAATTCGCCGCCATCATCGAGCCGATGCTGGCCGGCGCGGCGGCACCGGCGGCCACCCCCGCGGGCCCGGCCTCGACGGCGCCGGCGACCGTGCCGGCGGCCATGAGCGACGGCGGCATGCCGATTTGGGCCTGGGCGGCGGCCATCGCCGTGCTCGTGGCCCTGTCGGCCGGCGTGGTATTCTTCGTGTTCCGCGGCCGCAAGGCCAGCTAGCGCATCGCGCGTGGCGTGTAGCGCATAGCGGAGGTTGAGGACGTGCATTTCACCAAACTCAAGCTCACCGGCTTCAAGTCGTTCGTGGAGAACACGGAACTCGACATCCGGCCGGGTCTTACCGGCATCGTCGGGCCGAACGGCTGCGGCAAATCGAACCTAGTCGAGGCGCTGCGCTGGGTGATGGGCGAGACCTCGGCCCGCCAGATGCGCGGCGGCGAGATGGACGACGTGATCTTCGGCGGCACTTCCGACCGGCCGGCGCGCAACATCGCCGAAGTCATCCTCGGCCTAGACAATGCCGACCGCACGGCCCCGGCCGAGTGGAACGGCGAGACCGAGATCGAGATCGCCCGCCGCATCGAGCGCGCGCACGGCTCGGCCTATCGCGTGAACGGCCGCGAGGTGCGCGCCCGCGACGTGCAGCTGCTGTTCGCCGACCAGGCTACCGGAGCTCGCTCGACGGCGCTGGTCAGCCAGGGCCGGGTCGCGGCTCTGATCGCCGCCAAGCCGGCCGACCGCCGCTTGCTGCTGGAGGAGGCAGCTGGCATCACCGGCCTGCATTCGCGCCGCCACGAGGCCGAACTGCGCCTGCGCGCGGCCGAGACCAACCTCGCCCGCGTCGACGACGTGCTGGCGACGCTCGACGTCCAGCTGCAGGGCCTGCAGCGCCAGGCCCGCCAGGCCCGCCGCTACCGCAAGCTGTCCGACCTGCTGCGCGCCGCCGAGGCGATCGTCCTTCACCATCGCTGGACCGGCGCCGTCGAGGCCGAGCAGGACGCCAAGCGCAACCAGGCGCTGGCCGAACAGGCGGTGGCGCTGGCCACCCGCAATCTCGGCCAGGCGACGACGGCGCGCGAGGAGACGGCCACCGGCCTCGCCCCGCGCCGCGAGACGGAGGCGCGCGCCGCCGCCGAGTTGCAGCGCCTGACCATCGCGCGCGGCAACCTCGACGCCGAGGAGCGCCGGCTGGCCGAGGCGACGTCGCAGGCGACCGCCCGCGCCGCGCAGCTGGCACAGGATCTCGGCCGCGAGCGGGCACTCGCCGCCGATGCCGAGGCTGCACTTCAGCGCCTCGCCGGCGAGCGCGAAGGGCTCGTCTCCGCACAGGCCGGCGAAGCCGAGCGGCTGGCCGCCGCCGATACGGGGCTCGCCGAGCGCGTGCAGGCGAACGAGGCCGCCGAGGCGGCGACGAGCGCCATAGCTGGCCGCATCGCCGCGGCCGAGGCCGAGCGCGCCGCCCTCAACCGTGCCTTCGGCGAACTCAACACCAGCCGCGAGCGGCTGGCCGCGCGGCTGGCCGAGATCGCGCGCGAACGCGCCTCTCTCGCCGCACAGGGCGTCGACCCGGCGGCGCTGGCCGAGGCCGAGGCTGCGCTGGAAGCCGCCGACGCCGCGCTGACCGGCGCGCGCGTCGAGCTGGATGCCACCGAACACGCCCGCGCCGACGCCGAAGCCGCGCGCGAGGCGGCCCGCGCCGACCGCGCCGCCACGGCCCAGCGCCTCGGCAAGGTCGCGGCCGAACGGGCGGCGCTGGAAGCCCTGCTCGGCAGCGCGCGCGACGGCGCGGCGACCGCCGCCTGGCCGCCGCTGGTCGACACCGTTGCCGTCGAGCCGGGCTGGGAAGCTGCCCTCGGCGCCGCGCTGGGCGACGACCTCGACGCACCGGCCGATGCCGCCGCGCCACGCCACTGGCGCACCCTGCCCGCGCTCGACGCCGTACCGTCGCTGCCGGGTGAGGCGACGCCGCTTTCCGCGCATGTCGCAAATGCCGGGCCGCTCGGCCGCGTGCTGGCCTTCACCGGCATCGTCGCCGACCGCGCGGCCGGCGACCGGCTCGTGCCATCGCTGCATCCAGGCCAGCGTCTGGTGACGCGCGACGGCGATCTGTGGCGCTGGGACGGTTACACCGCCGCCGCCGGCGGAGACGGCCAGGCCGCCGTGCGGCTGGCCCAGCGCAACCGCCTCGCGGCCCTCGCCGACAAGGTCGCTGCCGCCGCCCGCCTCAACGAAACCGCCGGTGCCGCGCTGGCCGAGGCCGAGGCGAATGCCGTTGCCGCACTGGACGCCGAGCGGACCGCACGCACGGCGCGGCGCGATGCCGACACCGCACTCGGCCTCGCGCGCAGCCGCCACGATTACCTGCAGCGCGAGGCCTCGGGCCAGGCCGCCCGTGCCGGCGCCCTTGCCGAGGCCGAGGCCCGCGCCGCCGAGGAAGGCACCGATGTCGACGCCCGCCTCGCCGAGGCCGAGGCCCGCCGCGACGGTCTCGCCGATCTCGACGCGCTGCGAGCCGAGATCGAGGCCGCGCGCGCTCGCCTCGCCGTCGCGCGCGACGCCCGCCGCGAGGCCGAGGCGGCCAGCGACGCGCTGGTGCGCGAGGCGCAGGACTGCGCCCGCCGTCTCGGCCAGCTCGGCGGCGAGGAGAATTCCTGGCGCGAGCGTCGCGACGGCGCCGCGCAGCGCATCGAGGCGCTGGTCGGGCGCGAGACGGCGCTGGCCGCCGAGCGCGCCGAACTGGCCGGCCGCCCGGCCGACCTGGCCGAACGCCACGCCCGTCTCATGTACGCACTGTCGAATGCCGAGCGCGCCCGCGGCGAGGCCGCCGATGCCGTGCTCGCCACCGAGACCGCCTTCGCCGAGGCCGACAAGGCGATGCGCGCCGCCGAGGCGATCCTGGCAGATGCTCGCGAGGCGCGGGCCCATGCCGTCGCCGCCACCAACCAGGCGACCCGCGCGCTGGCCGAGGCGCGCGAGCGCATCGCCGAGCGGCTCGACTGCCCGCCGGCAGGCGCACTGGCGGCCGGCGGCATCGAGGAGGGCACCGAACTGCCGGCCCTGCCCGACGCCGTCTCCCGCTTCGAGCGCCTGCAGCGCGAGCGCGAATCGATGGGGCCGGTGAACCTGCGCGCCGAGGACGAGGCGACGACGCTCGACGAGCAGATCGCCACCATGCGCGCCGAGCGCGAGGATCTGACGGCGGCCATCGCGCGCCTGCGCCAGGGGATCTCGACACTCAACCGCGAGGCCCGGCAGCGCCTCGTTGCCTCCTTCACCGAGGTCGACAAGCATTTCCGCGACCTGTTCGAGCGGCTGTTCGGCGGCGGCCACGCCCATCTCGCGCTGACCGAGTCGGAAGACCCGCTGGAGGCCGGCCTCGAAATCTACGCCAGCCCGCCGGGCAAGAAGCTGCAGAGCCTGTCGCTGCTGTCGGGCGGCGAGCAGGCGCTGACGGCGGTTGCCCTGCTGTTCGGCGTCTTCCTCACCAATCCGGCGCCGATCTGCGTGCTGGACGAGGTCGACGCCCCGCTCGACGACGCCAATGTCGACCGTTTCTGCAGCCTGCTGTCCAATATCGCGCGCGACGGCAGGACACGCTTCCTGCTGGTCACCCATCACCGCCTGACCATGGCCCGCATGGACCGGCTCTACGGCGTAACCATGCCCGAGCGCGGCGTCAGCCAGCTCGTTTCCGTCGACCTCGCACGGGCCGAGGAGTTGCGCGCGACTGCCTAGGCAAACCCTTGAATCGAAAACACCATTCCCCGCCTTCGCATGTGCGGAATGGCGCCTTGACTTGCATTTTGGTGGACTATACGGTGCCGCCGCTTTCGCTGGGACAGCGTGCCGGAAAGGGAGGATTCGCGGGCGATGGATGACCGCGAGACAACCGACCGGCACGATCGTCTCGCCGCCCGGCTGAAAGCGGCGCAGGGTCGACGTCCCGCCGAGAAACCAGAACGCCCCCGTGGCGGTATTGCCGCAGGAATGGGCGTCGGAGCCAAGGTGGTGGTCGATCTGGTCGCGGGCGTCGGCCTCGGTGTCGGGATCGGCTGGGCGCTCGATTGGTGGTTGGGCATGCGGCCCTGGGGGACCGTCGCGTTCGCTGTGCTGGGTTTCGTCGCGGGACTGATGAACGTCATCCGCACGGCCAACCAGGCAGACCGGTCCGAAACGAGAGAATAGCGCGGTCGCCGGTGGGCGGCGGTGCGCTGTCACGGAGTCGGTCCAGGTGGCGAGTCAGCTCGAGCAGTTCACGATCAAGCCGATCGCGCCGATGGAAATCGGCGGCGTGGACGTGTCGTTCACCAACTCCTCACTGTGGATGATGATCTCTGCCGGCGTCGTCAGCGCCTTCCTCATCGCCGGATCGCAGCGCCGCGCGCTGGTGCCAGGCCGCCTGCAGAGCGCCCTCGAATACCTCTACAACGTCGTTGGCGCGATGGTGCGCGACAATGTCGGCTCGTCCGGACGACCGTATTTCCCGTTCATCTTCGCGCTGTTCATGTTCATCCTGTTCGGCAATCTGATCGGGCTGATCCCCGGCGCCTTCACCTTCACCAGCCACCTCGCCGTCACCTTCGCGATCTCCGCCTTCATCTTCGTCGGCGTGACGATCATCGGCATCGTCAAGCACGGCCTGCACTTCTTCTCGCTGTTCTTCCCGCATGGCGCGCCGCTGGTCTCGGCGCCGCTGCTGATCCCGATCGAGATCATCTCCTACTTCTCGCGGCCGATCAGCCTGTCTGTGCGACTGTTCGCCAACATGACGGTCGGCCATGTGCTGCTGAAGGTCATCGGCGGAGGCGTCATCGCGCTCGGCAGCTTCTTCATCGTGCCTGGTGTCATCCCCTTCGCCTTCCTCATCGCCATCACCGGTCTCGAGTTGATGATCGCGGTGATCCAGGCCTACGTCTTCGCCATCCTCACCTGCGTCTATCTCAACGACGCGCTGCATCTGCACTGACCAACAACTCGAATCGTTCAACCGGAGGCTTCTGATATGGACGTTGCTGCCGCAGTCGAGCTGGGCAAGCTCATCGGCGCAGGCCTCGCCGCGATCGGCATGATCGGCGCCGGCATCGGCGTCGGCCAGATCTGGGCGAGCTACATCACCGCGATCGCGCGCAACCCCGCCTCGAAGGGCGAGATCGGCGCCTTCATCTGGATCGGCTTCGCCGTGACGGAAGCCATCGCGCTGTTCGCACTGATCATGGGCTTCATCATCCTGGCCACGACACCGCCCGTCTGAGCGGGAGTGCGACAGGATCGTGATCTGGCCGGAAGGGCCGCGCGCCGCGCGGAACATCCGGCCCGGCACATGAAGAGCGGGTGCCATGCCACAGTTCGACGTAACGACCTTCTCCAGCCAGATCTTCTGGCTCGTCATATCCTTCGCGATCGTCTTCGTGGTGGCGTGGCGCTATGCGTTGCCGCGCCTCAACGAGCTTAAGGAGATCCGTCAAAAGCAGGTCGAAAGCGACCTCGAACGGGCCGCGGCGCTGAAGGCCGACGCCGATGCGGCGCTGGCCAGCTATGAGCTCGAACTGGGCGAAGCCGGCTCGCGCGCCCAGGAGGAGCTGCGCCGCGCGGCCGCGCGGGCAGCGGCCAAAGCCCAGCGCCGCATGACGGAGCTGGGCGGCCGCCTCGCCGCCGACGCAGCCGCCGCTGCCAGCCGCATCGCCGGCGCCCGCGCGCAGGCGCTCGGCGCCCTCGACAGCGTAGCGCAGGAACTGGCCAGCGCCGCGACGCAGCGTCTCGGCGGCGACGCCCCCGATGGCGCGCGCGTCGCCGCCGCCGTCCATGGTGCCCGCCAGGCAGGTGGCGGATGATCTGGAACGCCCTCGCAGCCGCGGCGCTGATGGCCGCCGCTGCCCTGCCCGCCGTCGCTGCCCGCGAGGCGACGCACGACGAGACCTTCTTCGGGCCAGAATTCTTCGTCGCCCTGGCGCTGCTGGTGCTCGTGGTAGCGATAGCCAAGCCGGTGTGGCGCGCCCTGTCGGGCACGCTCGACAGCCACGCCAACGCGATCCGCAACGAGCTCAACGAGGCCCAGCGGCTGCGCGAGGACGCGCTGGCGCTGCTCGCCGACACCCAGCGCCGTCAGCGCGAGGCCGCGCGCGAGGCCGAGGCCATCGTGGAAGCGGCACGCGAGGAAGCCCGACGCATCGAGACCCAGGCCGCCGAGCGCACCGCCCAGGCCATGGCGCGGCGCGAACAGCAGGCACTCGACACCATCGCGCGCGCCGAGGCCGAGGCGACCAGGACGGTGCGCGACGCCGCCGTCGACCTCGCCATCGCCGCGACGGCGAAGCTGCTGGCCGAGGATTCGGCCGGCGCCAAGGGCACGGCCCTGATCGACAAGGCCATCGGCGAATTGCCGCGCCGGCTGAATTAAGGCCCCCTCTCCTCCACCGGATCACTCCTCCCTCGCGTAGCGGGGGAGGCCGGGATGGGGTGTCACCCCCATGCCGGTAGCCGGCACCGTGCGCCTCGCCGCACCCCCACCTCCCCCCTCCCCCGCTGCGCGGGGGAGGGGGGATCAACTACTTCTCACTCCGCCGCCTGCGCCGTGTCGGCGGGTGGCGTCCAGCGCAGCACCGGGCGGCGGGCGGCCGTCGTCTCGTCGAGGCGGCGGCGCGGCGCATGGCGGGGCGCTTCGGTGAAGCGTGCGGTGTCCCCCGCCTTCGCGGCGTCGGCGAGGTCCGCCATCACCGCGATCAACTCGTCCAGCGCGGCCTTCGACTCCGTCTCTGTCGGCTCGACAAGGAATGCGCCGTGGACGATGAGCGGGAAGTACATGGTCATCGGATGGATACCCTCGTCGATCATCGCCTTGGCGAAGTCGAGCGTGGTGACGCCCGTGCCGGCGAGGAAGCGGTCGTCGAACAGGCATTCGTGCATGCAGGTACCGGGGAAGGCGACCGTCATGCGATCCATCAGCGCGGCCCGCACGTAGTTCGCCGACAGCACGGCATCGCCCGAGACCTGCCGCAGCCCGTCCCCGCCATGCGACAGCATGTAGGCTAGTGCGCGCACGAACATGCCCATCTGGCCGTGGAAGCCCTTGAGGCGGCCGATCGGATGATGGCCCCGTGCGGCCGCGTCGCCGGCGTGCTCAACCAGCCGCAACCCCTCGCCGTCGGCGACGATCCAAGGCAGCGGCGCGAACTCGGCGAGCGCCGCCGACAGCACCACCGGCCCGGCGCCCGGCCCGCCGCCGCCATGCGGCGTCGAGAAGGTCTTGTGCAGGTTGAGATGCATGCAGTCGATGCCGAGGTCGCCGGGCCGCACGCGGCCGACGATGGCGTTGAAATTGGCGCCGTCGCAGTAGAGGTAGCCGCCGGCCGCGTGCACCTTGCGGCCGAGTTCGGCGATGTCGGTCTCGTAGAGGCCGCAGGTGTTGGGGTTGGTGATCATCACCGCCGCCACGTCCGGCCCCAGCTTGGCAACGAAGGCGGCAAGGTCGACGCGGCCGGTGCCGTCGTCCGGCACCGGATCTATCGTGAAGCCGCACATCGCCGCGGTCGCCGGATTGGTGCCATGCGCTGACTCCGGCACCAGCACGCGCCGCCGCGCCGCATCGCCGCACGCATCGAGGGCGGCGCGGATTGTCATCATGCCGCACAGCTCGCCATGCGCGCCAGCGCCGGGCGACATCGCCACCACCGGAATGCCGGTGAGTTCGCGCAGCCAGCGCGCAACTTCCTCGATCAGTTCGAGCGCGCCCTGCACCGTGGAGACCGGCTGCAGCGGATGCAGCCCGGCGAGTCCGGGAAGCCGCGCCAGCCGCTCATTGAGGCGCGGGTTGTGCTTCATGGTGCAGGAGCCGAGCGGATAGGTGTTTGTGTCGATCGCCGCGTTCTGCCGCGACAGGCGCGTGTAGTGGCGCACCACATCCGGCTCCGACAGCGACGGCAGGCCGATGGGACCGCGCCGCGCCACCGTGCCGAGGCGCGGCGTCACCTTCGGTGCCGGCGGCAGGTCGACGCCGACGGCGCCGGGATTGTCGCGCTCGAACAGCAGCGGCTCTTCGTGCGCGAGGCCGCGATGGCCGTTGACGCTTGCTAACGGTACCGCCTCCGGAACGGCTCGGACGCGGGCAAGATCGGTGGAATGGGTCATGCGAGCGCCTCCGCGAGGCCGCCGGCGAGCGCCTCGATATCCTCGTCCGTCGTCACCTCGGTAGCTGCCACCAGCAGGATGTCGGCAAGCTCCGGCCGCTCCGGCCACAGGCGCGCTCCCGGCACGCCGGCCAGCACGCCCTGCCCGGCCAAACGCTCGACCACCGGTGCCGACGGGCGCGGCAGGCGCAGCGCGAACTCGTTGAAGAAGGCCCGGGGCAGCACGCGCACGCCCGGCAGGGCGGCCAGCCGGTCGGCCGTACGGATGGCCGTCACATGGTTGAGCGCGGCGAGACCGGTCAGCCCCTGTTCGCCGAGCAGGGCGAGGTGGATGGAGAAGGCCATCGCGCAGAGGCCGGAATTGGTGCAGATGTTCGATGTCGCCTTCTCGCGGCGGATATGCTGCTCGCGCGTCGACAAGGTCAGCACGAAGCCGCGCCGCCCATCGGTGTCGACCGTCTGGCCAGCGACGCGGCCGGGCATCTGGCGAACGAATTTCTGCCGCGTGGCGAACAGGCCGAGATAGGGGCCGCCGAACATCAGCGCATTGCCGAGCCCCTGCCCTTCGGCAACGACAATGTCGGCGCCCATCTCGCCGGGCGATTCGACGGCGCCAAGAGAGACCACCTCAGTCACGGCGCCAACCAGAAGAGCGCCAGCCGCATGACAGGCTTCAGCCAGCGGAGAGAGGTCGGCGAGATGGCCGAAGGCGTCAGGATTTTGCACCACGATGCAGGCCGTTCCGGAATCGACGGCGGCAACGAGGTCTTCGCCGCCCGCCGGCTCCGGCGGCAGGACGACGATCTCGAAATCGAGCCAGCGCGCCAGTGTCACCACCGCGTCGCGCCAGTGCGGATGCAGGTTGCCGGACAGGACAGCGCGGTTACGGCCGGTCACGCGGCGAGCCATCAGCACGGCCTCGGCGCAGGCGTTGGCGCCGTCGTACATCGAGGCGTTGGCCACCTCCATGCCGGTGAGCAGCGCCACCTGGGTCTGGAACTCGAACAGAGCCTGCAGCGTGCCCTGGCTGATCTCCGGCTGGTAGGGCGTGTAGGCGGTCAGAAACTCGCCGCGCTGGATCAGGTGGTCGACCGCCGCCGGCACGTGATGGCGGTAAGCGCCGGCACCGAGAAAGGACGGCACGTCGCCGGCCGCGATGTTGCCGCGCGCATAGGCGGCGATGCGGCGCTCGACCGCCAGCTCGCCCTGGTGGTCGGGCAGGTCGAAGGTGCCGGCGAAGCGCTGCCCGGCCGGAATGGCATCGAACAGGGCGTCGACCGAGGGCGCGCCGATCCTCGCCAGCATGGCCGCGCGGTCGGCATCGGTGAGCGGCAAATAGCGCATGCTCACAGTCCCTCGACGAATTTCGCGTAGCCGGCCTCGTCCATCAGCGCGTCGAGCTGGGCGGGGCTGGCGAGCTTCACCCTGAAGAACCAGCCCTCGGCCTGCGCGGCGCGGTTGACGAGGCCAGGATCGCCCTCGAGCGCGCCATTGGCCTCCACCACCTCGCCGTCGACCGGGGCGTAGACCTCCGCCGCCGCCTTCACCGATTCGACCACGGCCGCCTCGTCGCCCCTCGCCAGCGCGCGGCCCGGCTGCGGCAGTTCAACATAGACGACGTCGCCCAGCTGCTGCTGGGCGTAGTCGGTGATGCCGACCGTGGCGACATCGCCCTCGGTCCGAATCCATTCGTGGTCTTCAGTGAATCTGACGGCACTCATCGCGATCTCCGGAGGTCAGCGGCGATAGTTGGGCACAACGAAGGGCAGCGCGGCGATGGCGCAGGCGACCGCCTTGCCGCGCATGGTGACGGCGAGGGACGTGCCGGGCGCGGCATGCCCGGCGGCGACATAGCCCATGGCGATCGGCGCATCGAGCGTCGGCGACCAGCCGCCGCTGGTCACGCGGCCGACGACATCGCCGGCGGCGTCGAGGATGTCGGCGCCCTCGCGCACAGGCTGGCGCCCTTCGGGACGCAGGCCGACGCGGCGGCGCGCCGAACCGCTGACGAGGGCTGCCAGGATCGGCGCGGCGCCTGGAAAGTCGGCCGCCGCGCGGCGCCGCTTCGCGATGGTCCAGGCGAGGCCCGCTTCCACCGGGCCGGTCGTGCGGTCGATGTCGTGGCCGTAGAGGCAGAGCCCGGCCTCGAGGCGCAGCGAGTCGCGCGCGCCGAGCCCGGCGGGCGCCACCTCGGGCTCGGCCAACAGGCGCCGTGCCAGCGCCTCTGCCGCGTCGTCGGCGACAGAAATCTCGAAACCGTCTTCGCCGGTATAGCCCGACCGCATCACCAGGCACGGGAAGCCGGCGACCGCCACCGGTGCCCCGTGCATAAAGCGCAGTGCCGCCGCATCGGGCGCCAGCCGCGCCATCACCGCCGCCGCCTGCGGCCCCTGCAGAGCGAGCAGCGCGCGATCGTCGTGGCGTTCGACCGTCGCACGGCCGCCGAGCGCGGCGGACATGTGGGCGACGTCGGTATCCTTGGTGCCGGCGTTGACGACGAGGTGCAGGAGGTCCGTCGCGCTGTCGGCGGCACGCATCGCCATCAG
Organism: Alphaproteobacteria bacterium; assembly: GCA_009691025.1. Classification (GTDB taxonomy): domain Bacteria; phylum Pseudomonadota; class Alphaproteobacteria; order UBA6615; family UBA6615; genus SHWB01. The sequence continues at coordinate 12,735 of SHWB01000009.1, forward strand.
ATCGTCGCGGATGCCGCCATCCGGCGCGAGCAGCAGCGTGTAGCGCATCTGGCCCGGTGCCAGGCCGACGATATCGCCGGGCACCAGCCGCTCGAATACAGTCGCCGCATCGTGGCCAGCCGCCGCGCGCAGCGTCGCCTGGCCCATATACGAGACGTCGAACAGCGACGCCGCGCCGCGCGTGTGGCGATGTTCGGCGATGATGCCGGCGGGATACTGCACCGGCATCTCGTAGCCGGCGAACGGCACCAGCCGCGCCCCGCGTTCGCGGTGCAGGGCATGCAGCGGTGTCTGCAGGGGGCCAGAAGCGGACGACGCGGCGGTGCCCATCTGGCCCTCCGGTTCGGGGTTCGGATTCGGCCCTGCACGCGCAACGACTTCGCGCCCGCAAGACCGCCCCGCTCTGTCATCCGACCTGAGAGAATTGACCGTCGCCGCGCGCGAGCGCGACGGCCGGCTTACCCCTTCGGTGAGACGCGGCGGTGTGCTGCCGCGTCTGCTTTCCAGAGTGTCATCCCCCAGCGGTCCGTTTGCCTGAGAGTTTCCGGGGCCGGTTGCTCCTTCGGCGCCGCGCGGGACCGCGCGATCTCTCCCGCTGGGATCGACTGACTGTGCCGCAGCACCGCCTCGTCGCGAGACTCGGCGACACCGCACAGCTAGACTAGCGGGCGGTCCCGGCTTGTCAATCGCACGACCGCCGCACGGCCGTCAGCGCGTCTTGGCGCGGTTGTAGGAGAGCTGGTCCGGGGTGAGCTGGAAGCCGATATAGACGGTGAAGGCACCGCCGTCCTGACTGACAGCCAGGGGGATTTTCTGCTCGAGCGTCTCGAACGCCTTCAGGCGGTTGCGGTTGCCCTCGAAGGCGACATCGGCGCTGAAAGTCTGCTTGGCTAGGATGCGCTCGGATTTGTCGGCGATGGCGACGAAATACTCGTAGCTGGCGGTCCGCGTGGTGTTGGCCGGCCCGCGCGCGATGACGACGAAGACCTGCAGCTCGACTCTGACCTCGCCGGTGCCGTCGCGGTTGCGGTCGGTCTCGCAGAAGCCGTCGAAGCGATCGATGCGTCCCTCGGCGACGACGTCGGTCAGGTCACGGCCCGCGCCGGGGCGGAACTGCGTTAGCTTGGCGGTCTCGCCGACCACGACGATGGCCGGACAGGCCGGCGGCTGGCGCCTTGTCTGGTTGCAGCCGGCGGCAAGGATGGTGGCGGCCAGCACGGCCAGCAGGATGGCGATGCGTGAAGGCACGGAGGGGCGTTCGCTCACAGGGTGTTGTGGGTGCCGTCGCAGAACGGCTTGTCGCTGCTGTGCTTGCAGCGGCAGAACCAGAGTTTTTCGGTCGTTTTCGCCACATACATCATCGGCGAGATGCCCGTTCCCTTGTGCGTATCGTCGCAGAATGGCTGGGTCGCGCTTCGCCCGCAGGCGCACCACCGGTAGCGCCGGCCGGCTTCGACCTCGACCTCGATCGGCTCGCGCGCGGCTATGACCACTGGCTCCGCCAAAACCCTCTCCGCTCCTTGCCGCGCGATGGACGACTGCGTTATGACGGGCCGTAGCCGGCCCGCCCTCGCCATCCGCGGGTAACGTCGGCGCCGACCTTAGAGGAGCGCCCGGGCGCGAACAAGGCCGCGGCCCCGGAACAGCACCTGCGGAACCGCATGAACAGGCCCCCTCTGACCGTCTATCTCGCCGCGCCGCGCGGCTTCTGCGCCGGGGTCGATCGCGCGATCCAGATCGTCGAACTGGCCCTGAAGCGCTGGGGCGCACCGGTCTTTGTGCGGCACGATATCGTCCACAACCGCACCGTGGTCGAGGCGATGGAGCGGCAAGGCGCGGTGTTCGTCGAAGAACTCGACGAAGTGCCCGACGGCGCGCACGTCATCTTCTCTGCCCATGGCGTGCCGAAATCGGTGCCGCAGGAAGCGACGGCGCGTGGCCTTGCCTGGCTGGACGCCACCTGCCCGCTGGTCAGCAAGGTGCATCGCGAGGCCGCCCGGCACCACGAGGCCGGCCATCAGTTGATCATGATCGGCCATGCCGGCCATCCCGAGGTCGTCGGCACCATGGGACAATTGCCCGACGGCGCGGTGCTGCTGGTCGAGACCGTCGCCGATGTCGACCGGCTCGAAGTCGCCGATCCGGGCCGGCTCGGCTTCGTCACCCAGACGACGCTGTCGGTCGACGACACGGCCGAGGTGGTCGCGGCGCTGCGACGGCGCTTCCCGTCCATCGCTGGGCCGAGGCGCGAGGACATCTGCTACGCCACCACCAACCGGCAGGCGGCAGTGAAGGCCATCGCCGCGCGCGCCGAGATCGTCGTCGTCATCGGCGCGTCGAACTCGTCCAATTCCAACCGCCTGGTAGAGGTGGCCCGGCGCACCGGCGCGCGCGACGCCCTGCTGGTCGAGCGCGCCGACCAGATGGATTGGGCTCGCCTCGCCGGCTGTCGGGCACTCGGCATCAGCGCCGGCGCCTCGGCGCCCGAAATCCTGGTCGAGGAATTCCTTGCCGCTTGCAGCGAGCGTTTCACGCTGACGGTCGATACCGTAGAGGTGGCGCGCGAGGATGTGCGCTTCGACCTGCCACGCACCATCGTGGCCTGACCGGATCACCGCGCCATGGCCGTCTATACCGAGGTCGCCGACGACGAACTGCGCGACTTCGTCGCCGCCTACGACATCGGCGAGATCGCCGCGATCAAGGGCATCGCCGAGGGCGTGGAGAACTCCAATTTCCTGCTGCAGGCGCTGCCATCGGGCGCCGCAGCGCCGATGAGCTACATCCTCACCCTCTACGAGAAGCGCGTGCGGCCGGGCGACCTGCCCTTCTTCATCGGCCTGATGGAGCACCTCGCCGCCGCCGGCATCTCCTGCCCGACGCCGGTGCGGGCGCGCGACGGCGTGGCGCTGCGGCAACTCGCCGGCAAGCCGGCGGCGATCGTTACCTTCTTGTCCGGCATGTGGCCGCGGCGCGTGCAACCGCGCCAGTGCGCCGCGCTGGGTGCCGCCCTCGCCGGCCTCCACCTCGCCGGCCGCGACTTCGCGATGCACCGCGCCAACGATTTGTCGGTCGACGGCTGGCGGCACCTCGCCGAGGCCACGGCGGGGCGCGCCGACGAGGTCGAGCCTGGCCTCGGCCGCTTCGTCGTGAGCGAGCTTGCCGCGCTCGCCGAACGCTGGCCAGCCGACTTGCCGGCCGGCGTGATCCATGCCGATTTGTTTCCCGACAATGTGTTCTTCCTCGGCGACCGGCTGTCGGGGCTGATCGACTTCTACTTCGCCTGCAACGACCTTTTCGCCTACGACGTGGCGATCTGCCTCAACGCCTGGTGCTTCGAGCCGGACGACAGTTTCAACGTCACCAAGGCGCGCCAGTTGCTGTCGGGCTACCGCCAGGTGCGCGACTTCACCCCGGCGGAGGTGGCGGCCCTGCCAGTACTGGCGCGCGGGGCGGCGCTGCGTTTCCTGCTGACGCGCCTCTATGACTGGCTCAATCACCCGGAGGGCGCATTCGTGCGGCCGAAGAACCCGTTGGAATACGTCCGCAAGCTGCGCTTCCACCGCAGCGCGGGCAACCCGGCCGCCTACGGTCTGGACTGGGCGGCATGATCATCGCGACGCTGCCGCCGGCGAAGGTCGAGATCTTCACCGACGGGGCCTGCCTCGGCAATCCGGGTCCGGGCGGCTGGGGCGTTCTGCTGCGCACCGGTGGCCATGAGCGCGAACTCAGCGGCGGCGAGCCCCTGACGACCAACAACCGCATGGAGCTGACGGCCGCCATCGCCGGGTTAGAGGCGCTGAAACGCGCGGCCAGGGTGACGCTGTGGACCGACAGTACCTATGTGCGCGACGGCATCACGCGCTGGATCCGCGGCTGGAAGGCCAATGGCTGGCGCACCGCCGACCGCAAGCCGGTGAAGAACGTCGATCTGTGGCAGCGCCTCGAGGCCGCCGCCGAGCCGCATACCATCGACTGGCGCTGGGTGCGCGGCCATGACGGCCATCCCGAGAACGAGCGCGTCGACCAGCTGGCCAGCGCCGCCGCCCGCGCGGCGCGGAGTGGGGCTGCCCACGCCTAGGCCGGCAGAACCCTCGCTGCTAGAGTTCCCCGCCACGATGTCCTCGCCCGACGAACCGGGCCGCGGCGTCCGACCGGGGAGGATTTCCGCCATGCCCGCCAAGACTAATATCCCTGCCAAGCGCAAGCCATAGCCCAGGCCCTCCAGTACGACGGCCAAACGCAAGACGACGACGCGCCGCGCCGCACCGGCCGCACGCCGCAAGGCCGTCGCCGCGCCGGCCCCGCGCATCGTCACGCCGGAGCAGGGCGAGGGCATCAAGCCCTTCGGCCTCGACATGCGCATCGTGCTGACGAGCGAGGAGGCCAACGGCGCCTTCGCCGCCATCGTGGCAACACTGAAGCCGGGCGAGGGCCCGCCGCCGCATTTCCATCGCGACCGCGACGGGTACGTGTATGTCGTCGAGGGCACCTGGGACGTGCAGGTCGGCGAGATTAAGTCGCGGGTCCGCTCCGGCACGCTGATGTTCATCCCGGCCAACACGGTCCACACCTTCAAGAACGTCGGCAAGAAGCCAGGCAAGATGCTCGACTGGTCACTGCCGGGCGGGCAGTAGAACTATTTCCGCACCATCCGCCAACTCGCGGCCGGCGGTGGCTTCAGCGCCGAGAGGGGGCACGCGATCAGCAAGGAATTCGACACCGAGTTCCCGGGCTGAAACGACGACGGCCTCCCGCCGGCCGGTAGCCGGCGGATCGGCCGCGCATGGGGGAGGAACGCGCATGTACACGGTTACCGCCGATATCGTACTGCCGACATCGATCGTCGGATCGCTGCCGCGGCCGAGCTGGTACACCGAGCATCTAGTCAGTCGCGGCTTCGTCGACTCTCTGGTCGACGCGCGCTGTCGCGAGCAGTACCCGGACGCGCTCGGCTGCTATTTGCGCGACCAGGAACTGGCCGGCCTAGACATCGTCACCGACGGCGATTGCCGCTTCGACGAGGAGGTCACCGGGCAAATCTGGTTTACCTATCCGATGCGGCACATGACGGGATTCGACCTGTCCGATCTCGCCTTGATGAAGGGTTCCGGCGGAGTGCCCTACCCGCGCGGCCACATCTTGCGCGACATGGCCGAGACGCGCGTCTATCCCTCCATCTCCGGGCCGGTCGGGCGCGGAAGGCTGCAATACACCGAGATCTGTAAATACGCCCAGCGCCTGACGGCGAAGCCGGTCAAGTTCGGCACCATCACGCTGGAGTTGCTGGGGCTGACCGTGCGCGACAGCTACTACAACGATCCGCGCGCCCGCATCATGGCTCTGTCGGACGCCATCAACGAGGAGCTGCACGCGCTGGCCGACGCCGGCTGCAAGATCATCCAGATGGAGTAACCTCAGGTTCACCTGATGGCCATCCGCGGCCTTTCCGGCGGCCCGCTCAACGCCGGCTTCATGCGCGACGTGTGCAACAACACCGTGCGCGGCCTGCTCGCCAAATGCGAGGTGTGGTGTCACTCCTGCTGGGGCAACCACGCCCAGCAGCGCATGTTATCGCAAGTGCAGAGCTACGGCCCGGCGCTGGAGGAAATGGCGAATCTCGACGCCGACGTCATCACCTTCGAGAACTGCGCCTCCGGCGGCATCGACCTCGAGGGCTTCGGCAAGCACATCAAGCAGCAGAAGGTGGCGATCGGCGTCGTCGACCACCACACGCTGCTGGTCGAGCGGCCCGAGGAACTGGCCGACATGATCCGCCGCGCGCTCAAGCACATCCCGGCCGAGCGGCTGGTGCTGACCAGCGACTGCGGCATGGGGCGCGAGGGCATGACCCGCCGCCACGCCTACTACAAGATGGGCTCGATTGTGCTGGGCATCAACATGGTGCGCAAGGAACGCGGCCTGCCCGAGGCCGAGTGCCGCGCCGCCGACATGCGCTACTCTCTGCTGTCGCAGTAGCGCGAAAGGCCGCCTCGCCCTTCGACAAGCTCAGGGTGAGGCGGCCCCGCAACGTGGTTACCGGCAAAGCCTCATCCTGAGCCTCCTCACCCTGAGGAGCCGCCGTGAGGCGGCGTCTCGAAGGGCTAAGGATGAGGCGTCGGCGCGACTACAGCTTGCTCAGCACGTTCTCGGCCGAGGACTCGACCAGCTCGCCGGGGTTCGGCTCGACGAGGAGCTGCTTGACCGTGCCGTCCTCGACGATCATGGCGAAGCGCTTGGCGCGCACGCCCATGCCGCGCGCGGTGAGGTCGAGGTCGAGGCCCAGAGCCTTGGCGAAGGCGGCCGAACCGTCCGCCAGCATCTCGACCTTGCCGTCGGCCTTCTGGTCCTTGCCCCAGGCTTCCATCACGAAGGCGTCGTTGACGGAGATGCAGGCGATGGTGTCGACGCCTTTGCCCTTGAGCGCGGCGGCGTTCTGCACGAAGCCCGGCAGGTGCTTGGCCGAGCAGGTCGGGGTGAAGGCGCCCGGCACCGCGAACACCACCACCTTCTTGCCCTTGAACAGGTCGTCTGTGGTGACCTGCTGGACGCCTTCGGCGGTTTTCTTCTGCAGCGTCGCCGACGGCACCTTGCTGCCCACGCTGATCGCCATGCTCTCTTCCCCTGTGTTGCTGTTTCGTCCGGTGTGCGGCCGGCGGCTGGTACCGCGGTCGCCCGGTGGCCGGAAAGATGGGACAAGCGGGGCGGGAAGTCGAGCCCGCCCCTCAACGTCCCGCGATCGTGGCGCTGCGGTCGGCCGCCGCGAGAGCGTCCAAGACGGCAGCCCGCCCGAGCAGTTCGGGCAAGGCGACGCCGGAAGGATCGTCGGGCCCGAACACCACGTTGAAGGGGATGCCGTAGCGCCCGAAACGGGCGAGGAAGCGCGAGATCGCCGGATCCGGGCGCGTCCAGTCGGCGCGCATCGCCACGGTGCCAGGCCGCACCAGCAGCGCCGCCACCGCCGGGTCGTCCAGCACGCGCCGCTTGTTGACGAGGCAGGTAATGCACCAGTCGGCCGTGACATCGACGAACACCGTCTCGCCGCGCGCCACCAGCGCCGGGATCGCGGCCTCGTCGAAGGACTGCCAGCGGACTGTATCGCTTTCGGTCGCCAGCGGGCGGATATCCGCCCTTCCCGGCACCAGCGCCGGGGAGGCCAGCGCCAGCGCAACGGCCACGGCCGCCGCGCCCGCCAGCGCCGGGCGCAGCCATCCGCCCGCGCGCGCGCACACCGCCAACAGCGCCACCGCGACGGCCAGCAACGCGCCCGCGACAAGCGCGGCGGCTGGCGAGACCTGCGCGGCAAGCACCCACAGCAACCAGACGGCCGTGCCGGCCAGCGCCACGCCCAGCAGCGCGCGCAGCCCAACCATCCAGCGGCCCGGGCGTGGCAGGCGCGTGGCCAGCGCCGGCAGTGCCGCGACGGCGAGGTAGGGCACCGCCATGCCGACGGCCAGCGCCGCAAACACCGCGTAGATCTCGCCGGCGCCACGTGCCAGGGCGAAGCCAACGGCCGTACCGAGGAACGGCGCCGAACACGGTGTGGCGAGCAAGGTGGCGAAGGCGCCGGACAGGAAATGGGCGGCGAGCCCCGTCTCACCCCCACCGCGCGCGACGAAACTGCCGAGCGCGGCCGGCAGCGGAATGGCGAACAGGCCCCAGAGATTAGCCGCGAACAGCGTGACGACCGCCGCCATCGCGAGGATGAAGGCCGGGTACTGGAACTGCAGGCCCCAGCCGACCGCCGCGCCGCCCGCCTTGAGGGTGGCGAGCGCGCTCGCCAAAGCAAGGAAGGAAACCAGGATGCCGGCGCTCGTCGCGAGGAAGCCGCGCCGCACCGCGCCGGCCGGGCCGCCGCCATGGCCGACCACCGCCAGCAGCTTCAGCGACAGGACCGGCAGCACGCAGGGCATAAGGTTGAGGATCAGCCCGCCTAGTACGGCCAGCAGCAGGATGGCGACAAGACCAGGCGTGGCGATGCCGGGCGCCGCAGCGACCGGTTCCGCCGGCAAATCGAGCGGCCCCGTGTCGGGGGTGAGCCGCGCCTCCATCGCTCGCTCGCCGTCGATGATCGTCAGCGTCAGCGCGGCATCGCCGAGCGCGGGCAGCCGCTTCGGGTCGAGCGCGTCGCTGGCCGGCGCGCGCAGCAACGCCAGCCGACCGCCCTCCGCCAGAATCACCGCGGGCTTGCCAAACACCACCTGGTCCGGCCCCTCGACCAGCAGGTCGGGAGCCTCGAAGGGTTCGTCCGCCCGCACCGCCACTTCCAGCACCGAACCGGCCATCGCCGCGCCGACCAGCGCGAGCCCGGCTCGCGCCCCGTCGCCCGGCACGCGCGCGCGCGCCTGAGCGACGAGCCTCGCCTCCGCCGAGGGGTCGGCTGTCCCCGCCGGCAGGGCGAGGGCTAGGGTAAAGATGTGCGGGATGCAGACATCGTCGCAGACCAGTACCTCGGCTCGCAAGGCGAGGTCGACGCCGGCCCCAATCGCCTGCGGCACGACATCGACGGGCAGCACGGCATGGTCGGCATAGCCGACCGTGCCGATGCCGAAATAGTCGAAGCGATGCGGCGCCGGCCAGAGCAGCGTCGCACCGGCGAGATTGGCGCTCTGCGACCAGTCGAGATGCGGCGGCAGGCCGGCCTCGCCGGGCGCCCGCCAGTAGGTCTTCCAGCCGAGCGCCATCTCGATCTCGATCGCCACCGGCAGGACCGCCAGATCGCCGGTCGCCACGGTCGCGGCGACGAGACGCGCCCGCGCCTTCGGCCCGTCCGCCCATGCGCCCGATCCGGCATCGGCCATGGCCGGCAGGGCCGGTGCCAGGCCGCCCAAAAGGACCGCCAGCAACGGCAAAAGGCGCAGAATGGCGGTCTGGCTTCCCACAGGACTTCCCGAAGCGGCCGAAGCCGCCCAGATATAGGCTACGGGGCGGCCCGCCGCGACTGACGGATCGTCACATTCGTGTGTCGGGCCCCGCGACGGCCACGCGGTGTGGCAGGCTGTAAGGCGCGACTCAGAGGTGACGATGCCGGCGGAGACGACGATAGACGGCTATCTGGAAGGCCAGTTGCTCATCGCCATGCCGACGATGGGCGACGAACGGTTCGAGCGCTCTGTCATCTATCTCTGCGCCCACAGCGAGGAGGGGGCGATGGGCATCATCGTCAACAAGGTGCTGGCCTCTATGACCTTCGGGGAGTTGCTGGCCCAGCTCGACATCAAGGCGGCCGACGCCGTGCGTCGGCGCGCCGTGCATTTCGGCGGCCCGGTCGATGTCGGCCGCGGCTTCGTCCTGCATTCGGCGGAGGTGGTGCGGGAGGGCACGCTGGTCGTCCAGGACAGCGTGGCGATGACCAACACCATAGACATTATGCGCGAGATCGCCGCCGGCCAGGGCCCGCGCGATTGCCTGCTGGCGCTCGGCTATGCCGGCTGGGGGCCGGGCCAACTCGAGGGCGAGATCCAGCAGAATGCCTGGCTCAACGTCGGCGCCGACCCGACGCTGCTATTCGACCCCGACCACGAGAGCAAATGGCAGCGCGCCATCGCCAAGATCGGCATCGACGTCTCGATGCTCTCGGGGGTGGCGGGACGGGCATAGACCTTCTGCCCTATCCCCTGCCGAGCCGCCTCGTCCTTCGACAGGCTCAGGATGAGGCGGCCGGGTAACAACGCGCGCATGCCAACAGGTCATCGGGGCCACGGCAATCGCATCGAACATGCCTCATCCTGAGCCTGTAGCAGGACGAGGCCGTCCCTCGATCATCTTCGCATCAGTGATTGTCGCGCGGCACGCCGAAGCGTTCGGCGACGCGCTGGTACTTGACCGCGAATTCCAGCACGCCGCCGGTCGACAATTGTCCGACATGGCCGCGATACAGTTCCTGCCACGGCGTCTGGTTGACCAGTTCCGGCAACACCAGCGTGCGCCGTCGCTCGGCCAGTTCGGCCTCGGGCACCAGCATGTCGGCGCTGCGCCGGCCGATGTCTATGCGCACCCGGTCGCCGGTGCGCAGCAGCGCGAGGCCGCCACCCGCCGCCGCCTCGGGCGAGGCGTTGAGGATCGACGGCGTGCCCGAGGTGCCGCTCTGGCGGCCATCGCCGATGCAGGGCAATTCCACCACGCCGCGCCGCACCAGCGCGTCGGGCGGCAGCATGTTTACCACTTCGGCGGCGCCGGGGTAGCCGAGCGGGCCGACATGGCGGACGACCAACAAGCAACCCTCGTCGATCGCAAGCGCCGGATCGTTGATGCGGTGGTGATAGTCCTCCGGCCCGTCGAAGACGATGGCGCGGCCCTCGAAGGCGTCGGGGTCGCCCGGCCGTTCCAGGTAGCGCGCGCGGAAATCCGGCGAGATCACCGAGGCCTTCATGATCGCGCTGTCGAACAGATTGCCCGACAGAGCGATGAAGCCGGCCTTCTCCTTCAGCGGCCTGTCATACGGGCGTATCACTTCGGGGTCGAGGATCGCGGCGCCAACGTTGTTCTCGGCGACGCTGCGGCCGGTGACGGTCATCGCCTCTCCGCGGATCTTTCCCGCCTTCGCCAGTTCGGCCACTACCGCCGGCAGGCCTCCGGCGCGATGATAGGACTCACCGAGGAAGCGGCCGGCCGGCATGACGTCCACCAGCAGCGGAATTTCGTAACCGATGCGGTCCCAGTCGGTATCGGTCAGAGCGACGCCGATATGACGGGCGATGGCGTTGACGTGCGGCGGGCAGTTGGTCGAGGCGCCGATGGCCGAGGCGCAGGCGATGGCGTTCTCGAACGCCGCCCGCGTCATGATCTTCGAGGGCCGGAGGTCTTCCCACACCATGCCGACGATGCGCCGGCCGGTGGCGTAGGCCATCTGGCCGCGCTCGCGATAGGGCGCCGGGATGGCGGCGCAGCCGGGCAGCGTCATGCCCAGCGCCTCGGCCATCGCATTCATCGAACTGGCCGTGCCCATGGTGTTGCAATGGCCGGCGCTTGGCGCCGAGGAGGCGACGATGGCTAGGAACTTCGCGTAGTCGATCTCGCCGGCGGCCAGCCGCCTCCGCGCTTCCCACACGACGGTGCCCGAGCCGGTCAGCTTGCCCTCGAAGTGACCGTCGAGCATCGGGCCGCCGGACAGGACGATGGCCGGAATGTCGACGGTGGCGGCCGCCATCAGGCAGGCCGGAGTGGTCTTGTCGCAGCCCGTCGTCAGCACTACGCCGTCGAGCGGGTAGCCGTACAGCACCTCGACGAGACCGATATAGGCAAGGTTGCGATCGAGCGCGGCGGTCGGCCGCTTGCCCGTCTCCTGCAGCGGATGCACGGGGAACTCGAAGGGCACGCCGCCGGCATCGCGGATGCCGGCGCGCACCCGCTCGGCGAGCTGGATGTGGTGGCGATTGCATGGCACAAGGTCGTTGCCGGTCTGGGCGATGCCGATGATCGGCTTGCCCGACTGCAGCTCATCCAGTGTGATGCCGTAGTTGAGGTAGCGTTCGAGATAGAGCGCGGTCATGCCCGGGTTGTCCGGGTTGTCCCACCACTGGCGGCTGCGCAGGGCGGGGCGTCTGGCGGGCTGGCTATCGTTCATCGGTGACCTCCGCCGCCACTCTAGCGCCGGCGGCGCAGGACCGCGATGAGGGCGAATCCGGCGACGAACAGCAGCAGTACGATGCCGACGATCGCGAGGTGTTGCCGACCCCGCCCACCGCCGCCGAAACCGGCCCGACGACGAGCGGCGAGACGACCTGGCCAAGATATAGCGAGGCCGTCATGGCGCCGTTGGAACGGCCGCGCGTGCCGGCCGGCGCCGCCGAGATCAGCGTGAAGTTGAGATTCGGCAGCAGCCAGCCGAGCACCGTGCCGGCGACCGCCATGGCGACGAACACCTCGCCGTAGTCGCTCGCCTGGCCGACCAGCGAATAGCCGGCGCCGATGACGAGGTAGGCGGCGGCGAACACGCCCTGCCAGCCGAGCCTCGCCAGCAGCCGCTTGTAGATCAACGAAGCTAGGCCAGCCGACAGGTTGAATACGCCGATGGCCCAGCCGGCTCTGGCGGCGTCGCCGGCCCCGAGTTCGATGATCAGGAACGCCGTTTTCGACGGCGTCATGAAGAAGATGAGCATCGAGCCGAAAGCAAGCGCGCACAGCACGCAAACCAGCAGCCACGGCATGAGCACTGGCGCGCCGGCGGCCACGGCATCGCCGGCACGGTGACGTGGCGGCTCCGACAGGCTCGCCAGCATCGCCGGCAGCAGCAGCAGGGCGTATGCGTATAGGGCGAAGCCGCCGCGCCAGTGCAGCAGGGTCAGCTCGCCCGCCAGTCCGACGAAGATGAGCATGCCGAAGCTCATGCAGGCGGCCTGCAGCGATACGACACGGGCACGCGCCTCGCCCTTTCAGTAATCGCCGATCAGCGCCGATGACGCCGTCAGGACGCCCGACAGGCAGATGCCGAGGATCGCGCGCGAGACGAGGAAGCCGGCGATCGTGTCGACGGCCATCCCTGCCAGGCCGGAGACCCCGAACCCCAGGGTCGCCGCCAGCAACACCGACCGGCGGCCGAGCCGGTCGACCATCCATCCAGTCAGCGGCGCCATCAACGCCATGATCAGCATTGGCATGGTCAGGATGAACGGCGTCCACAACGCCGCGTCCGGCACATGTACGAATTGCGCGGCGATGGCCGGCAACGCCGGGGCGACGGTCGACGGCGCGAGGAACGCCATGCCGGCGGCGCCGAACAGCGCCACCAGAGCGAGGCGTTAGCGCGCGAGTACGAAGTGACGTGGCGCGCTGTCGGTCATGTCGCCACGCCTGTCATTCCAACCCGTCGTCCCCGGGGAAGCGCACGGCGCGGAGACCCGGGACCCATGGACACGGACTGCGCCAAGGTGACTACCGCTCGGTGTTCATGGCCCCCGGCTCGCGCGGCTGCGCCGCTTGGCCGGGGCGACAATCGGGATAAATGATCGCCGACAGGTAGGAACGCAGCCAGCCGGCAACGCCCCATCTACTACACCGTCGTGCGCGTGAGAGAAGCGGCGGTTGGCCGCACCTGGCGCGGATCGTCCTCCAGCAGGGCGAACAACAGGTGGTCGCGCCACTCGCCCCGAATCTTGAGGTAGCGGCGGGCGAAGCCCTCGCGCGCGAAGCCGCAGCGCACCAGCAGGCGCTGACTCGCCTCGTTGGACGGCAGGCAGGCCGCCTCGAGGCGATGGAGCGCAAGATGGTCGAAGGAAAAATCTACGACGAGCAACAACGCATCGGTCATGTATCCGCGTTGCGCATGCGCCTCGCCGACCCAGTAGCCGAGGGTGCCGTCCTGGGCCACGCCGCGCCGTACATTGGACATGGTAATGCCGCCGACCATCGTGGCGTCCTCGCGGCGGAAGACTAGGAAGCTGTAGCCGGCATCGTCGCGCCAGTCGGCCTCGTAGCGGGCCAGCCGCCGCTGGAACGCGTCGCGCGTCAGCGCGTCGGCCGGCCAGGTCGGCTCCCAGGGTTCGAGGAAGGCGCGGCTCGCCGTGCGCAGATCGGCATAGGCGCGCCAGTCGCGCTCGACGGGCGAGCGCAGGAAGACCTGCCGCCCTTCGAGACGCGGACCGGCCACGGCACCCCCAACCGACCGGAACAGACGCATCACCACCGCCCCTCCCCCGCTCACATCGCCATCCGGCGCGAGATCGCCGACAACGGTTCGAGCCTGCCAAGAGGACCCAGCGCCGCCAGTGCCGGCGCCGTCGCGAACAGCCTACGGGCAAGTCGAGCGATGGCGTTCCTGTCGACGGCGGCGACCGCTCCGAGCAACTCATCGACCGATTTTACCCGACCATATGACAAGGTGTGCTGCGCAATCTGCTCGCATCGCGCGCCGGGCGATTCGAGTCCCATCAGCAGGCTGGCACGCAACTGGGCCCGCGCGCGCGCCACCTCGTCCTCGCGGATGCTGCCGGCGAGCCCGACGATCTCGTCGCACAGCACCGGAACCAGCTCGCCGACCTTGTCCTCTCCGGTGCCTGCATAGACGGCTATGACGCCGTCATCGGCATAGGCCGAGACCATGCTGTCGATGGCATAGACGAGGCCGCGCTTCTCGCGGATCTCCTGGAACAGGCGCGAGGACATGCCGCCGCCGAACAGGCCCGAAAGGATCGACAGCGCGTAGTAGTCGGGGTCGGCAAGGCCGACGCCTCGGAATCCGAGGACGAAATGGACCTGTTCGAGGTCGCGCTCGTCGCGCTGTTCGCCGCCGCCATAGACGGCCGGGCTGAACGGCGCCCGCATACCCGTCGGCAGCCGGTCGAAGGCGCGCGCGGCGAGGTCGACCAGCCGGTCGTGCTCGATCGCCCCGGACGCCGCGACCACCATGTTGCCAGCGCGGTACTGGGCGTCGCGATAGGCCAACAGCGCCGCGCGCGTGGCACCCTCGACCACCTCGGGCCGCCCCAGCACCGGCCGGCCGAGCGGCTGGTCTGGGTAGGCGGCCGCCTGGAACAGATCGAAGATCAGGTCGTCGGGCGTGTCGCGCGCCTGGCCGATCTCCTGCAGGATGACGTCGCGCTCCATCTTAAGCTCGTGCTCGTCGAATGCAGAGTCCTGCAGCAGGTCGGCCAGCACGTCGACGCCCAGTGCCGTGTCGTCCTGCAGCACGCGCACGTAGTAGGCCGTCACCTCGCGCGAGGTGTAGGCGTTGATCTGGCCGCCGACATCCTCGATCACCTCGGCGATCTCGCGCGCTGTACGCCGCCTGGTGCCCTTGAACAACATATGTTCGATGAGGTGCGAGACGCCGTTCTCCTCGACGCTCTCGCAGCGCGCGCCGGCGCCGATCCACACGCCGAGCGCCACCGACGCGACGCCCGCCATCGGGTCGGTGACGACGCGCAGGCCGCTCGGCAGAGTCGTGGTCCTGATGTCGCGTTCGGTCATGGTCACTCTTGTCATGCGGCAACCGCGCGTCCGGCGCGGGAACGGATATGGGCGGCGATGGCGCCCACGTCACCGGGCAGGGTCGCGCAACGCTCGGGCCGATCGAACAGGTCGGCTAGATGCGGCGGCAGCGCCGGCCGCACGCCGGTCGCCCGCTCGACGGCATCGGGGAACTTCGCCGGATGGGCGGTCGCCAGCACGATGCGCGGACTGCCGGACGGTGCCAGCGCGGCGGCAGCCGAGATCGCCGTCGCCGTGTGCGGGTCGACCAGCATGCCTGTCGCCGCATGGACCCGCGCCATGGTGGCTAGCGTGTCCTCGTCGTCGCTGCGATGGCCGGCGAACAACGTCCGCGCCTCGGCCAGTTGCGCCGGGGTGACCGGCAACGTGCCGTCGCTGCGGAAGGCCGCCATGGCGGCGGCGACGGCGGCACCGTCGCGCCCGGCCAGTTCGAACAGCAGCCGCTCGAAATTGCTCGAGACCTGGATGTCCATGCTCGGCGACAGTGACGGCACCACCGGCGCCAGCGACATGTCGCCGTTGGCGAAGAAGCGGAACAGGATGTCGTTGCGGTTCGAGGCAGCAACGAAGCGATCGATTTGCACGCCCATGCGCCGCGCGGCCCAGCCGGCATAGACATTGCCGAAATTGCCGGTCGGCACGAAGAAGCTGACGGCGCGGGCCGGCGCGCCCAGCGACGCCGCGGCGATGGCGTAGTAGGCCGCCTGCGCGGCGATGCGCGCCCAGTTGATCGAGTTGATAGCCGCGAGCCGCACCTCGTCGCGCAAAACCCGGTCGGCGAACAGCGCCTTCACGATGTCCTGGCAGTCGTCGAAGGTGCACTCGACGGCGATGTTGTGGACGTTGGCGGCGTCGACCGTGGTCATCTGGCGGCGCTGCACCTCGGACACGCGGCCCTGCGGATGCAGGATGAAGATGTCGATGCCGGCACGTCCGGCCATCGCCTCGATGGCCGCCGAGCCGGTGTCGCCGGAGGTGGCGCCGACGATGGTGGCGCGCTGCCGGCGGCGGGATAGCACATGCTCGAACAGATGGCCGAGCAGTTGGAGGGCAAAATCCTTGAAGGCCAGGGTCGGGCCGTGGAACAGCTCCAGCAGCCAGGTGTGGCGGTCGAGCTGGACCAGCGGAGCGGTCGCCGGATGGGCGAAGCGGGCATAGGCCGCGCGCGCCATGTCGCGCAGCGCCGCCTCCCCGATCGACGGCGCGGCGAGCGGCGCCATCACCCGCGCGACGGCGTCGGCGAAGGGCAAGCCATCGAGCGCGGCGATGTCGGCGGGCGCCAGCGTCGGCCAGATTTCGGGCACATAGAGGCCGCCGTCGTCCGCGAGACCCGCGAGCAGCGCATCGGCAAAGTCGAGAGCGGGCGCGGTGCCCCTTGTACTGATGTAACGCACGATATCGGCCTCGTTGCGGCTGACTACCCTAATGCCGTCGTCGGGTTCGGAACAAGCGACGGGGCTGGCCGTCAGCCGAGGTAGCGGGCCGTCAGATGGGCCTCGAAGGCAGCCGTGTCGAGCGGTCGCCCGGTCGCCCGCGCGATCAGCTCCTCCGCCGACAGCAGCGAGCCGTAGCCGTGGATATTGCTGCGCAGCCAGGAGAACAGCGGCGCGAAATCGCCGCGGGCGATCCCCGGCTCGATGTCCGGATCGGCCGCGCGCGCGGCGGCAAGGAGCTGTGCGGCCGCCAGCGCGCCCAGCGTGTAGGTGGGGAAATAGCCGAAGGAGCCGACATACCAGTGGATGTCCTGCAGGCAGCCCAGCCGGTCATCGGGCGGCACGATGCCGAGCAGGCTGCGCATGCCGTCGGTCCAGGCGTCGGGCAGGTCGGACGGCGACAGCGAACGGTCGAGCAGCGCGCGCTCCAGCCGCGTGCGCAGCAGGATATGGGCGGGATAGGTCACCTCGTCGGCATCGACGCGGATGAAATCCGGCTTCACCAGCGCCGCCCGTCGCCACTGGTTGTCCGCCGACCATTCCGGCCCGACCCCGTCGAAGGCCGCGGCGATGCGCGGCGCCGCCCAGCCGAGGAAGGCGCGCGAACGGCACACGCCCATCTCGACCAGCAGCGATTGCGATTCGTGGATCACCATGCCACGCGCGGTGCCGACCGGCTGGTGGCGCCACGCCAGCGGCAGGCCAAAATCGTAGATGGCGTGGCCGGTCTCGTGCAGTACACCCATCAAGGCGGGCGCGAAGTCGTCCTCGTCGTAGCGCGTGGTGATGCGGTGGTCGTCCGCCGCCCCGCCGGAGAATGGATGCAGCGTCTCGTCGAGGCGGCCGAACCGGAAATCGAAGCCAAGAGCGGCCATCATCTCGTGCGCGATCGCGCGCTGGCGCGCCACCGGGAACGGGCCGGCGATCGGCAGTGGTGCCGGGCGCCGCGCCTGACGATCGAGCGCACGCGCGAGGAAGTCCGGCAGGAAGTCTTCGAGGCTGGCGAACAGCGCATCGACACGGGGCGCGCGCAGGCCGGCCTCGTGCTGGTCGAGCAGCGCGTCGTAGGGCGCGAGGCCGAAGGCGGCTCCTTTCGTCGCCGCCGCCTCGCGGGCAAGGCCTAGCACCTCGGCGAGGGCAGGCAGCACGGCGGCGTAGTCGCCGGCCGGGCGCGCGGCGCGCCAGCGGATCTCGCAGGCGCCCTCGGCGCGCGCGCGCGCGGCGACAAGATCGGACGGCAAGGCACGGGCATGGGCGAGGCTGCGCGCCATTTCGCGCACATTGGCGCGGCGCCATTCGCCATCGGCGTCGTCGTCGCGCGCCACCTCCCCGGCCGCCGCGGCAACGTAGTCGGCCAGCGCCGCGCCGGCGAGCAGCTCGTGGCGCATGACCTCGAGCGTGGCGACCATCTCGGCGCGCGATTCGGCACTGCCCTCCGGCATCATCGTGCGCTGGTCCCAACCGATCAGGCCGAGCGCGTCGTCTAGCGCGGCGATGCGGACAAAGCGTGAAGTCGCCGCGTCCCAGTTGGGCCTGCCCGGTGCGTTCATCTGACGTTTCCCCGTTGCCGGCCGCGCGCGATGCCGGTCGCGGCCCAGACCACGACCAGCGCCGCCGCGAGGCCGAACCATGTGATGGCATAGCCGAGATGCGGGCTTGGCAGAACCCCTTCCGGCGCCCGCGCCACCGGCAGCGACTCCGCCGTCGCCCCGGGGCCGGCAAGAACGAGAAGTGCCGCCGTTGCGGGCAGGCCCGCCGCTGCACGCATCGCCGGCACATCGATAGTCAGCCACTGCCCCCTCGCCGGGTCGTTGTCGACGGCGAAGGGGCCCGGCACGAAGGGCAGGCTGAGCCAGCCCGCTATGCGCTGCTCGCCCTCCGGCCGCGACCAGGTCGTGGCCTCGCCAGCCGGCGGCAGCCAGCCGCGATCGACCAGCACGGCGGCGCGTCCCCCGGCATCGATCAGCGGCGTGACGAGACCGCGCCCGGCGCGGCCGTCGCGCGCACGCGCCTGCAGGACGAATTCGTGCGCATAGTCGAACCGTCCGGTGACGATGACGGGATGCAGGTCGAGCGCCGGATCGGCGCCGCGGGCGGCGATTTCGCCCGGTGTCATGTGCAAGTACGAGGACGTCAGCCGTGCCGCCCGCATCGCGTTGAGATCGTCCTTCCACGCCAGCCGCTGCATCTGCCACAGGCCGAGCGCAACCAGCGCGGCGAGCACCGGCAGTGCGGCGAGGGTCAGCCAAAGCGAGGGGCGAAAGCGCATCGGTGCATAGATAGGCGAACCGGCACGGCCGGCCCAGCCCCGCGACACGAAGTCAGCGTGGCTTGCCGATTTCCTCGTCCCAGACGGCGTGCTTGTACTTCTGGGCTGCGAGCCAGGCCTTCAGCGGCCGCATCCGGCCGATGGCGCCGCCGAGCACGACCGTGGTCCAGATCAGGATGTGCATCCAGAATGGCGGATGGGCCGAGAATTACAACGCCACGGCGAGCGGAATGACCAGCGCGCTGTAGCCGACGATGATGAAGATATGGCGGCCCGCCATCGACGGCGAGCCGGCCATAGTCAAGCCCGCAGACGGCGCAGCTCTCGGCGATCTTCAGCAGCCCGTCGTAGAAGCGTCCCTTGCCACAGCTCGGGCAGGCGCAGCGGAGGCCGTTGGCGATGCTCGACTGCGGTGGCCAGTCGTCGTTCATTGCAACCTGACCGGCCTCAACCGCCCCAGATATAGACGCAGCTGAAGAGGAACAGCCAGACCACGTCGACGAAGTGCCAGTACCAGGCCGCGGCCTCAAAGCCGACATGGTGGTTAGCCGTGAAGTGGCCCTTGGCGCTGCGGATCCAGCAGACGATCAGGAAGGCCGTGCCGACGATGACGTGGAAACCGTGGAAGCCTGTCGCCATGAAGAAGGTCGATGGGTAGATGCCGTCGCGGAAGCCGAAGGCCGCCTCGCTATACTCCCAGACCTGCAGGCAGGTGAAGATGAGGCCGAGGGCGGCGGTGATGCCGAGCATCTGCGTCGCATGCTGCATCTTGCCTTCGCGGATGTCGTGGTGCGCCCATGTCACCGTGAAGCCCGAGGTCAGCAGGACCAGCGTGTTGAGCAGCGGCACGTCGAAGGGATCGAAGGTGAGGATGCCCTCCGGCGGCCACATGAAGCCGGTCGCCTCCTTGGGGAACAGGCTGGCGTCGAAGAAGGCCCAGAAGAAGGCCGAGAAGAACATCACCTCCGAGGAGATGAACAGCGCCATGCCGTAGCGCAGGCTGACCTGGTGAACCGGGCTGTGCACCTTCTGGTGCGTCGCCTCGTCCACCACCACGGACCACCAGCCGAACATGGTGACTAAGACCAGCAGCATGCCGGGCGCCGCGATCCACAGTCCGACCGACTCGAAAAAGGACTGGAGGCCGGGCCCGAAGGTGTCGGGATGCATGAAGCAGACGAGGCCGAGGGTGGTCAGCAGCCCGGCGAGGGCGCCGACGGCCGGCCAGTGGCTCGGCTCGACCATGTGATAGGGATGGGGCCTGCCGTGGGTGGTGTCTGTCGCTGCCATCGCCATTCCTGCAGGGCCGACGCCCGTGCCTCCACTCAAGGATGGATCAGTTCCGCCCGTCGGCTGGCCGTGCCGCGGTCTGGTCGCCGCGCCCGCCCGGGGGCGCGACGTAGAAGGTATAGCTGAGTGTGATCGTGCGGACATCCGCCAGATTGCGATCGTCAGAGATCGCCGGGTCGACGAAGAAGGAGACCGGCATGTCCACCGACTCGCCCGGCGCCAGGGTCTGCTCGGTGAAGCAGAAGCAGGCGATCTTGACGAAGACCGGCCCGGCCTTAAGCGGCGTGACGTTGAACACCGCCGTCCCCGTTACCGGCACCTTTGACAGGTTGGTGGCGCGGTAGAAGGCAACCGCCTCCTGGCCGACGGCCAGCGTCATCTCGCGCTGTTCTGGCACGAAGCGCCAGGGCAGCGCCGGGTCGGTATCGGCGTTGAAGCGCACGGTGACTCGCCGCGTGGCCGCATCGACCGCCACCATCGGCGCCGCCTCGGCGACCAGCGGCGTGCCGGCGAAGCCGAAGGTCTGGCAATAGAGGCGATACAGCGGCACGGCGGCGAAAGAGAGCCCGACCATGCCGAATGCGACGACCGCGAGGATCGCCCCGAGGCGCCCGTTCCTGCCGCTGGTCCGCCGTTCCTTCACGCGCACCCCGCTACAGCCCGCCCGCGCGGACAAGGAAGATGACGTAGATGATCACCGCGAGGCCCACCAGCACGGCAAGCGTAACGCGGTTCTTGCGCCGAATGGCACGCCGGCGCGACTGGCTGTAGGAATCTCTCACGCTCACCATGCCACATTGTGCCAGGCCTGCACCCCGCCGCCGTCGATGACGAGTAGCCCGAAGATCATGAACAGGTACAGGATCGAGAAGCCGAACATCTGGCGCGCCGCGCGGTCGCCGTCGCTGTCGGGTTCCCCCAGCACGCGCACGGCAGCGGCGACGAAGACGAGGCCGAGAGCCAGCGCGCCGACGGCGTAGACTATGCCGGCCGCGCCCAGCGCCCAGGGCGCAAGAGCCAGCGGCAGCAGCAGCAGCGTGTAGGCCAGCATCTGGCGCTTGGTCGCGCGCCGACCGGCCACCACCGGCATCATCGGCACGCCGGCACGCGCATAATCGGCGCTGCTGTAGAGCGCGAGCGCCCAGAAATGCGGCGGCGTCCAGAAGAACACCAGGGCGAACAGCGCCAGCGGCACGAGGTCCACCGTGCCGGTCACGGCGGCCCAGCCGATCACCGGCGGAAAGGCGCCGGCGGCGCCGCCGATGACGATGTTCTGCGGCGTGCGCCGCTTGAGCCACATCGTGTAGACGATGACGTAGAAGGCGATGGTCGCGGCGAGCAGAAAGGCGGCGAGCCAGTTGGTCGCCAGCCCCATCAGTCCGACCGCGCCGATGGCGCAGAGCACGCCGAAGCCGAGCGCGTCATCCGGCGCGATGCGACCGGCCGGGATCGGCCGGGCCGCGGTGCGCGTCATGACCGCGTCGATATCTCGGTCGTACCACATGTTGATCGCTCCGGCCGCGCCCGAGCCGATGGCGATGCACAGCACGGCGACCGCCGCCAGCAACGGATGCAGATTGCCCGGCGCAAGCCAGATGCCGACGGCGCCGGTGAACACCACGAGCGACATCACTCGCGGCTTCATCAGCGCGATGAAATCTCCGGCGCTAGACGGCAGCGAGGCAACCGCGCCGCCGGCGTCGCTGTGTAGCGTGGTTCCGTTCACGGGCGTTCCGCGCCAGCCACTGTCAATGGCCGTGGCGCGCCTCCTCGATGACCGGCAAATGTTCGAAGGTATGGAACGGCGCCGGCGACGGCACCGTCCATTCTAGTGTCGTCGCGCCTTCGCCCCAGTAATTGGCCTCGACGCGGCGTCCGGAGGTCAGCGTCTGGATCATGATGTAGATGAACAGCACCGCGCCCGCAGCCGAGATGTAGGAGCCGATCGACGAGACCAGGTTCCAGCCGGCGAAGGCGTCGGGGTAATCGACGTAGCGGCGCGGCATGCCCTGCAGCCCGAGGAAGTGCTGCGGGAAGAAGGTCAGGTTGACGCCGATGAAGGTGATCCAGAAATGCAGGCGGCCCAGCGTCTCGTTGTACTGGCGGCCCGACATCTTGCCGATCCAGTAGTAGATGCCGGCAAAGATGCCAAACACCGCGCCGAGCGACAGCACGTAGTGGAAATGCGCGACGACGTAGTAGGTGTCGTGCAGCGCATTGTCGATGCCGGCGTTCGACAGCACGATGCCGGTCACGCCGCCGACGGTGAACAGTAAGATGAAGCCCAGCGCCCACAGCATCGGCGTGTCGAGGCGGATCGAGCCGCCCCACATCGTGGCAATCCAGGAGAAAATCTTGATGCCGGTCGGCACCGCGATGACCATGGTCGCGACGGTGAAGTAGGCGCGCGTGTCGACGTCGAGGCCGACAGTGTACATGTGGTGCGCCCACACGACGAAGCCGATGAATCCGATCGCCACCATGGCGTAGGCCATGCCGAGATAGCCGAAAACCGGCTTCTTCGAGAAGGTCGAGACGATCTGGCTGACGATGCCGAAGGCCGGCAAGATCATGATGTAGACTTCGGGGTGCCCGAAGAACCAGAACAGGTGCTGGAACAGCAGCGGGTCGCCGCCGCCGGCTGGGTCGAAGAAATGCGTGCCGAAATTGCGGTCGGTCAGAAGCATGGTGATGGCGCCGGCCAGCACCGGCACCGCCAGCAGCAACAGGAAGGCCGTCACCAGCAACGCCCAGATGAACAGCGGCATGCGATGCAGCGTCATGCCGGGCGCACGCATGTTGAAGATGGTGGTGATGAAGTTGATCGCGCCGAGGATGGAGCTGGCGCCGGCGAGATGCAGCGAGAAGATGGCCATATCGACCGAGGCGTTGGGGTGGCCCAGCGCCGAGGACAGCGGCGGATAGACCGTCCAGCCCGTGCCGGCACCCGTGCCGACGACGGCCGACAGCAGAAGCAGCAGGAAGGCCGGCGGCAGCAGCCAGAAGGAGATGTTGTTCATCCTCGGAAACGCCATGTCGGGCGCGCCGATCATCAGCGGGATGAACCAGTTGCCGAAGCCTCCGATCAGCGCCGGCATAACCACGAAGAACACCATGATCAGGCCGTGCGCCGTGACCACCACGTTCCAGAACTGGCCGTCGGGCGCGCCGTCCGGACCGACGAAGATTTCGGCGCCGGGCGCCTGCATCTCCATGCGCATCAGGATAGAAAAGGCACCGCCGATCACCCCCGCGATAATCGCTAAGACGATGTACATGGTGCCGATGTCTTTGTGGTTGGTGGAGTATAGGTACCGCCGCCAACCGGTCGGGTGATGCGCGTGACCGTCGTCATGCCCGTGATCGTGGGCGTGCGCGCTGTCGTGTGCCCCAGCCATGATGTCTCTCCTTCGCCCTACTGGCGCGCCGTCTGGGCGGCCGCGGCCACTTGCCGCGTCGTCGTCGCATCGCCGCCGCCGGCAAATCGCTGCTTTGCGCTCGCCACCCAGGCCACGAATTCCTGCTCGCTCACCGCCCGCACGACGATCGGCATGAAGGCGTGGTTGGTGCCGCACAGTTCCGAACACTGGCCGTAATAGACGCCGGCCGTATCGGCCTCGAACCAGGTCTCGTTGGTGCGCCCGGGCACCGCGTCGAGCTTCACGCCGAAGGCCGGCATGGCCCAGGAGTGCAGCACGTCGGACGCCGTCACCAGCAGGCGCACCTTCTTGCCCACCGGCACGACGACCTCCTCGTCCGCAGTCAGCAGGCGCGGCTGGCCCGGCTTCAGATCCTTCTCGGCGACCATCTGCGCATCGAAGGTGAAGGGCCCGTGGTCGGGATATCCGTATGACCAGTACCACTGCCGGCCGATGGCCTTGATCGTCATGTCGGCCTCGACCGTGCGGTCCGAGGCGTAGAGCAGCGGCAGGGAGGGAATGCCGATGCCGACGAGGATCAGGATCGGCACCACGGTCCACATCACCTCGATGAAGGTGTTGTGGGTGGTCCGCGTAGCCTTGGGATGGCGCCGCTCGTTGAAGCGCCAGACGGCGTAGAGCATAAGCACCAGCACGAACAGCGCGATGGCGAAGATGATCCACAGCAGCGCGTCGTGGAACGCGTGCTGTTCGCGTGCGATGGGCGAAAAGGCGCCCTGGAAGCCCAGGCCCCAGTCGCGCGGCTGCTGCGCGACCGCTTCCCCGGCCGCCAGCAGGGCGCCGGCCATTGCCAACACCGCGGCCAGACCGCGGGCCCGGAGTCGGCTCAATCCGCCTCGTAGCGTCATGCCTGTAATCCCCATCCTCGCTGTCCGCCGGCCATGCACCCTGGGCATGGAACGACCGCCCGCACGGAAGCCGCGCCGAGGCCCCCGCGGTGCGGCGCGAAACTAACCCAAGGCGCGTGTAGCCAACAACCGCCCGCGGCCGGGCCCTGTGATTTGGTACACTTTGTCGCAGCGCGCCGGGATCGGCGTTTGCCGGCACCGTGCCAGGTGCCCATATTGGAAGGAGCATACACCCCGCCGTCCGCGGAGCCCATCATGACCGACCTCGCCCGCACGACCGATCTGTTCTGGAATCGCACCGGCATGGACCCGGCGCGGGTGCGGCGGACGATCGGCAATGCGCTGGACGGCGCCGACGACGGCGAGTTGTTCCTTGAGTACCGCGCCGCCGAGAGCCTGAGCTTCGACGACGGGCGCATCAAGGCGGCCAGCTACGACATTGCCCAGGGCTTCGGCCTGCGCGCCGTGGCCGGCGAAGCGACCGGCTATGCCCACGCCGCCGAGCTGTCGGAAGCGGCGATCGCGCGGGCCGCCGATGCGGTGAAGGCGGTGACGACCGGGCATTCCGGCCGCCTCGCCTTGCCGCCCGCCGGTACCAATCGCGCGCTCTACCCCGATCTCGACCCCACCGCGGGCATGCCTTTCGCCAACAAGGTGGCCCTGCTGACCGCCATCGACGCCTATGCGCGCAAGTGCGATCCGCGCGTCCGCCAGGTGTCGGCGACCTTGGCGGCGAGCTGGCAGGCGGTCGAAATCCTGCGGCCCGACGGCTCGCGCGCCGCCGATATCCGCCCGCTTGTGCGCCTCAACGTCTCCATCGTCGCCGGCGACGGCGACCGTCAGGAGACCGGCTCGCATGGCGGCGGCGGCCGCGCCGCCTACGCCGAATGGATCGTGCCGGAGCGATGGCAGGCCCAGGTCGACGAAGCCCTGCGCCAGGCGCTGGTCAATCTCGGCTCCGTTCCGGCCCCGGCCGGCGAAATTACCGTCGTGCTCGGTCCGGGCTGGCCCGGCGTGCTGTTGCACGAGGCCATCGGCCACGGCCTGGAGGGCGATTTCAACCGCAAGAAGACCTCGGCCTTCGCCGGCCTGCTCGGCCAGCGCGTCGCCGCGCCGGGCGTCACCGTCGTCGACGACGGCACGCTGCCGGGCCGGCGCGGCTCGCTCAGCGTCGACGACGAGGGCACGCCGTCGTCCAGCACCGTGCTGATCGAGGACGGCATCCTCAAGGGCTACATGCAGGACCGCATGAACGCCCGCCTGATGGGCGTCGCGGCGACCGGCAACGGACGGCGCGAATCCTACGCCCACGCGCCCATGCCGCGCATGACCAACACCTACATGCTGGCCGGCGACCGCGACCCGGCCGAGATCGTCGCCTCGGTCGACCGCGGCCTCTATGCCGTCAATTTCGGCGGCGGCCAGGTCGACATCACCAACGGCAAGTTTGTGTTCTCCTGCACGGAGGCCTATCTCATCGAGAATGGCAAGGTCGGTCGCCCCGTCAAAGGCGCAACCCTCATCGGCAACGGCCCCGACGTGCTGACCCGCGTGCGCATGGTGGGCAACGACATGCAGCTCGACCCGGGCGTCGGCACTTGCGGCAAGGCCGGACAATCGGTGCCCGTGGGCGTCGGCCAGCCCACATTGCTGATCGACGCAATCACGGTGGGCGGCACGGCCGTGTGAGAAAGGCGTAACTGCATCGAACCCATGCGTCCTGAGCATGGCCTCGCGCTCCAATCCTGCTAATCTGCGCTCCGGCGCGTGAAGGTAGCGCGCGCAGCGCAGAGGACACTACCTATGCCCGACGACAGTCGCCGCGAGCCAACTCTTGCCAGACCGGCCGACGCGCCAGCGTCGCAGGTGGTAGCGAAGCTGCGCACGCGGCGCACGATGCGGCTCGTGCGCTTCGTCGTCCTCGGCGCCGTGGTGCTCGTGGCCCTAGCGGCCTTGGCGGACTGGGGCTGGTTCCAGTACAGCCACATCACCGAGACCGATGCCCGCGTCGCCGCCGAGGAGATCGCGGTGGCGAGCCGTGTCGCCGGCTGGGTTCGCGAACGGCCCGGCGACGAGGGCAGCACCATCGCCAAGGGCGACATCCTGGTGGATATCGACGCGCGCGAGGCGCGGTTGCGCCTCGCCGAGTTCGGCGCTGGCCTGGAACGTCTGGCGGCCGAGCGTAGCCAGATCAAGGCGCAGCTCGCGATGGTCGACGCCCAGACAGCGAGCCGGCTGACCGCGGCGCGCTCGCGCATCGGCGCCTCGCTGGCCTCCGTCGACCTCGCGCGCGAACTGCATACGCTGGCGCAGACGGAGTTCGGCCGCATCGCCCGCCTCGCCGAGGCCGGCCACGCCGCCGCCCAGCGCCGCGACACCGAGCAAGGCGCGCTGGCCCGCGCCGGCGAACGGCTGCGCGCCAGCGAGGCCGGCCTCGCCACCGCCCAGGCCGAGGCCGCCACCGCTCTGGCCGACCGCCAACAGATCGACGTGCTGGAACGGCGGCTCGACACGCTTCTGCACGAGGAGATGGAAATATCGTCCCGCCGCGACCAGCAGGCCCTCGAAGTCGCCGACCGGGCGCTGCGCAGCCCGATCGACGGCATCGTCTCGCGCACCTTCGTGGAAGCCGGCGAGTATGTGCGCCCAGGCCAGCGCCTGATGCTGATCCACGACCCGCGTGCCGTCTGGGTTGAGGCCAACGTCAAGGAAACCGAGCTGCGCCACCTGAAGCCGGGGATGGACGTGATGCTGCACGTCGACGCCTACCCCGACACCGAATTCAAAGGCCGGGTCGAGCGCCTGGGGCAGGCCGCGACGAGCGAATTCGCGCTGCTGCCAAACCCCAACCCCTCGGGCAATTTCACCAAGGTCACCCAGCGCCTGCCCGTGCGCATTGCCTTAGAGCAGCAGGGCAACCTACTGCGCCCCGGCATGATGGTGGTCGTCGAGATCGCCATCCCCGGCCGCTGACGTGACCGCCGCCGCCGACGCTCTGGTCATCCGCGACCGGTCGGGTTCGCGCATCGTCACCCCCGGCTATCGCGTCGCTGTCTGTTCGGCGGCCCTGCTCGGCTCGCTGACCGGCGCCCTGTCGGCGACCATCGTCAACGTCGCCGTGCCCGACATCATGGGCACTTTCGGCGTCGGCCAGGACCAGGCCCAGTGGATGGCCACCTCCTTCTTTGCCACCATGACGGTGGGGATGCTGATCACCGACTGGCTGACGCGCGCCTTCGGTCCGCGCATGGTCTACCTGATCGCGATCGGCGTGTTCATCTTCGGCAGCATGGTCGCCGGTCTCGCGGTCGACTACTTCATCGTCGTGCTCGGCCGCGCCTTGCAGGGCTTTGCCTCTGGCCTGCTGCTGCCGGTCACCATGATCGCCCTGTTCATGGTGTTCCGGCCCGAGCGGCGCTCGACGGCGATGGGCATGTACGGCCTGTCCTTCACCCTCGGGCCCGGCATCGGCCCCTGGGTCGGCGGCATGGCGGTCGACGCCTTCGACTGGCGATTCACCTTCTTTCTCGTCGTCCCCATAGCCTTCATCGCCGCGCTTGTCGCGGCGAGCGCCCTGCCCGGCCGCGACGAAAAGGCGCCCGAGCGTGGCCTCGACTGGATCGGCACGATCCTCGTCTCGATCTTCCTGGCGGCGACGCTGACCGGTCTGTCGAACGGCCAGATGCGCGGCTGGGATTCGGATTTCGTCGTCGGCCTGCTCGTGCTCGGCGTGTTCGCTCTCGTCGCCTTCGTCGCCTGGGAACTGATCACGCCCGACCCGATCTTCGACGTGCGCCTGCTGCTGTCGCCGCGCATGGCCGCGTCGGCGGCGATTTCCGGGCTGTTCGGCATCACGATGTTCGGCTCGCTCTATCTCGTGCCGATCTTCCTGCAGCTAGTGCAGAGCTACACGCCGACGCGCGCCGGCCTCGCGCTGGTGCCGGGCGGCATAGCGCTCGGCATCATCTTCCCGATCATGGGCCGCATCGGCGACAAGGCGCGGGCCGACCTTCTGGTCGCCACCGGATTCATTCTTTTCGCCTGGACGACATGGCAGATGGGCCTGCTCGACGCCCATACGGCGTTCTGGACGGTGGCGCTGCTGGTGCTGGTGCAGCGCATCGGCAACGCGATGGTGTTCCCGCCGCTCACCGCCAACGCGCTGTCCGCCCTGCCGCCGCACAAGATCGGCGCCGCCAACGGCATCCTCAATTTCACCCGCCAGGGCTTCGGCGCCTTCGGCATCAACCTGCTGGCGATCTTCCTCGAACGGCGCAGCGCCTTCCACGCCAACGCGCTGGCCTCGACGCAGACCGAGAGCAATACGGCTACCGACGACCTGCTCGCCCGTATCGGCGAATTGTTCGACGCCCAGGGCTTCGACGAGATGGGCCAGGGCGCGGCCGCGACCTGGTATCTCGGCAAGGTACTGTCACACCAGGCGACGGCGCTGGCCTTCCGCGACACCTTCGTCGTCTATGCCGTCATTGCCAGCTTCGGAATCTTGCTGGCACTTGTGCTGCGGCCGCATCGGCGCCGGCCGCGCTGACATGACGGCGGCCGCCGAACCGCTGGTCGTCCGCGACCGTTTCGGCAGCCGGGTCGTCACCCCGGGCTAT
The DNA here is from genome assembly GCA_009691025.1 of Alphaproteobacteria bacterium. GTDB lineage: Bacteria > Pseudomonadota > Alphaproteobacteria > UBA6615 > UBA6615 > SHWB01. Next base: position 41,562 of record SHWB01000009.1, read on the forward strand.
CGCGCCCTCGTCGTCATCGCCGCCCTGCTCGCCTCGCTCGACGGCGGCGCGGCGGTGACCATCGTCAACGTCGCCGTGCCCAACATCATGGGCACATTCGGCGTCGGCCAGGACCAGGCGCAGTACCTCGCCACCTCCTTCCTCGCGACGATGACGGTCGGCATGCTGCTGACCGACTGGCTGGTGCGCGCCTTCGGGCAACGCGACGTCTACCTCGTCTCGGTAGCGATCTTCTCGGCCGGTTGCGTGGTCGGTGGCATGGCCGACAGCTTCATCGTCGTCGTGCTCGGCCGCTGCCTGCAGGGCGTGGCGAGCGGCGTCCTGATGCCGATGTCGATGATCACCATGTTCCTCGTCTTCCGCCCGGAGGACCGGCAGAAGGCCATCGGCCTCGTCGGCCTGACCTTCACCTTCGGCCCCGGCGTCGGACCATGGATCGGCGGCGTCGCGGTCGATGCCTTCGACTGGCGCTTCACCTTCTTCATCGTGCTGCCGGTGCTCTTCGCCTCGGGCGTCTTCGCGGCCCTCGCCCTGCCCGGGCGGGACGACAGCCAGACGCGCAAACGCTTCGACTGGCCCGGGCTGGCGCTGGTCTCGGTGTTCATGGGCGCAACATTGACGGGCCTGTCGAACGGCCAGTTGCGCGGCTGGAACTCCGATTTCGTGCTCGTCCTGCTCAGCATCGGCGGGCTGTCGCTGGCCGCATTCATCGTCTTGGAACTGATCGCCTCCGACCCTCTGCTCAACATCCGCATCGCCGTCCGGCGACGATTCATCACCGCCGTCGTCCTGACCGGCATGCTCGGTGTCGGCATGTTCGGCACGCTCTACTTGCTGCCGATCTTCCTGCAACTCGTGCAGGGCTTCACGCCGACGCATTCCGGCCTCGTCATGCTGCCGGGCGGGCTGCTGCTCGGCGTTCTGGTGCCGCTGACCGGATTCTACGGCCACCATGTGCGCTCCGACTGGCTGGTCTTCACCGGCTTCGCCATCAGCGCCGTGATGATCTGGTTCACCGGGCTGTTCGACGCCAATGTCGGCTTCTGGACCGTGCTGCTGGTCATCGTGGCGATGCGGATCGGCAATTCGGTGATCTTCCCGCCGCTGACCGTCCAGGTGTTCGACGACCTCAAGCCGCACGAGATCGGAGCCGCCAACGGAGCGCTGAACTTCATCCGCCAGGCCATCGGTGTGTTCGGCCTCAACCTGCTGGCGCTGTTCCTCGAACAGCGCACGGCGTTCTACGGCAACGCCGTGGCAGCGACGCAGACCGAGCGCAACTTCGCCACCGGAGAATTGCTCGATCGCGTCGGCTCGCTGCTCGACAGCCACGGCCTCGACGAGGTGACGCAGGGCTCCGCGGCGACCTGGTATCTCGGCAAGGTGCTGGGCGCCCAGGCGACTGCGCTGGCCTTCCGCGACACGCTGTTCCTGCTCGCCGGCGCGACCGCCGCGGCGGCGCTGCTCGCCCTTACCCTGCGGCCGCGACGCAAAACGTGATCCGGCAGTCTAGGCCGCCGATCGATCGAGCAGCGCCAGGAGGCCCCGCAGCAACGCGGCCGGCGTCGGCGGGCCGCCCCTGATGTGCAGGTCGACCGGCACGACCGCGTCGACGCCGCCAACCACCGCGTATGAGCCGGCGAACATCCAGCCATCGACCGCACAGTCGCCGACCGCAACGACCCATTTCGGCGCCGGCGTCGCGGCCCAAATGCGCTCCAGCTCTTAGCGCATGTGGTGTGTAACCGGCCCGGTGACGAGCAACACATCGGCGTGGCTAGGCGAGGCGACGAAGCGGATGCCGAAGCGCTCGATATCGTGGAAGGCGTTGTTGAGGGCGTGGATCTCCAGCTAGTAGCCATTGCACGAGCCGTCATCGACCTCGCGGATCGACAGGCTGCGGCCGATCCCGGCGCCGCGCCGCTCCGTCGACGTGCGCGGCAAGTTCCGCCAGCGCGGCGTCGTCCGCGGCCGGGAGCGCCTCGGTCAGCGGGCAGTGGAGAAAGCCGTCAAGCAGGATCTTGCGCATGGGCGCTCCTAGAGGTCGTGGCCAGAGTAAGAGCAGTTGAAGGATTTGTTGCAGAGCGGGAAGTTGGTGACGATGTTGGCCTCGATGACCGCCTCCAGCAACGGCCACTGGAACCACGAGGCGTCTCGCAGATGGCAACGTGACACGCGCCCGTCGTCGCCGAGCCGCAGCCAGACCAGCACGTCGCCGCGGAACGCCGCGGCCAGCGCCATGCCCTCGCCCGCCCGCGCCGGCAGGCCGACGCGCAGCGCGCCGCCGGGCAGCTCGGCGAGTATCTGCTCGATCAGGCCGAGACTCTGCTCGACCTCGCGGATACGAATCCAGACGCGGGCGTTGACGTCGCCTTCCTCCAGCACCGGCACCTCGAAGCGGAAGACATCGTAGGGGGTATAAGGCAGGTTTCGCCGGGCATCGAAGGCGCGGCTGGACGCGCGGCCGACGGGACCGGCGGCGCCGAAGCGCCGCGCCAGATCGGGCTTGAGGATGCCGGTCGCCACGGTGCGGTCGAGCAGCGAGGCGGTGCTGTCGTAGAGATCCACCAGGTCCGGGAAGCGGTGGTGGATTTTCGCCAGCAGCGCACCGACGCCGGTAAGTCCGTCGGGCGACGGATCGGCCGCGACGCCGCCGGGCACCACCGCATCCGTCATCAGCCGGTGCCCCGTCAGCGTCGCCGCGCAGCGCAGGACGCGTTCGCGCAGCACGCCGCAATGGGCGTGCATGATGGCGAAGGAGGCATCGTTGCAGATGGCGACTATGTCTCCGAAATGGTTGGCGATCCGTTCCAGCTCTCCAAACATCGCGCGCAGCCCGGCCGCGCGCGGCGGCGCCTAGACGCCCGTCGCCGCCTCGACGGCGCGCACGAAGGCTATCGCGTAGGCCACCGTGCTGTCGCCCAACACGCGCCCGGCGAGCATGGTCACGGCCGTCACCGGCATGCGATGGATGAGGCCGCCGAGACGCTCCATGTCGCGCTCTCCCGTCACCGTCATAACTGCGCCGGCGCAGAGGAACAGAAGGCTTTTGAACAGGCTGTGGTTCAGCGCGTGGAACAGCGCCGCCGTCAGCGCCAGAGCCGCCGCCGCGGACATACCATTGGCGGCGAAGGCCAGCGCCAGGCCGATTACGGCGAAGACGAAGCCGATATTCTCGATCGTCCTGTAGGCCAGCATGCGCTTCAGATCCGTCTGCCACAGCGCGTAGAGCACGCCGAGCACCGCCGTCGTCGCGCCGATGCCCAGCACCGGCAGCCCCCACCACCAGGCCGGCGGCCCCAGCAGGTAGAAGACGATGCGCACGAAAGCATAGACGGCGACCTTGGTCATCACGCCGCTCATCAGCGCCGAGACGTGGCTCGGCGCCGCCGGATGGGCGAGCGGCAGCCAGACATGCAGCGGCACGAGCCCGGCCTTGGAACCGGCGCCGGCCAGCGACAGCGCCAGCACGAGGGCGGCCAGCAGCGGCGACGGTGTCGCGGCGCGCATGGCGTCGAAGGCATAGCCGCCGGCCGGCCCGGCGAGCAGGCCGAAGGCCAGCAACAGCACCACCGTGCCGGCGCTCGCCATGACGATGTAGACATATCCCGCATGCGCGTTGGCGGGGTCGCGGTAATGCGCCATCACCCGGGCCCAGGAGGCCAGCGACATGAACTCCCAGGACAGCAGGAAGGTGAAGGCGTCGTCCGCCAGCAGCACGAGATTCATGCCGGCGAGGAAGGCGGAAAAGAAAGGCAGCACGCGCTGCGGCAACTCCTCGTGACGGCCGTAGCCGATGGCCTAGAAGGCAGCGGCCGCGCCGCCGAAATCGACGATCGCGAGAAAGAACGCGGCCAGTGCATCGAGACGGAACTGCGCGCCGATCCAGGGCAGGCCGAGCGGCAGCGTCAGCGTCGCCGCCGCCGCGCGGCCGAGCAGGTGGACAAGTGCCACGACGCACAGCGCCAGCGAGACGATGAAGGCGCTGCCGTAGACCAGCGGCGTCGCGATGGTGCGACGGCCGAGCGCGACGGCGAGGACCGCGAGCAGGAGCAGGGCGGCGACACCGGCGAGGACATGCCCGGGGCCATCCCGCGCCCCTCAGCCTTTCAGCCGCAGGCCGCGGCCACCCGCAGTACTCGCGGCACCGTCGCCGATCAGGTCTATGCCGGCGGCATCCAGCGCGCCGACCAGCTTCATCAGCGAGTCGACATTGCCGCGGATGACGCCGTCGCTTGCCTCCATGCGCTGGATGGTCGGCACGGACAGTCCGGCCGTATCGGCCAGCTTGCGCTGGTCGATGCCGAGCAGAGCCCGCGCGGCCCGCAACTGGCCTGCCGTTATCATGCTTTAAACATCACATACGATGGCCCAGACGGCAAGTTTGCCATCTGGACACCCATCTATTCGTCTGCTGTGCGGTGCCCGTCGCTTGCCCGCGTCGCCACCAGAGTGCTGGTCAGGGGTGCCGGGCTGAGCAGCGTGTCGATCCCCGGGCAACCGGCGAGCGCCAGGCTCTCGACCTCGCGCAGCGTCTCCAGCGGCGCGGCGCTGACGACCCAGATCTCCAGTTCGACTTTCTGGAATCCGCTCGGCGGCGCGCCGGTAATGACGTGGCCTCGCACGTCGATCCAAGTCTTCGCCGTCACCTCGAATTCGTCGTACGCGACATCGAGCAAGGAGGCATAGAACGCGTAGACGGCAGCAAAGCAGACGAGCGCGCCGCCCAGCGGTATTCGAGCGGCCATGGTGCGATATCGCGACCGCCGACCGATACAGGCTCGCTGATGATGAATTCGTGGCCGCTGCCGGTCTTTACGTGCTCGTCTAGATAGCCGATAGAACGAACCACAACGACGAGTTCGAAATCGGGACCGCTCTTGCGGGCCTCGCCTTCGGGCCGCGTCCGGTACTTGCGCTCGCGGCCCTCGGAGACGGTCCTCAGCGTCGTGCTCAGATACTCCGACATAGTCGATATGCTGGTGGTGTCCATGGCGTCCTCCCAGCCGGCCGGCATCGAGTAACGACAGACGGACGCCGCCCCCCGGCCGCGCATTTATTGCGCCGAGTATAACAGAAGGGTAGGTCCCGGGGCTTCTCGGTCGGACGGCAAGGACTCAGTACGCGTATTCCTCGAAGGTCTGGTCGATGTCGCCGTTCCAGCGGCCGTCCCAGGCGGCCAGCTTGGCCTCGGCCGGGGTGATGCCGGAATCGGCGATCTGCTCCAGCGTGGCGAGGAAGTGGCACTCGTCCTCTCCCCAGAAATCCTGGCGGGCGCGGTTCTTCAGGCCAATGCGCGAGATCACCAGAGTCTCGCGCGCGATGTCGAGCAGGGTGCGGTTGCGGAACGGTGTGGCGAGGCCCTGGCGCGGCACGCCGTCGCGCAGCGCGACGATTTCCTCGAAACCCCAGTCGGCGACGAGATCGGCCGCCGCATTGAGCGCCTCGTCGTCGTAGAGCAGGCCCACCCAGTAGGCCGGCAGAGCGCAGATGCGCCGCCACGGGCCGCCATCGGCGCCGCGCATCTCGATGTAGCGCTTCAGTCGCACCTCCGGGAACGCCGTGGTGGCATGATCCGACCAGTCCGACAGGGTTGGGCGCTGGCCGTGATATGCGGGCAGCTTGCCGGCGAGGAAGTCGCGGAAGGACTGGCCGGAGGCGTCGATGTACTTGCCGTCGCGGTAGACGAAGTACATCGGCACGTCGAGCAGCCAGTCGGCATAGCGCTCGAACCCGAAGCCATCCTCGAACACGAAGGGCAGCATGCCCGAGCGGTCCGGGTCGGTATCGGTCCATACCTGGCTGCGAAGCGACAGGAAGCCCGAGGGCTTGCGCTCGCGGAACGGCGAATTGGCGAACAGCGCCGTCGCCACCGTCTGCAGCGCCATGGAGACGCGCATCTTGCGCACCATGTCGGCCTCGTCGGCGAAGTCGAGATTCACCTGCACGGTGCAGGTGCGCAGCATCATGTCGAGGCCCATCGTGCCTTTCTTCGGCATGTAGTCGCGCATGATCTTGTAGCGGCCCTTGGGCATCCAGTGGATGTCATCGCGCCGCGCCGTCGGATGGAAACCGAGGCCGATCATGCCAAGTCCGAGGTCGCGCCCAACCTCGCGCACCTGGCGCAGATGCTCGCTGACCTCCTCGCAGGTCTGGTGCAGCGTCTCGAACTGCGCACCCGACAGCTCGAACTGGCCGCCGGGTTCCAGCGAGATGGAAGCGCCGTTGTCGCGCTTCAGCGCGATGACGTTGTCGCCCTCGTTCACGGGCTCCCAGCCGAAGCGCTGCATGCCCTCCAGCAACTGCTTGATGCCGGGGGCGCCGTCATAGGGCAGCGGCGCGTGGTCGGCGAGGCGGAAGACGAATTTCTCGTGCTCGGTGCCGATTCGCCAGTCGGCCTTCGGCTTGCCGCCGCTGGCGAACCAATCGATCAGCTGGTCGCGGGATTCGACCGGCGCGCCGCCGGCAACGGAAGGACCTGACATGGGTGCTGGCTCGCGTGCTGCCTCGACCGGGGCGACCGGCGTCGCCGCACCCCGTCTACTCGTATCCCCTAGGGGTACCACCGCTCTCCCGCCAGTCGCCGGCGAGTGCCTGCAGGATGGCGAGGCCGGCGATCGCCGCCGTCTCCGCCCGCAGGATGCGAGGCCCCATGTGAACGCGCGTAACAAAAGGCCTGCCGGCAAGTTCGTCAAGCTCCGCCACGGCAAAACCGCCCTCTGGTCCGGTCAAAAGTGCAAGCCCTCCCGGCGCGCCCGCCAGCCCCGCCGCGACCTCGGCCAGCGGCCGGCCAGCGCCGGTTTCGTCGCCGACCAGCAGTGGGCGGGCGGCGGGCCACCCGGCCAGCAGCCGGTCGAGCGGCACGGCGGGCGCGATTTCCGGCACCGTCAGGCGCTCGCATTGCTCGGCGGCGGCGAGCGCGCGGGCGGCCAGCCGCTCGTCCTTGAAGCTCCGCCCCTGGGTGCGCGCCGTCAGCACCGGCAGCAGGCGGGCCACCCCCAGCTCGGTCGCCTTTTCGACCAGCAGCGCCGTGTGCGGCCCGTCGAGTGGGGCGAAGGCGAGCCACAAATCGGGCTCCGGCGCCTGCGCCCGCATCTGCCGCGAGATCGTCACGGCCGCCGCCCGGCGGCCGGCCGGCATCAGCCCCCCGCGCCACTCGCCGTCGCGACCGTTGAACAACGCCACCGCCTCGCCCTGCGCCATCCGCATCACCGCCAGCGCCCGGTGCGCCTGTTCCGGCGACAGGGGGGCCGTCAGTCCGGCGGCCAGCGGTGTCTCGACGAACAGGCGCAGGCGTGGCTTCGCACCGGCCATTGCGATACTCCTCCACCCCGACATGACCCTCGCCCCCGAGCATAGCGCGGTCTCCGTCACCGCCGGCAACGCGCCGGCGACGATCGAGCTGGAACTGGCGCCTGACGGCACGGCGCTGCTGCCCACGGCCTTCCGCGAAAGGGACGGGCGGCCGCGCTTCCGCCTGCCGCTGCCGCGTGAATTCGAGGGCGACCCGGCGGTGCAGGTGATGGCGCGCCACGAACTGGTATGGGGCGGGTTCGAGCACCCGCTGCGCGCCTTCCTAGACACGCACCTCGCGCCGGGCGATTTGCTGGTCGATGTCGGCGCGCATTGGGGGCTGATCGCGCTCCACTCCGCCACGCGCCACCGCGGCTCGGTGCGCGTGCTGGCGGTGGAGCCTCATCCGGACAATCTCGCGGTGCTGCGCCGCGCCGTGGCGGAGAACGGCCTCGCGGACACGGTCGACATCGTGGCGGCGGCCATCGCCGATGCGGCCGGCGGCGGCGCGCTCGCCACCGACACCTCGATGGGGCACCGCCTGTCGCCCTCTGGCACCGTCCCGGTAACGCTGACGACGATCGATACCATGCTGGCCGCGCGGCCTCTGCCGGCGCAAGGCCGCGTGTTCCTCAAGATAGACGTCGAGGGTGCCGAGGGCCGCGTGCTGTCCGGCGCGCGCCGCCTGATCGCCTCGGGGCGCGTCGACGCCGTGGTGTGGGAACAGGGGCAAGCCTTACGCTGCGGTGCCGGCCTCGCCGCCGCGCGCGACATCGTCGCCTTCCTCGCGCTACACGGTTTCACCAGCCATGTGCTGCCGCGCGACGATATCGGCGGCGCCCTCCTGCCGTGGCTCGCGGCGGTCGAGATGGCGAATGTCTATACGCTGGTGCCAGGCTTCGCGCCGCTGCCGGCCTATTCCCGGCAGCACGGCCCGCTGCCGCCACAGCTGCCGTCCCTGCCGGCTGTCCCCGGCCAACCCAGCCCGGGCGAGCGCACGGCAGCGCTGATCGCCGCGCGCAGCGCCGATGGTGCGCGCTGGTCGGAGCCCGCCGGCCTCGCCGACGGCGCCGAGGCGAGCGCGACGGCGGCCGCACGTTTCGTCGCGCCGGGCGCGCGCGTGCTCGACCTCGGCGCCGGGCTTGGCCTGCTGCGCGCGGCGCTGCCGGCCGCGTGCCTCTGGCGGCCGGTTGATCTGGTACCGCTGCTGCCGCGCGCCATCGTCATGGACCCCGAACGCGCCTTCCCCGCGCTCGCCGCCGACACGGCGGCGGCGTTGGCGCTCGTCGTGTACCTGCACGATCCGACCCGCCTGCTGGCGCTTGCGGCGCGCGCCGCGCCGCGCCTCCTCGTGACCTATTCGTGCCATGCGGGCGGGCCTGTCGACGCGCGCAGCGCCGCCGGCATGGTCAACGATCACGACGAGGCGGGCTTCCGCGCGCTGCTCGCCGCCGCCGGCTGGACGGTCGAGACGACCGCCGCAATCGGCGTCGATACGCTGTTCGTCTGCGCGCGGCGGGCACCCGCGCCATGATCCCGGCGAGCGACATACCGAAGGGCGGATGGATCGACCGCCGCGTGCCGGCGGCGCTGCGGCCCTGGCTGCGGCTGCTGCGCCTCGACCGGCCGATCGGCACCTGGCTGCTGCTGCTGCCGGGCTGGTGGGGCCTCGCGCTGGCCGTGCCGCTCGGCGGCGGCGATGCGGCGACAGCGGCACGCCTGATGTGGTGGGGAGCGCTATTCGGCTCCGGCGCGCTGGTGATGCGGGGGGCCGGATGCATCGTCAACGACATCGCCGACCGCCGGATCGACGCGCGGGTCGCGCGCACCGCCGACCGGCCGATCGCATCGGGCGCCATCTCCGTGCGGGCGGCGCTGAAGCTGCTGGCCGTCCTGTTGCTGATCGGTCTCGCCATCATCGCGCAGTTCGACGGCTTCGCCGTGGCGCTCGGCGCCGCCTCGCTGCTGCTGGTGTTTCCCTACCCGCTGATGAAGCGCATCACCTGGTGGCCGCAGGCCTGGCTCGGCCTCACCTTCAACTGGGGCGCGCTGCTCGGCTGGGCGGCGGCGACCGGCGATCTCGGCTGGCCCGCAATTGCGCTCTATGCCGCCGGCTTCTTCTGGACTCTCGGCTACGACACCATCTACGCGCACCAGGACAAGGAGGACGACGCGCTGGTCGGCGTGCGTTCCTCGGCGCGCTGGCTCGGCGCGCGAACGCGACCGGCCATCGCGATCTTCTATGCCTTCGCCATGGCGCTGCTGGCGCTGGCCGGCGAGCTCGCCGGGCTCGGCTGGGGTTTCTGGCCGGGCCTCGCGCTGGCCGCTCTGCATCTGGCCGGGCAAGCGCGCCACACCGATTTCGACGACCCGAAGAGCTGCCTCGCCGCCTTTCGCGCCAACCGCTACACCGGCCTCATTGTGCTGGCGGCGATCCTCGCCGGCGGCCTGTCATGAGCGCGGGCGCCGCATCAGCGTCATGAAGGTGGCGGCGAAGGCGCCGACCGCGCAGGTGGCGATCCCCGCCACCATCGGCAGCGGCGTGCCGTCGAAGACCCTGCCGCCGATGACGATCATCAGCGCGCCGACCACCATCTGGATGGTGCCACCGAGCGCCGAGGCCATGCCGGCGATGGGCCCGTGGTCCTCCAGCGCCAGCACCATCGTCGCCGGGATGACGAGGCCGAGGCCTGCATTGGTGCAGAACAGCAGCACGATGAGCACCGCGAGGCTGTCGAACCCGCTGGCGATGGCGGCACAGAGCAGCAGCGCGAAGCCGGCATAGACGCTGACGGCGACCGACCGACGCGGGCGACGCCGAAGCGCGCGACGAGCAGGGCGGCGAATTGCGAGGTGCCGATGAAGCCCACCGCATTGATCGAGAAGGCGAGGCTGTACTCCATCGGCGTCAGGCCGAAATGGCCGATGTAGACGAAGGAGGAACTCGCGAGGAAGACGAAGAAGCTCGATATGCCAAGCGCGCCGATGAAGGTGAGGCCGAGGAAGCGCGCATCGCCCAGCAGCCGCGCGAAACCGGCGATCAGGCTCGCCACGCCGACGGAAATGCGGGCGGCCGGCGGGCGCGTCTCGGGCAGCAGCGTGGCGACCAGGACGAAGGCCAGCGCCGACACCACCGTCACGGCGACGAACACGGAGCGCCGGCCGAAACCCTCGGTCAGCAGGCTGCCGAACAGTGGCGCGAGGATGGGCGAGACGCTGAACACCAGCATGACCGGCGACATCAGCCGCGTCGCCTCGATGCCGGTATGCATGTCGCGGATGACGGCGCGCGGGATGACCATCGGCGCAGAGGCGGCGACGCCCTGCAGGCAGCGTCAGGCGACGAGCTGGTCGATGTCCGTCGCCGTGGCGCAACCGACCGACGCCGCCGCGAAAAGCGAAAGTCCGAAATAGAGTGGCCGCTTGCGCCCCACCGCGTCCGACAGCGGGCCGAAGACGATCTGGAAGACGCCGAAGCCGACGAAATAGGCCGTCAGCGTCATCTGCGTCGCCGCCGTGGTGGTGGCGAGATCGGCGGCGATGGTCGGCAGCTCCGGGATGTACATGTCGTGGCGAACGGCCCGACCGCGACCAGCAGGCCGAGCACTATGGCGTTGCGCGCGTAACTCGCTGTCATGGGTCGCGTCTTTCAGGGCGGCCCGCCGGGTCGCATGGCCCGGCGCCTGGCGTCCCTCTACCCGCACCGCGGCGATGCGTCCAGCGTGGCGGTGCCGCTCATCCCCTATCGCGCTCGTCGCCCGTAGGTTCGTGCACGACGATATGCGGCGGGTGCTCGGCGGCGATGGCATGGGCGGCGAGGCGGGCGATGCGGCGGGCGCGCTCGGCGGCGTCGTCGACCGTGGCGGCGACGAAGGACGCGAGGTCGCTCTCCGGCGCGATCCGCGCTCGCGCGAGGTCGAGCGCATCCCTTTGCAGCAGCGCTGTGAGGCGGCGGCCCTCGGCCGCGATGGCAGCCAGCGCGACGGCGGAGCCGTCCACGGCAAAATTCCCGCGCTTGCCGAGATAGGCATGGGCGCTGTCGAGCACCGTGCCGTCGTCGAGCGCCAGATGCACGCCGGTGAGCGCGGCATAGACGTAATTGTGCGCCTCGCTGGCATGCATCACCACGAGCTGGTCGGCGTCGAGCCAGGTGACGGCGACGGCCACCGACGTGCCCGACGCGCGACGCAGCGCCGCCGGCAGCGCGCCGTAAACCGACAGATGCGCAGAATAGACGACGTCGTGGTCCGCCAGCCGCGCCCGCTGCACCGGTATCGGCGTGTGATCCGTGCCGTATTTCTGGCGCAGCCGATCGGGCGACTGGTTGGAGCCGTAGCCGATCACCGGCACGCGCCCGCGCCGCAATGCGGGCGCGAAGGGCGCCGCCGCGCCGCCGACGAGAGTGAAGGACGCGTCCGGGATCGCATAGGGGTAGTCGAGGGCGCGCATCAGCTTGCTAGGCTTACTGCCCAGAGCATCTGTAAGCATATATCTGTACCTGACTTGGTTCCAACGCCGCCATGACGATATGCTAGTAACTAACGTACAAATGCGTATCTTTCCAGTGAATGGGAAAGCATATGGCAAACGTATTTATACCACAGTCACATAGCGAAAAGCTTTTGTATACAACTGTGATAATCTCATCTAATTATGAAAATAGTCAAAGTGGAGTCGGAACCGGATCTTTGTTCAGCCGGAAATATGGGAGGGACAAAAATTTACCGCTCGTAATCACTAACAAGCATGTGGTGAATGGTTCAGTTACGTCTGAATTTATACTGCACGTCGCGAACGGGATCGGGGCGAGTCGCGCCCCGTCTGGCAAATACGCGGCAGTAGAGATTGGGCCCTATTCAGACTGGTTTGGTCATCCAAATGACAATATCGATTTAAGCGGTAATCCAATAAATCCAACGCTGCACCAAGCGGCCCAAAGTGGGGATCCAATTTTCTCGACAAACATTGGCGATGATATAATTCCATTTATTGATGATATCCAAGATTTAAACGCGGTTTAATAAGTAGTAATTATTGAATATCCAACATAATTATTGGATACCATCAACAAATATCAAATAATTATGAGAGTAATAACCAATGCATATCCTGCCATATATTTTGATGGACGACCAGAATTTGATACTGACATGGCTTGATATACAAGTATCTCGGGTTCGCCAATTTTCTTGTAGAATTTCGTATCGTACTCAGGTAGAAACGGGAACACTGTGATGGGCTCTCTGATTAAATTGCTTGGTGTCTTCTATGGTGGACCTGTTTACACTGCTAGCGGTGATGTCAAATTAGAACCAATTCCTACATCAAGATCGAAATCAGCAATAGACATGATGATAAATCTCAGATATGTTATAAAATATCATGAAGTACTGACACTGAGCGATCATATCATCTCGTCTTATGATAATAATACGTTGTAAAGTGTAAGTAGTTAGGGCCTTCCAATGACAATCTCCAACAACGACCTCGACCTGCTCGCCGGCCTCGTCCTGAAGGCCCGCGCCGCCGGGGCCGACGCGGCCGACGCCATTCTGGTCCGCTCCGCCGCCTCGTCCCATGCCCGGCGCCTCGGCGCGGTCGAGCATGTCGAGCGGCAGGAGAGCCGCGATCTCGGCCTGCGCGTGCTGGTCGGCAAGCAGCAGGCGGCGAATTCCTCGACCGACCTGTCGGCCGAGGCCCAGGCGGCGCTGATCGAGCGCACCGTGGCGATGGCCAGCGCGGTGCCGGCCGACCCGTGGTGCGGCCTCGCCGACCAGGCGGAGATCGCTAGGGTCTGGGGCGACCTCGACCTCGACGATCCGATCGAGCCCACGCCCGAGGCGCTGGCCGAGGCGGCCGCGATCTGCGAGGCCGCCGCGCTGGGCGTGAAGGGTGTCAGCAATTCGGAGGGCGCCGAGGCCGGCTGGGGCCGCTCGCAGATGGCCGTCGTCGCCAGCAACGGCTTCGTCGGAGCGTGGTCCCGCACCAGCCACTCGGTCAGCGTCTCGGTCATCGCCGGCGAGGGCACGGCGATGGAGCGCGACTACGACTGGACCAGCGCCGTCCACCGCGCCGACCTCGTGGATGCCGCCACGATCGGCCGCCGCGCCGGCGAGCGCACCGTGGCGCTGCTCGGCGCCCGCCGCCTGCCGTCGAGGCAGATGCCCGTGGTGTTCGAGCCGCGCGTCGCCTCGGGCCTGCTGCGCAGCCTCGTTGGCGCCATCTCCGGCACCTCGGTGGCGCGGCGCGCTAGCTTCCTGATGGACGATCTCGGCAAGCGCCTCTTCGCCCCCGGCATCGTCGTGCGCGACGATCCGCTGCGCCGGCGCGGCGCGCGATCGCAGCCTTTCGACGGCGACGGAATCGCCGGCGCGCCGCGCAATATCGTCGAGGACGGCGTGCTGACGAGCTGGCTGCTCGACCTGCAGACGGCGCGCCATCTCGGCCTCGAGACGACCGGCCACGGCACGCACGGCACCGGCGGCTCCTCCGGCCCCTCGCCCTCCAACCTCTGGCTCGCCGCCGGCAGCGCGACGCCGGAGGAGCTGATGGCCGACATCAAGGACGGCTTCTACGTCACCTCGATGATGGGCATGGGCGTCAGCATGGTGACCGGCGACTACAGCCGCGGCGCCGGCGGCTTCCGCATCGAGAACGGCCGGCTCACCCACCCGGTGAGCGAGGTGACCGTCGCCGGCAATCTGCGCGACATGTTCGCCGCGCTGGTGCCGGCCAACGACCTGATCTTCCGCTGGGGCCTCGACACCCCCACGATCCGCATCGACGGCATGACGGTGGCCGGCGGCGGGTAGCGAAGACCTAAGCCGGCCGCACGATCGTCAGCGCGTCGGGTGCCGCCTCGGTCGTCAGGGGCAGGGTGGCGGCGATGTCGCCGTCGAACTGCACCGCCTCGTCGGGCGCCGCTCCCGAACCAGCCATGATGCGCGCGCGCGTCACGGTGAGGACGCGAGCATCGTCATGGCGGGCGACGCGGCCGGTGGCGACGGCGAGCAGGGCGTGCTGCAGCGCAAAGATGTCGCGCTACTCGAACAGCACCAGTTGCAGCGACGGCGCCGCAAGGTCGGCCGCCGGGGCGCAGACGTAGCGGCCGGCCCAAAAGCGACCGTTGGCGACGACGATCCAGCCCGCCTAGTGACGTCCGGCGTCGCTCTCGACGGTGTAGCGGAGTGGCGGCCAGCGGGTGAACACCACGATCCCGGAAGCACGAAGGCGCCATTGCCGATGACGCGCTTCAGACTCGGCCGCACGGCGGCGACTATCTCGGCGTCGAAGCCGATGCCGGCCATCATGGTGAACCCGCGGCCATTGGCGCGGCCGAGAGCGATGCGCCGCGTCGTCCCCGTCGCCGGCGAGCGCGAGGCGCCATCTCGGTCGCAGGGCGCGAAGACCATCTCGGCGGCCAGCACATTGGCCGTGCCGAAAAGCAGCACGGCGACGGCCGGCGCGGCGCCCGCGCGCGACAACAATCCGTTCACGGCCTCGTTGGCCAGCACGTCACCGCCGACGACGACGATCACATCCGTGCCGGCAGGCGCCGCGGCGGCGAAATCGGTCGCGTCGCCCGGCCCGCGCGTCTCGGCCACCGTGGCGCGGGCGCCGGCGCCGTCGACGATGGCCAGCGCGCGGGCCAGCCATCGCCGCCGTCCGCGACGGCCGGCCTGGTTGAAGGCAATATGAAGACATCGTGCCGCCTGAGCGTCGTCGTATCTCACAATTCACTGTGTTTGTCTTGAGTATTATTACAATTTCGTGACACACCGTCAGAGGTGTAGCATTAACTTCATTAGGTAACGTCCCGCAAATCATATATCTGGCGAAAACGACCCGAAGCCAGGACGCGCACGGGACGCCATGAGCGGTCAGGATCAGGTCACCCGCTATCGCACCATCTGGATATCCGACATCCATCTCGGCACGCGCGGCTGCAAGGCTAACGCCCTGCTCGACTTCCTGCGCCTCACCGAATCCGACACGCTGTACCTCGACGGCGACATCGTCGACGGCTAGCGCCTGAGGAGCGCCTGGTACTGCCCGCAGCTGCACAACGACGTGGTGCAAAAGATTCTGCGCAAATCGCGCAAGGGAACCCGTGTCGTCTACATTCCCGGCTATCACGACGAGGTGATGCGGCCTTACGCCGACATGGTGTTCGGCGGGGTCACGGTCGCGTCGGAGGCGTTCCACACCACGGCCGACGGCAGGCGGCTGTGGGTGACGCATGGCGATCAGTTAGACACCGTCGTGCGCTACGCGCGCTGGCTGGAACTGGCCGGCGACCAAGACTACCGCCTCGCCATGTGGGGCAACCACTGGGTCAACACGATCGGCAGCCTGCTCGGCCTGCCCTACTGGTCGCTGTCGGCCTTCCTCAATCGCAAGGTCAAGAGCGCGTTGCAGCATATCGGCTGCTACGAGAGCGTGGTGGCCGTCGACGCCGCGCGCGCGGCGTCGACGGCGTCGTCTGCGATCACATCCACCACGCCAAAATCTGCGCGATCGACGTCGTGCTCTACTGCAACGACGGCGACTGGGTCGAAAGCTGCACGGCGCTGGTCGAGCATCGCGACGGCACGCTGGCGCTGGTCGACTGGGCCGATGTGCGGCAAATGTCGCTGGTGGGGCGCTGATGCGCCTCCTGCTCGTCACCGACGCCTGGGCGCCGCAGGTCAACGGCGGCCTCCGCACGCTGGCGACCACGATGGCCGATCTGGAGGCGATGGGCCACACGGTGCGCGCGTCCCTCCCGGCCTGTTCCGCACCATGGCCTGGCCGACCTATCCGGGGATTCGCCTCGCACTCCTGCCCGGGAGCGGCGTGGCGCGCGCCTTCGACGAATTCGCACCCGACGCCGTGCATATCGCGACGGAAGGTCAGCTCGGCATGGCAGCGCGGCGGCTCTGCCTCGCCCGCGCCATGCCGTTCACTACGTCGTTCCACACCAAGTTTACCGACTACCTCGCCAGCCGCTTCGCCGTGCCGCAATCCTGGAGCTGGGTCTGGCTACGCCGCTTCCACGCGCCGGCCGCGAGGGTGATGAGCAACACGCCGTCGATGGACCGCGAACTAGCCGCGCACCTTATCGCTCATACGGCGCGCTGGTCGCGCGGCGTCGACACGGCCCTGTTCTGGCCGCGCCCCGCGGCGGACAGGCCAGCGGAGATGGCCGCCCTGCCGCGTCCGCTGCATCTCTATGTCGGGCGACTGGCGGTCGAGAAGAACATTGCCGCCTTCCTTGATCTCGACCTTACCGGCACGAAAATCGTCGTCGGTTACGGCCCGCAGCGCGCCGCCCTCGAACGCCGGCACGGCGAGGCCGTCTTCCTTGGCATGCGCCACGGCGAGGCGCTGGCGCGCGCTTATGCCTCCGCCGACGTGCTGGTGATGCCCTCGTGCGCCGAGACCTTCGGCATCGTCATGCTGGAGGCGCTGGCCTGCGGCGTGCCGGTCGCCGCCTATCCGGTCACCGGCCCGCTCGACGTCATCGACGGCAGCGGCGCCGGCGCGCTCCACGACGATCTCGGCCGCGCCGTCGCCCGAGCGCTGGCCATCCCGCGCGAAGCCTGCCTCGCGCTGGCTGCCCGCTACACCTGGCGCTCCGCCGCCGAGGCCTTCCTCGCCAACCTCGCGCCGCGCGCTGCGGCGCCGGCGTCCGGGCCTGTCACCGCGCCCGTCCGGTGGGGCCGTCAGCCCTCGGGCTGACAGCCGGCGCTCTCGGGCCGGCGCCAGTTATGCCATGCGACAAATGCAGCTCTGGCCTCGCCTGCCTCTTGCCAGAATGTCTGGAAATGCGAGAAAGTGTTCGTATGATTACTTTTGGTGGGACCGTCCGCCGGGCGGGTTTCCCATCCGGGAAAAATAAACTAACCCGACTCCCTGGAGCGCCACCATGACCCAGCCAGCCGTTCAGGCCGCCGCGCGTCCCACCATCGAGACGATCCTCCACTACCTTGTGGACACGGGCGAAGCACCGGTCTTCAAGCAGTCCGACAATACGGTGGACACCGTCTTCACCGTCGGCGTGCGCGAGGACAAGCGCGTGACCGTCCACAACGGCCGCCTGCACGAGGGCAAGCTCTCGCTCGACGTCGAGGGCTTCGTGCTGGCTAAGCAGACCGTCAAGATCGACTTCTTCGACGACGAGCAGGTCAGGAAGATCTACACGCCGGGGGTCGAGCGGCTGGTCTGCCAGTACACCGGTGCCTCGCGCGCCATCGCCTACGACTACACGCGCCGCTCCAACGTGCCGGAGACGAAGGCGAAGTACCGCACGCGCGAGCCCGTGCCGGCACCGCACTCTGACTACACGGACATCTCGGCAGCGCAGCGCCTGCGCGACGTCCTCGGCGACGCCGCCGAGGCGCAAATGAAGAAGCGCTTCGCCATCGTCAACGTCTGGCGCTCGATCGCCGGGACGATCGAGGAATGGCCGCTGGCCGTGTGCGATGCCCGCAGCATCGACGACAGCCTGATGCACACCTTCGTGCGCGAGACGACGCACACCAACGAGCCGTCCTTCGAGTACAGCCGCATGAGCCAGACACGGCACTCCTCCTTCGATCCCAACCACTGCTGGTACTACTTCCCGAGCATGACGCGCGACGAGGCGCTGCTGTTCAAGAACTACGACTCGGCCACCGACGGCAGGGCCCGCTACTGCCTACACTCGGCGATCGAGGACCCTGACGGCCAGGCCAGCCCGGCGCCGCGCGAGAGCATGGAAAGCCGGGTCTTCGCGTTCTTCGACTGAATTCCTCCCGGCCAAATGTCCCCTCTCCCTTTGGGTGAGGCTTCCCGCCTCGGCGAGCGAAAGCGAGCCTGGAGCGGGAAGGGTGAGGGAATGCGGTCGCGCAACGGCAGCATCCTCATCCTTAGACAGGCTCAGGATGAGGAGGTTGGAATGGCGTACCCGGTTCGCGGCGGGCCGCGCGGCCTTCGCCACCGTTCCCCGTCGTCCTCATTCTGAGCCTCCTCACCCTGAGGAGCCGCCGCCAGGCGGAGTCTCAAAGGGCGAAGGATGGGGACGACAATCCGCGCGCGCCACGGCGCGGCAAAGCCATGATATAGGGGGGCCGCAGCAGCCCCGGACCCCGCGCCAGACTGTGACAAGCACGCGCTTCCGCCTAGATTCCACGACCCGAGCCCTTGTCGGCCGGCTGTGGCGCGACTGGATGCGGCCGCATGCCGCGAAGCTCGCCGCGGCGATGGCGCTGATGGCGGTGGTCGCCGCCACCTCCGGCCTCTATCCCAAGCTGATCGGCGAGTTCGTCGACATGGTGACGGCACGCGACGAGACAGCGCTGTGGCTGATACCGTCGGCCCTGCTGCTCGCCGCCATCCTGCGCGGCCTCGCCAGTTACGGCCAGACGGTGCTGACCATGTCGGTCGCCTTCCGCATCATCACCGAGATGCAGAAGGCGATGTTCGCCCATCTGATGCGCGCCGACATGGCGCTGTTCACGCGCACGCCGACCGGCCGGCTCGTCTCCCGATTCACCAACGACGTCAACATGCTGCGCGACGCCGTCTCCAAGACGCTCACCGGCATCGCGCGCGACGGGCTGACCATCGTGGTGATGGCTGGCATCATGGTGTCGCAGGACTGGCAGCTCGGCCTCATCGTCGTCGCGGTGCTGGCCATCGCCTGGCGACCGATCATCCGCATCGGCAAACGTCTGCGGCGCGTCTCGGCCAACACCCAGGTCGAGCTGGGCACGCTGACGGCGACGCTGAACGAGAGCCTCGGCGGCATGCGCATGGTCAAGTCGTACCGCCTCGAAGAGTATGAGCAGACGCGCGCCGACCGCGCCTTCGAGACCATCTACACCCTCGTCACCAAGGGCGTGCGCGGGCGTGCCCGCACCTACCCGATCACCGAGGGGCTGATCGGCGTGGCGCTGGTCGTCGTGCTGGCGCTCGGCGGCTACCGCATGATCTATGGCGGCCTCACCATAGGCGAGTTTTCGACCTTCACGCTGGCGATGGGATGGGTGATCCAGCCGGTGCGCGGCATGGGCGCGCTCAATGCCTCGATGCAGGAAGGCCTCGCCGCCGCGCATCGCCTGTTCGAACTGCTCGATACGCCGCCGACCATCGTCGACCGGCCGGACGCGAAGTCGCTGGAAGTGGCCGGCGGCCGGGTCGAACTCGACAATGTGCGCTTCGCCTATGGCGGCGATACGGCGGCGCTCGACGGTGTGTCTCTGACGGTGCCGGCGGGGCGCACGGTGGCGCTGGTTGGCCCGAGCGGCGCCGGCAAGTCGACCGTGCTCAACCTCATCCCGCGCTTCTGGGACGTCGATGGCGGCGCCGTGCGCATCGACGGGCAGGATGTGCGCGAGGTCACACAGGCGAGTCTCGCCGAGGCCATCGCGCTGGTCAGCCAGGATGTCACCCTGTTCGACGACACCATCGCCGCCAACATCGCCTTCGGCCTGCCGGGTGCCGCGCAGGCGGAGATCGAGCGCGCAGCGCGCGACGCCGCCGCGCACGACTTCATCACGGCGTTGCCCGAGGGCTACGCCACGATTGTCGGCGAGCGCGGCGTGCGCCTGTCGGGCGGCGAGCGCCAGCGCGTCGCCATCGCGCGGGCCATGCTGAAGGACGCGCCTATCCTGCTGCTCGACGAGGCGACCAGCGCGCTCGACGCCGAGGCCGAGCGGCAGGTGCAGGCAGCTCTGGCGCGGCTCGCCGCGGGCCGCACGACGCTGGTCATCGCCCATCGCCTTGCCACCGTGGTCGGCGCCGACAACATCGTCGTGCTCGAGGGCGGCCGCATCGTCGAAAGTGGCACGCATGCCGCGCTGGCCGCCGCCGACGGTCTCTATGCGCACCTGTCGCGCCTGCAGTTTCGCGGCGACCCCGCCGTAGTCGAGCCCTTGCCGGCACGTGACGCCACCGCCGCCGGCCGGGCGCGGGCCTGACGCACCGGCGCTCCGCAGCCGATGGTGCTCCTGCCACTCTACCGCGCCGCCACCGATGCCGCCGCGCCGCTCGTTCGCCATGTGCTGCGCTGGCGCCTGGCGCGCGGCAAGGAGGATGGCGCGCGCCTCGGCGAACGGGCCGGCATCGCCGGCCTGTCACGCCCGGAAGGCAAGCTCGTCTGGCTGCACGCCGCGAGCGTCGGCGAGGTTCTGTCGGTGCTGCCGATGGCCGGCCGTATCCTCGACGAGCGGCCGGGCCTGCACCTGCTCGTTACTACGGGCACCGTCACCGCGGCTGGGCTGCTCGCCGAACGCCTGCCACCGCGCGCCCTGCACCAGTACGCGCCGGTCGACCGCGCGGCCTGGGTCGGCCGCTTCCTCGACCACTGGCGGCCCGATGCAGCGATCCGCGTCGAGTCCGAGCTGTGGCCCAATGCGCTCTGCCTGCTGCGGCGGCGCGGCATCCCCTCGGTGCTGCTCAACGCGCGCATGACCGGGGCCTCGGCGCGCAACTGGCGGCGCTGGGCGCCCGGCGCGATGGCGGATCTGCTCGGCGCCTTCCGCTTCGTGCTGGCGCAGGACGAGATCACCGCCGCGCGCTACCGCGCGCTCGGCGCGCGCGATGTCCGCGTGCCGGGCAATCTCAAGCTCGCCGCCCCGCCCTTGCCCGCCGACCCGCTCGCCTTCGCCCGCCTCGCCATGGCGCTGGACGGGCGCCCGCGCTGGCTCGCCGCCAGCACGCATCCCCGCGAGGAGGAGTCTGCGCTCGCCGTCCACCGCGCGCTGGCCTCCCGCCATCCCGGACTCGTGACCCTCGTGGTTCCTCGCCACCCGCCGCGCGGCGTGACTATCGTCTCTGGCTTAGCCGCCGCCGGCCTGCGCGTCGTGCGCCGCGCGGACGGGGCTCTGCCCGGCCGGTCCGACGACATCTACATCGCCGACACCATCGGCGAACTCGGCCTGTTCTACCGCGCTGCGCGCATCGCCTTCGTCGGCGGCTCGCTGGTACCGCATGGCGGCCATAACCCGTTCGAACCGGCCCAGCTCGGCTGCGCCGTGCTGCACGGCCCGCACATGGACAACTTCCCCGTCATCGTGCCTGAGCTTGAAGACGCTGGTGCGGCGCGCCGGGTGGCCGATGGGGCGGCGCTGACCGACGCGGTCGGCGCCCTGCTGGCCTCTCCCGGCACGGTCGCCGCCATGGGCGATGCCGGCATGGCGGTGGCGGCGCGTCACGCCGCGACGCTCGACCGCGTCTGCACCGCGCTGGCGCCGTTCCTCGACGCGGCGGCACCGCGCGGCGCGGGAGGCGGCGATGCGGCGGCCTGATTTCTGGGACCGTTCGCCGGGCATGCTGTCAGCGCTGCTGGCGCCCGGCGCGGTACTGTGGACCGCCGCCGGCCGGCTGCGCCGCACGATGACGACGCCCGCGCGAGCCCCGATGCCAGTGGTCTGCGTCGGCAATCTAACCGTCGGCGGCAGCGGCAAGACGCTGGTGGCGTTGGCGCTCGCCCGACGGCTCGCCGACCGCAATCCGATGTTCCTCACGCGCGGCCATGGCGGCCGCCTCGCCGGCCCCGTCGCCGTCGACCTTACCCGCCACACGGCCCGCGACGTGGGCGACGAGCCG
Organism: Alphaproteobacteria bacterium; assembly: GCA_009691025.1. Taxonomy (GTDB): domain Bacteria; phylum Pseudomonadota; class Alphaproteobacteria; order UBA6615; family UBA6615; genus SHWB01. Next base: position 63,426 of record SHWB01000009.1, read on the forward strand.
CTGCTGCTCGCCCGCGCCGCCCCGGCCATCGTGGCGCGCGACCGCCGCGCCGGCGCCGCGCTGGCGGCGCGGCTGGGTGCCGGGATGATCGTCATGGACGACGGGCTGCAAAATCCCGGCCTCGCCAAGGATCTGTCGCTGGTGGTGATCGACGGCGAGGCCGGTTTCGGCAATGGCCAGGTCATGCCCGCCGGCCCGCTGCGCGAACCGGCCAGCGACGGCCTCGCCAGAGCCGACGCCGTGGTGCTGGTCGGCGAGGACCGGCACGGCCTCGCTGCGGCTCTCGGCCTGCATCTGCCGGTGCTCGCCGCGACGATCGTGCCGGCGCCAGTGGCCGATGCCGTCGCGCGGCGGCGCGTCGTTGCCTTCGCCGGCATCGGCAGGCCAGAGAAATTCTTCGCCACGCTGCGCGCGATGAGCTGCGAGATCGTCGCCAGACACGCCTATCCCGACCACCACGTCTTCGCGCCGGAGGAGATCATGCGCGCCGTCGAGGAGGCGGCAGCGAAGGACGCCGTCCCGGTGACGACGGAGAAGGACTGGGTACGACTGCCGGACGATGCGCAGCCGATGGTCACACCGGTGCCGGTGATGCTGCGCTGGGCCGACGATGCGGCACTAGACCGCGTACTGGCGCCGCTCATTAGGGCATCGTCCCCGCCGCCAGTTCGGGATCGAGGGGCGTCCCTAACCAGTTGAGGCCCCAGTGCAGGTGCGGGCCGCTGGCCCGCCCTGTGGCGCCGACGGCGCCGATGATTCCGCCTCGCGCCACCGCCTCGCCCGACCACACCGTGACCGCCGACAGATGCGCGTACACGCTGGTCACGCCGTGGCCATGGTCGATGATGATCGTGCCTCCGGTGTAGTAGAGATAGACCTCGGCTAGCGTCACCAAGCCCGGCGCGGGCGCCGCGACCGGTGTGCCGGCCGGCGCGGCGATATCGGTGCCGAGATGCGGAGCGCGCGACTCTCCATTCAGAATGCGCTGGCTGCCAAACACGCCGGAGATGCGGCCCTTCGCTGGCCAGGAGAAGCCGCCGAGGAAGTCCAGAGTCGCGCGGCCGTTCGCGCGCGCCTCCCGGATCGCCGCGCCCTCGCGGGCGATACGCGCCCGCACCTCGGGCGGCGGCGTGACGGTGTCCGGCGGCAACCAGTCGACGCGCTCGATCCGCCAGTCGCGCCGCGCCACCGCCAGCATGCGCGTCTCGCGTGTGCCGTCCGGGCGCTCGATGACCAGCACCGCCGAGGGCGCCGCGTCGCGGCCGAGGCCGAAGACGAAAGTGCCCGTCGCCGCATCGACACTCATCATTGTGCCATCGAGCGTCGCCCGCGCGCCCGGCACCGTGCGCCCGACGGCCAGCCCGCCCTGCGTGATTTCGCCGGACAGTTAGACCGAACCGGCCGCCGTCGGCGAGGCCGCCAGCATGAGTGCGACCAGCACCGCGCGCAGGATCACAGCAGATCGCCCTGCCGCCCGTCGCGCCGGGCCGGCCGTTGCGGCCGCGACGGCGCTTGCGGTGCCGGCGCATCGCCGGCGATGCGCGCGCCGACCTCGCCATCGGCGAAGGTCAGCTTCACCTCGCTGCCGGTGGTGGCGGCGGCGGCGCGCAGCACCGGGACCCCGGCGGCGTCGCGCACCAGCACGAAGCCACGCGCCAGAACCGCGCGGTAGGAATAGCTTGCGAGCAGGCTGGCGAGCGCCGCCAGCCTGTCGCCAGACGATATGCGGCGCAGGCTCCAGCCGCGCGCCAGCCGCTTGCCTTCGCGGTCGAGGCGCATCGCCTCGCGGCGCAGATGGGTGCGCAGATGGCTGCCGGTCACCGTCAGAGCGCCGGCGGCGGCGGCGAGGCTTTGGCGCTTGCGCTGCACCAGCTCGCGCGGCGCCGGCAGGCGCTGGCCGAGATAACCGACCTGCCGCGTGCGGCCGTCGAGATAGCGGGCGAGCGCGGGACCGAGCCGTTCGGCCCATTCATCGGCGCGCTGCGCCTTGCGCCCGACCGCGCGGCGCGCATCGGGCAGGCCGCGCGCCAGCGCCGCGAGACGCTCGGCGCGGTGGCGCACCAGCTTCACCGCGGCGGCGGCTAGGCTGCCGCCGCATCGGTCGACGGCGAGCAGCAGGTCGGCGCGCACGGGCACCGCCATCTCGGCGGCGGCTGTCGGCGTCGGCGCGCGCATGTCGGAGGCGAAATCGGCGAGCGTCGTGTCGGTCTCGTGGCCGACGGCTGAGATGACCGGGATGGTCGAGGCGGCGATGGCGCGCACCACGATTTCCTCGTTGAAGGCCATCAGATCCTCCAGCGAACCACCGCCGCGCGCGACGATCACCACGTCGGGGCGCGGTACCGCGCCGCCTTCCGCCAGCGCGCTGAAGCCATCGATGGCGGCGGCGACCTGCTCGGCCGCACCGTTGCCCTGAACCAGCACCGGCCACAGCAGCACGCGGCGCGGGAAGCGGTCGGCGAGACGGTGCAGGATGTCGCGGATGACGGCGCCGGTGGGCGAGGTGACGACGCCGATCACCTCGGGCAGATAGGGCAGCTTGCGCTTGCGGGCGGCGTCGAACAGGCCCTCGGCGGCGAGGCGCTTGCGTCGCTCCTCGATCATCTTGAGTAGCGCGCCCTCGCCGGCCATCTCCATCTGCTCGACGATGAGCTGGTAGCGCGAGCGTGCGGGATAGGTCGTCAGCCGGCCTGTGGCTATGACGTCGAGCCCGTCTTCTGGCATCACCGCGAGGCGCTGCGCGGTGCCACGCCAGGCCACCGCGTCGATCACCGAATCGACATCCTTGAGGGCCATGTAGACATGGCCCGACCCGGCGCGCTTGACCCCCGACAACTCGCCGCGCACGCGCACGAGGCCGAAGCGGTCCTCAATGGCGTGCCGCACCTGCCCGGCGAGTTCCGAGACGGTAAGAATGGGTGGCGCGTTCGACGCGGCCTGCTCGGGGGAGGCGGCTGATTCGTTGCTCATGGATGCCACCATGCTACAAGAGCCGCCGATTTTGGGACAGGACGGGACGGCATGAGAATTCTCGTCGTCGGCGGAGGCGGGCGCGAACACGCGCTGTGCTGGGCCATCGCCGCCTCGCCGCTGTGCGAGCGTCTGTGGTGCGCGCCGGGCAATGCCGGCATCACCGCCGAGGCCGAGTGCGTCGCCATCGCCGCCGACGACATCGACGGGCTCGTCGCCTTCGCGCAGGCGGAGAAGGCCGACCTCGTCGTCGTCGGGCCGGAAGGCCCTCTGGTCGCCGGGCTGGTCGACCGGCTGGAGGCTACCGGCATCGCCGCCTTCGGACCGAGCGCCGCCGCCGCCGCGCTGGAAGGCTCAAAGGGCTTCATGAAGGATCTGTGCGCGCGCCACGGCATCCCGACGGCCAGCTACGCGCGCTTCCGCGAGGCGGCGCCGGCGAAGGCGTGGATAGCCGAGCGCGGCGCGCCCATCGTGGTGAAGGCCGACGGGCTCGCCGCCGGCAAGGGCGTCACCGTCGCGCAGTCCGTCGCCGAGGCGAACGCCGCCGTCGATTCATGCTTCGCCGGCACCTTCGGCGCGGCTGGGGCGGAAGTAGTGATCGAGGAATTCCTCGCCGGCGAGGAGCTGTCCTTCTTCGTGCTGGTCGACGGCACTAACGCCCTGCCGCTGGCCGGGGCGCAGGACCATAAGGCGGTCGGCGACGGCGACACCGGGCCCAACACCGGCGGCATGGGCGCCTATTCCCCCGCCCCGTCGCTGACGCCCGACCTGCAGGCGCAGGTGATGGAGACGATCGTGCTGCCGACGGTGCGCGCCATGGCGGCGGAGGGACGGCCCTACAAGGGCGTGCTCTATGCCGGGCTGATGCTGACGGCCGGGGGGCCGAAGCTGCTCGAATACAATGTCCGCTTCGGCGATCCGGAATGCCAGGTGCTGATGCCGCGCCTCGCCTCCGACATCGTGCCGGCGCTGATG
>SHWB01000002.1 GCA_009691025.1 Alphaproteobacteria bacterium
ACGACCGACGACCTGTTGCGCCAGACCGGCCGCCGCCTCGCCGCCTCGGGCGTGGCGGTGGCGCGCATGGCGATGATCGTGCGCACGCTGCACCCGCTGCTGGAGGCCATTTGTTGCTAAAACAAATCCAATGGGATTAATGTTACGTGGATAACGCTTATTTATTTGGGCCTCATACAGCATAGCCTCACGCAGCGCAATTTAGATCACTACATCTGTGGATTTAGCTTAAATTACCGCAATGAGAAGTCCGTACAGCCAAATGGAATAATTGGTAATGCACCCACACAGTTTCCCGGCTGCCTTATATATTTATGTCGGAGTCATATATTCTTTGGTGTGTATTCATATACTATGGATGGCCAAGTAACTTGCGTGTACCAAAAATGGCAACAGAAGCTTCTGCTCGACGTCACTTTCCGAACGTAGTTCCTCGCCATCAAAGACGGGGATAGATGGCCGTATTCTCTGAAGTAATCGAGAAACCAAGCAAACCTCCAACCGAATCTTACAGACGACCCAGCTATTGAAACTATATCAGACTGTTCCAAGAGTCCCCCACATCCGCGCTCTGAGTGAGGCAGATCTTACGATGCGGCCACGAACGCTGGTTCTGGCGGCAACTGCTTGCCCCCGCCCCGCCAATCCGCTACCCGACGCCCCATGACCACCGATTACCGCCCCACCGTCTTCCTCCCGACCACCGCCTTCGCCATGCGCGGGGAATTGCCGAAGCGCGAGCCGGAGATGCTGGCGCGCTGGCAGGCGATGGATCTGTACGGCCGCCAGCGGGCCTCCTCGCGGGGCCGCAAGAAATTCGTCCTGCATGACGGGCCACCATACGCCAACGGCAACCTGCATATCGGCCACGCGCTCAACAAGATTCTCAAGGACGTCATCAACCGCACCCAGCAGATGCTGGGGCGCGACGCCAATTACGTGCCCGGATGGGACTGCCACGGCCTGCCGATCGAGTGGAAGATCGAGGAGAGCTACCGCGCCGCCGGGCGCGACAAGGACGCCGTGCCGGTCAACGAGTTTCGCCGCGAGTGCCGCGACTTCGCCGCGCACTGGATCGAGGTGCAGAAGGCCGAGTTCATGCGCATGGGCGTGGTCGGCGACTGGCAGCACCCCTACACCACGATGAGCTTCCCGGCCGAGGCGCAGATTGCCCGCGAGCTGCACAAATTCGCCGCCAACGGGCTGCTCTACCGCGGCTCCAAGCCGGTGCTGTGGTCGGTCGTCGAGAAGACGGCGCTGGCCGAGGCCGAGGTCGAGTACGACGATTTCGTGTCGGACCAGATCTGGGTGAAGTTCCCGGCAGCGTCGGGCGGCGCGCTGTCGGGCGCCAGCGTGGCGATCTGGACGACGACGCCGTGGACCATCCCCGGCAACCGCGCCATCTGCTTCTCGTCGCGCGTCGCCTACGGACTCTACAAGGTGACGGACGCGCCGGCCGACAACTGGGTGCGCACCGGCGAGACCCTCGTCGTCGCCGACAAGCTGGCCGAGGCGGTGTTCAGGCAGGTGCGCGTGACGGCGCAGATGCGCCTGCGCGAGGTGACGGCGGCGGAATTGGGACACCTCGCCTGCGCCCATCCGCTGAAGGGGCGCGACGGCGGTTACGCCTTCGCCGTGCCGCTGCTCGACGGTGACCATGTGACCGACGAGGCCGGCACCGGCTTCGTCCACACCGCGCCGAGCCACGGCCGCGACGATTTCGAGATCTGGATGGCCAACACGCGCGATCTCGCCGAGCGCGGCATCGACACCGCCATCCCCTACACGGTCGACGAGAATGGAGCATTCACCGCCGAGGCGCCGGGCTTCACCGGCAAGCGGGTGTTCGACGATGCTGGCGACAAGGGCGACGCCAACGAGACGGTTATCGCCGCGCTGAGCGAGGCGGGAGCGCTGATGGCGCGCGGCCGGCTGACGCACCAGTTCCCGCATTCCTGGCGTTCCAAGAAGCCGCTGCTGTTCCGCAACACGCCGCAGTGGTTCATCGCCATGGACAAGGACATCGACGTGCCCGGCGACACGCTGCGCGCCCGCGCGCTGGCGGCGATCGGCCAGACGCGCTGGGTGCCACCGCAGGGCGAGAACCGCATCACCGGCATGATCGAGAGCCGGCCCGACTGGGTTATCTCGCGCCAGCGCGCCTGGGGCGTGCCGATAGCCGTCTTCGCCAACGATGCCGGCGAGGTGCTGCGCGACGAGAAGGTCGACGCGCGCATCGTCGCCGCCTTCGAGGCCGAGGGCGCCGACGCCTGGTTCGCCGGCGGCGCCGCCGAACGATTCCTCGGCGGCGACCACAGCGCCAGTGAATGGCACCAGGTGCGCGACATCGTAGATGTCTGGTTCGACAGCGGCGCCACCCATACCTTCGTGCTGGAGGGCCGACCCGACCTGCAATGGCCGGCCTCGCTGTATCTGGAAGGCTCCGACCAGCATCGCGGCTGGTTCCATTCTTCGCTGCTGGAGGCCTGCGGCACGCGCGGGCGGGCGCCCTACGAGGCGGTGCTGACGCATGGCTTCGTCATGGCCGAGGACGGCCGCAAGATGTCCAAATCGCTCGGCAATGTCGTGGCGCCGCAGGACACCATCTCGCAATACGGCGCCGACATCCTGCGCATCTGGGTGGTCTCGTCCGACTACTCGGAGGATCTGCGCATCGGGCCGGAGATCCTGAAGCACCAGGCCGATCTATACCGGCGCGTGAGGAACACGCTGCGCTTCCTGCTTGGCAGCCTCGCGGGATTCTCCGAGGCCGACCGGGTGGCGCCGGCCGACATGCCGGAGCTGGAGTGCTGGGTGCTGCACCGGTTGTGGGAACTCGACCGCACCGTGCGCGACGCCGCCGCCGCCTACGATTTCCATACGCTGTGGACGGCGCTGCACACCTTCTGCGCCGTCGACCTCTCGGCCTTCTATTTCGACGTGCGCAAGGACGCGCTCTACTGCGACGCCGCCGACAGCGCCCGCCGCCGCGCCTGCCGCACGGCGCTGGTCGAGGTGTACGACCGGCTGGTCGCCTGGCTCGCCCCCATCCTCTGCTTCACGGCGGAGGAGGCGTGGCTCGCCCGCGACGGCGCCGCGCCCGAGGACAGCGTGCATCTGCGCGTCTGGCCAGAGGCGCCCGCCGCCTGGCGCGACGACGCGCTGGCGGCGAAGTGGGAGCGCATCCGCCGAGTGCGGCGCGTCGTCACCGGCGCGCTGGAGATCGAGCGCGCCGAGAAGCGCATCGGCGCCTCGCTGGAGGCCGCCCCGCGCGTCTTCGTCGCCGATGCAGCGCTGGCCGAGGCGGTGGCCGGCATCGACATGGCAGAAGTGTGCATCACCTCCGCCATCGAGATTGTCGCGGGCGCCGCGCCCGCGGGCGCCTTCGCCCTGCCGGAGATCGCCGGGGTCGGCGTCGTGCCGGCACGCGCGGACGGTGCCAAATGCGCGCGTTGCTGGCAGGTGCTGCCGGAAGTCGGCACGGCCCCGCGCCACGACGACCTCTGCCGCCGCTGCGACGCGGCCGTCGGCGATATCTCCGTCGCGGCGCAGTAGGGGCGCGGATGTCGGGTCTCCCCTGTCGTCCCGGCCGCAGCGCGCAGCGCGGAGAGCCGGGGGCCATGAACACCGACTGCGCCTGCCTGACCGCGGTCCGGTGTTCATGGCCCCCGGCTCGCGCGGCTTCGCCGCTTGGCCGGGGCGACAAAGCCGATCGGGAATGGCGCCGCTGATGCGCCCCGGCCTTGCCATCGCGCTCGGCATCATGGCGCTCGACCAGGCGACCAAGTGGCTGATCGTCGGCCTCGTCATGGTGCCGCCGCGCACCATCGAGGTGACGGGCTTCTTCAACCTCGTGCTGGTGTGGAACCGCGGCATGAGCTTCGGCCTGCTCGGCGGCTTCGGCGGCGGCGAGGGTGCGCGCTGGTTCATGGCCGTCCTGGCGCTGGCCATCGTCGTGGCGCTGCTAGTCTGGCTGCGCCGGGTCGAAGGGGTGTGGGCGGTCGCCGGCATCGGCCTCGTCATCGGCGGCGCCGTCGGCAATGTCGTCGACCGGGCGGTGTGGGGCGCAGTGGTCGATTTCCTCGACTTTCACGTAGTCGGCCTGCACTGGCCGGCCTTCAACGTCGCCGACACGGCGATCGTGCTCGGCGCGGCGGCGCTGCTGGCCGATGGCTTGTTTGGACCCGCGCCAGAGGCTAAATAAGGGGCGAACCGCGCCGGCCGAATCCCCGCGATGTGGCGCGCACGCCCAGCCGATCGACCGAACCGAGGTGCGCGATGGCTAACCGTCGCCCGATCCAGGCCCGCTGGCCGGGCTTTCCCGCGATAGCCCTGCTCGTGGCCGTGGCGGTGCTCGCCGGCTGCGGCGAGGCCACCAAGCGCTCGCTCGGCATGTCGAAGCCGGCGCCGGACGAGTTTTCCGTCGTCTCGCGCGCGCCGCTGTCGCTGCCGCCCAACTACACGCTGCGCCCGCCGCGCCCGGGCGCCGATGGCGCCGCGCAGAGCGAGGCGCGCGCGCAGGCCCGCCAGACCGTGTTCCGTGTCCCCGAGGCTGCCCAGTCGACGACGCAGACCGCCGCCCGCTCGGCGGCGCCCGACCAGTCGCGCGGCGAATCGGTGCTGCTCGGCCGCGCCGGGGCCGCCAACGTCACGCCGGCCATCCGCGACACCGTCGATCGCGAAAGTGCCGTACTGGCGCGCGCCGATGACAGTTTCCTCGACCGGCTGCTGAACTTCCGTGACCCGCTATCGCGCGACCCGGTGGTCGACGCCGCCGCCGAGGACCGCCGGCTGCGCGAGGCCCAGGCGCTCGGCAAGACCTCGGCGGGCGAGAATGTCCCGGTGATCCAGCGCAAGCAGCGCGGGTGGCTTGAGGGGCTGTTCTAGCGCCGCTGGGCGCCCGGCGCGGCCAACGCAACCGGCGACACGGTTGTTCGGTGCGGCGATGCCCTGTTATGGTCGCGCGGTTTCTGCGCCGGATAGGACGGTCGCGCGAGCCCCGGCAGGCGACGAGGGCGATGGCCAGGACGCGAAATTCCGATCAGGGGAGGGGCGGGGGCATGCCGCGCCGCCTGTCATGGGCGCCCGGCTCATGGGCGCTCGGCTCATGGGCGCTTGGCGCGACGCTGGCCGGCACGCTGGCGGCGCTTCCCGCCCAGGCCCAGACGGTCAGCACCACCCCCGGCGTGATGGTCGACCTCAGCGTGCTCGGCGCCGGTGCCGGCAGCCGCTTCCCGGCCGGGCCGGGGTGGCAGGGCACGGCGGGCCATAGCGGTGACCTGCAGCCGCCGCCCGACCGCTCGCCGCAATCGCGCCTTCTCGTCGATCACGGGGCGGTCGCCGGGCCGCAGGCGCCGCGCACCCAGGCCACCGCGCCGCGCCTGTCGCCGCCCGAGCAGCGCCCCGCGGCCGACGCGCCGGCGACCGCCCGCATCGCCCCGCCGGCCGCGCCGCTGATCCCGCCGCCCGCCAGCCGCGTGACCGCCGCCCCGCCACCCGCCACCATGTCGCCCGCCACCATGCCGCGCGCCGCGCCGGCCGCTGCGCCGCCGGCCGTCGCCAATGCGCCGCGTGCCTCGCCGGCCGCGCCTGCGGCCCCGGTCGCCGCACCGGCACAGACGGCGCCTGCCCAGGCGGCGCCCGCCCCTCCGATACGGCCGACGCCGCCCGCGCCGCAGGTCGCCGCGCGCAGCGGCGGGACCGCGCCGCGGCCCGGCGGCGAGCTGCGCGTGACCTTCGAGGCCGAGTCCGCCCGCCTGCCCGACACGGCCCGCACGCGCCTCAAGACCCTGGCCGAACAACTGGTGGCCAACGAGGCCGAGCGCGTGCAGCTTCTGGCCTATGCCGAGGGCAGCGCCGACACGGCGAGCCAGGCCCGCCGCCTGTCGCTGTCGCGGGCGCTGGCGGTGCGCGCCTATCTCATCGACCTCGGCGTGCGCAGCACGCGCATTGACGTGCGCGCCCTAGGGCCCAAGACCGATGACGGGCCGTCCGACCGTGTCGATGTCGTGGTTATCGCCCCGTGAGGCGGGGTTGCCGCACCACGGGGACCGGCATGCTTCGTCTGCCATGCGGTGATCGGGGCGCCTGCCGCGCCGCTTGCCCGCCCGCCGGGCGCGCACGATGACATGGCCGCGCCGCTATCTGGTGCGCATGGGGGCCTTACTGCTGCTGGCGCTGCCGGTGGTGATCGGCATACACGAGCCGCTGCTCGAGGCCTTCGCGACCAACTCGCCGCTCAACGGGCTGATCATCTTCACCCTCGTCGTCGGCATCGTCTACGTCATTCGCCAGGTCTGGCGCCTCGACGCCGAGGTCGAGTGGGTCGAGGCCTTCCGCAACCAGCGTCCCGGCCTGTAGGCGGCCGCACCGCCGCATCTGCTCGCCCCGATGGCTCGCCTGCTCGGCGAGCGCAGCGGCCGGCTGTCGATGTCGGCGACGACGCTGCGCTCGCTGCTCTACGGCCTCGCCGCGCAGCTCGACTGGGGCCGCGAAATCTCGCGCTACATCATCGGCCTGCTCATCTTCCTCGGCCTGCTCGGCACCTTCTGGGGCCTGCTGGAGACGATCCGCGCCGTGGCCGACGTCATCGGCGACCTCGACATCACCGTCACCGACGCTTGCGCCGTGATGAGCGGCCTCATCTCCGGGATCGAGGCGCCGCTGTCGGGCATGGGCACGGCCTTCTCCTCCTCGCTGTTCGGCCTCGCCGGCTCGCTGCTGCTCGGCTTCCTCGACCTGTCGGCGGGCCAGGCGCAGAACCGCTTCTACAACGAGGTCGAGGAGTGGCTGTCGGGCGCCACGCGGCTCGGCGGCGCCGGCCCGGTCGGCGACGGAGACGCGACGGTGCCGGCCTACATCCAGGCGATGCTGGAGACGACGGCGGATTCGCTCGACAATCTGCATCGCACCATCGCGCATGGCGAGGAATCGCGCAGCCACGCCAACACCGCGATCGCCGACCGGCTGGCTATGCTGACCGACCGCATGAAGAGCGAGCAGGAGCTGATGGGCCGCCTCGTGCGCGGCCAGACCGAGTTGCGCCCGGTGCTCGAACGCCTCGCCGAGGCGCATGGCGGCGGCTTTGACGAAGCCACGCGCAACCATATCCGCAACGTCGACGCGCACCTGTCGCGCCTGCTCGAGGACCAGTCTTCCGGCCGTGCCCAGCTGGTGCAGTAATTGCGCGCCGAGATCAGGCTGCTGGCCCACACCATCGCCGCGCTGGCCGACGGCGCCGAGCGCTAGGCGCGCGGGGCCGACGCCATGGTGATCGCCAGATCATCGCGCCGCCAGGGCCATAATTACTGGCCGGGATTCGTCGACGCGCTCGCCGCGCTGCTGATGGTCGTGGTCTTCCTGGTGATGGTCTTCGCCATCGCCCAGACTTTCCTCACCCAAGCGCTGTCGGGGCACGACGAGGCGCTGTCGCGGCTGACGAGGCAGGGCGACGATCTGGCGCAGATGCTGTCGCGCGGACGCACCTCCAATGCCGAACTGCGCCTGTCGGTCGCGCAGCTCTCGGCACAGCTGCAATCGACGCTGGGCGAGAAGGAAGAGGCGGCTACGAGGCTCTCCGAACTTGCCGCCGCGCGCGACGTGGCGGCGAGCGAGAGCGACGCGCTGATCGCCCGCCTCGCCGAGGCCGAGCGCGCCGCGACGGCGGAGCGGACGGCGCGCGAGGGTGGCGTGGCGGAAACCGACAGGTTGCGCGCCGAACTGGAGGACGCCTTCAATGTCATCTCCGCAGACAAGGACAATATCGAGTTGCAGCTGCGCTACCTCGCGCGGATGGAGCGCGACATCGCCGCGCTGCAGGAGGTGCACAAGACACTGGAGACGCAGGTCTGGGCCATCTCCTAGGCGGAGAAGAGGGCAGCGGCGGAGAGCGGTCGGTTGCGCGCCGCCAACACCGAGCTGGAGACGAAGCTCGCCGACGAGCGCGAGCTCACCAATCTCAGCCAACGCCAGATCGAAGAGCTGTCGGCGAAGGCCGAGGACCAGGTGCGCCTGCTCAACCAGCAGATCGCCGCCATGCGTAACCAGGTCGCCGCGCTGCAGGAGGCGCTGCAGGCCTCCGAGGCGAAGTACCGCGACCAGAACGTGCAGATCACCAATCGCGGCTCGCGCCTCAACGAGGAGCTGGCGAGCCGCGTGCAGGAGCTGGCGCGCTACCGCTCGGAATTCTTCGGCCGGCTGCGCGAGGTGATCGGCGACCGCCAGGATCTGCGCATCGTCGGCGACCGCTTCGTCTTCCAGTTGGAAGTGCTGTTCGCCAGAGGCGAGACCGATATCGGCGAGGCCGGCCGCGGCGAGCCGGCCAAGCTGGGCGGCGCGCTGGCGGAGATATCCCGGCGCATCCCGAAGGACATCGACTGGGTGCTGCGGGTCGACGGCCATACCGATGTGCGCCCGATCGCCACCGCGCGCTTCCCGTCGAACTGGGAGCTGTCGACCGCGCGCGCCGTCTCGGTCGTCAAGTTCCTCATAGACCACGGCGTCCCGCCCGGCCGCCTCGTCGCCGCCGGCTTCGGCGAATATCGCCCCATCGAGGCCACCGGCACCGAGGACGCCCTGACTCGCAACCGCCGCATCGAGTTTAAGATGGATCAGCTGTAGGCGCCCCAGCGTCGCCGCCACGGGCCTCGCTCTTCGGAACGCCGCCCGTCGGTGAACACCCACTTCCCCGAGCGCCTCACCCTGAGGAGCCCGCGCAAGCGGGCGTCTCGAAGGGCGAGGCGAGCCGGCGCGAGCGAGCGACGCCCTCATCCTTAGACAATCTCATGATGAGGGCTACTGGTAACGTACCGACGAGGGTGACCGGCAGCGTCTCCCTTCGCTGCGACCGGCGCCTCAGGCCAATAGTGCCAACGTTACCCGCCATCCTCACCCTGAGCCTCCTCATCACGAGCCTGTCGAGGGACGAAGGGCGAGGATGGCCGGTGCCGCCTCACGCCACCGCCACACCGCCGAGCCGTATACGGAATGCGGCCGGCGGCAGGATTGGCACGGTGAAAGCGCCGGCGAGGTCCAGCATGTCGCGATCGCCGCTCAGCAACGCGTTGGCGCCGGCCGCCAGCGCCAGTTCGAGGAACGGCCGGTTGAGGGGATCGCGGCAGTCGGGAACGGCGAGCCCGGCCGGCACCGCGACAACTTCGCACCAGGGCAGGAAATTGCCGAGCAGTTCGTCGCGCTCTGCCGCGTCGAGACGTAATTTTGGGTAGGACAGGACGGCGATCAGCTCGGCCGCCGTATCCCGGCTCGTCAGTGACAGGATCGCGTCCACCTGCCGCGCACCGCGCAGCCAGCCGAGCGATCCCGTGCGGAACAGCAGGGCGGACAGCGCGACATTCGTGTCGGGCACGGTTCGCGGCCGGCTCATCCGGCCTTGCGCGCCCTCCCGCGCGCCGCCACGCCTGCCCCCGCGCGCGCCCAGCGCACCGCCGCCGTCGTGTCGGCTTCCGTGATGCCGAGTTCGGCCAGCTTGCCGCGCACGGCGTCGGCCCGGTTGACGCGCACCGGCGTCAGCACGATGCGCCCATTCTCGTCGCTCACCTCGAAATAGGCGATGCCATCATAGGGAGCCAGCACGGCCTTCGGCAGGGTGAGCTGGTTCTTGGAGGTTAATTTGGCGAGTATCATCCGACCTCATAAAAAGGAAATAGCAAAGTAAGAAAACAAGTAAAAAATAGTATCGCCCGCAGACTTTTCCACCCTCTCCGCTCCCCGCTGGGGAGGGGAGAGGCGAGGGTGCTGCCCGACTACGCCGCCGCCTCGGCCTTGAACTGCAGCGCCGCCAGCCGAGCATAAAGTCCGCCTTGCTCCACCAGCTCGGCGTGCCTCCCCTGCGCCACCAGCCTCCCCTCGTCGAGCACGAGGATGCGGTCGGCGCCGGACACGGTGGCGAGGCGGTGGGCGATGACCAGGCTGGTGCGGCCCTGCATCAGGCGGGACAGCGCCGTCTGCACCGCGCGCTCGCTCTCGGCGTCGAGCGCGCTGGTCGCCTCGTCGAGCAGCAGCACGGGGGCGTCGCGCAGGATGGCGCGGGCGATGGCCACGCGCTGGCGCTGGCCGCCCGACAGGCGCACGCCGCGCTCGCCGACGATAGTGGCGAGGCCGTCGGGCAGCTTATCCGCGAATTCCGTCACCGCCGCCGCCTCCGCTGCCGCGGCGACGTCGCCGTCGCCGGCGCCGGGGCGGCCGTAGCGGATGTTCTCGGCCAGCGTGCCGGAGAAGATCGCCGGCTCCTGCGGCACCAGAGCGAAGGCGCCGCGCAACGCGCGCGGGTCGAGCGTGCGCACATCGATGCCGTCGAGCGTCACCGCGCCCGACTGCGGGTCGCGCAGGCGCAGCAGCAATTCGAACACGGTGGTCTTGCCGGCGCCGGACGGGCCGACCAGCGCCACCCGCTCGCCTGGCGCCACCGTGAACGACAGGGTTGCCAGTGCCGGCCGGTCGGGCCGGGCCGGGTAGGCGAAAGTGACGGCATAGAAGGCGACGCGGCCGCGCACCGTGCGCGGCATCGCCACGGGGACGGCGGGCACGGCGATGGCGGGACGCAGGGCGAGCATCTCGAACAGCCGCTCGGCGGCGCCGGCGGCGCGCTGCAGCTCGCCCGCAACCTCCGACAGCGCGCCGGCCGCCGAGGCGACGATGACGGCATAGAAGACGAAGGCCGCGAGGTTGCCGCCCGACAGCGTGCCAGCGAGCACGTCGCGGCCGCCGACCCAGAGGATAGCCGCGACGGCGCCGAAGGCGAGCGCGATGACCAGCGAGGCGAGCGTGGCGCGGGCACGCACATGCACCAGCGCGGCTTGCCAGGTGCCCTCGACCAGAGTGGCGAAACGGCGCCGGTCCTCGTCCTCATGGCCGAAGGCCTGCACCGTGCGCAGATTGGCGAAGCTCTCGTCGAGATGGCCGCCGACTTCGCCGAGCCGCTCCTGCTCGGCGCGCGACAGGCGGCGCACGCGCCGGCCGATCACCAGCACCGGCAGGATCACCAGCGGAACGACGAGGGCGACGAAGCCGGCCAACCGCGGGCTCGTCGCCACCAGCAGCGCGGCGCCGCCGCCGAGCAGCAGGACGTTGCGCAGGGCCATCGACAGCGCTGAGCCGACGACAGATTGCAGCAGCGTGGTATCGGCGACGAGGCGCGTGACGACGTCGCCGGTGCGCGTGGTCTCGAAGGCCGCCGGCTCGATGCCGACGACATGGTCGAACACCGCGCGGCGCAGGTCGGCTATGACGCGCTCGCCGGTTGAGGCGACGAGGTAGGAGCGCGCCCAGGAGGCGGCGGCGAGCACCAGAGTCACCGCCAGCAGGCCGGCGAAGGCGCGGTCGAGCAGCGCCCCGTCGCCGCGCGCGAAGCCGTCGTCGACGAGGTGGCGCAGCGCCTGGCCGATCAGCAGCACCGTCACCGCGGCGACGATCAGTGCCACCGCGGCGCCGGCGATGCGCCAGCGATAGGGTGCGAGGAATGGCGCGAGCCGGGCCAGCACCCGCATGTTGGCGCGCGGCGCGGCGGGGTCGTCCGGGGCGGCGGGGCGGCGGGCCATCGTCATCTCCCGCGGCCGGAATCCTGCCCGGGCCGCGCAAGGCGGTGTAACAGCGCCGGGCGGCGGCGCCAAGGGTGGCGGGCCGCCCGGGGGTTGCGAGGGCGGGGCCGGTCTGCTAGAAGCCGCCCTTCGCGCGCGAAGGAGCCGGTCGTGAAAAAGGACATTCATCCCGACTATCACGAGATCACCGTCATCATGACGGACGGGACGGAGTTCAAGACCCGCTCTACCATGGGCGCGTCTGGCGCGACGCTGCGCCTCGACATCGACCCCAAGACCCACCCTGCATGGACGGGCCAGCGCCGCCTGCTCGATACCGGTGGCCAGGTCGCCAAGTTCAACAAGCGCTACGCCAATCTCGGCCTGAAATCCGAGTAACCGGGCGCATCCCGGCCCCTTGAACCGGGGCCTGTCCTTCCTAAATTGAGCTGTGTGCCGCCGGGTGCCTCGCGAGGGCCCGCGCACGGACATCCGCGTCTCGCCAGACCCCCGGGTTGGCCATGACGCGGACCACACGTTGCTCTGATGGAGGACTGTGACCATGAGTACCTATGACCTCACCCCCCTGTTCCGCTCGACCGTCGGCTTCGACCATGTCAGCCGGCTGCTTGATGCCGCCTTCGCCGGCGCCGACGAGGGCACGTCCTACCCGCCCTACAACATCGAGAAGACGGGCGATAACGAATACCGCGTCACCATGGCGGTGGCCGGTTTTGGCGAGGACGACATCGAGATCACCCAGCACCAGAACACGCTGAGCATCAAGGGCAAGGCGAAGCAGACCGATACGGAGGCTCGGACGCTCTATCGCGGCATCGCCGCGCGCGCCTTCGACCGCCGCTTCGAACTGGCCGACTATGTCCAGGTGACCGGCGCCACGCTTGTCAACGGCCTGCTGCAGGCCGAACTGGTGCGCGAGGTGCCCGAGGCGATGAAGCCCCGCACCATCGCCGTCCAGCGCAGCTCCGAGGCGGCGAGGATCGAGCGCAAGGCCGCCTGATCTCCGTCGCTTCAGGCGTCACGAACAGAGGGCCCGCCGGGAAAACCCGGCGGGCCTTTTTGCTTTTGGCAGAGGTGGGCCAGTAAGGTGCCGGAGGTCACGCGACCCGCGCCGGCCCGCGCAACTCGTGCAGCAGCCAGACGAGCAGGGTGAGCAGGACCACCGCGCCGGCCTGGTGCAGCACTCCCAGCGGCAGCGGCACGGCGAGCAGCAGCGTCGCGATGCCCAGAGCGATCTGCGCGACCACGCCGACAGCCACCGCATTGGCGACGTGGCGCGCGCGCGGCGACAGGGCCAGCCAGCGGCTCTGCCACCATGTTGCCAGCACCAGCACCAGCGTGGCGACGGCGAGCAGGCGGTGGTTGAACTGGATCGTCTCGATAGATTCGAACGGCGCCCGCCACCACGGCGCCGCATAAAGCCCGTCCGGCACCAGCGCGCCGTCCATCAGCGGGAAGGTGTTGTAGGTGAGGCCGGCATGGGTGCCTGCCATGAAGGCGCCCGCCAGCACCGTCAGCGCCGTCACGGCGAGCGCGGCGGCGAGCAGCCGGCGCACGCGGTCGAGGCGCTCGTCGGCGACAGGTTCGGCGGGCGGGACGAGGCGCCGCAGCGCCGCCAACAGCAGCGCGACGAAGAGCGCGAAGGCCAGCGCCAGATGCGCGGCCAGCCGGTATTGCGAGACGCGCGGCTCGTCGACCAGGCCGCTCGCCACCATGTACCAGCCGAGCGCGCCCTGCGCGCCGCCCAGCGCGAATAGCAGGGCGAAGCCGCCCGCCTCGGCGCGCCGGATGCGGCCGGCCAGCGCGAAGCCGATCAGCGGCAGCAGGAAGACGAGGCCGAGCAGGCGGCCCCAGAAGCGGTGCAGCCACTCCCACCAGAAGATAGCCTCGAATTGCCCGAGCGTCATGCCAGCATTGACGTCGCGATACTGCGGCGTGTCGCGATAGAGGGCGAAGACGCGCTCCCATTCCGCCTGGCTCAGCGGCGGCAGGATGCCGGCGAGAGGCGCCCATTCGGCGAGGGACAGCCCGCTGCCCGACAGCCGCGTGATGCCGCCGATCGTCACCATGGCGAAGACCATGGCGGCGCAGGTGGCGAGCCACCAGCCGACGGCGCGGTCGGCTGCGGGCGCGCGTAGAACGGTCGCTGACAAGGGCGGCGCGCTCGGTTGCTTCTGGCGCATGGTCGCGAGTCTGGGCCGCGGCCCGGCGAGCGACAACCCGGCGCGCGATTTGGTCGCAGGGCGAAGACGGCCCGGCAGGCGGCCCTACGCCACCGTCCAGGTGTGGCCGCGCTTCAGCAGCTTGGCGAGGTCGGGATCGCCGTTCTTCTTCTTCGCCGTCTCGGCCTGGGCCCAGACCAGCGCGTCGTAGGAGGGCGCCGGGTCGCAATAGAGCACGCCCATCGCCACCGGGAAGGAAGGCGGCTGCATCTGGGCGAGCAGGAAGGCCAGCGTGCGGTTCTTCTCGTCGTGGACGACGATCTCTTCCTTCGCCACGCCGCCTTCGCCAACCTTTGCCACCTCCAGCGCCAGGCCGTCGGCAGAGAGGCGCAGGCCCTTGTCGGCGTTGGCGCCGAAGATCAGCGGTTTGCCGTGCTCGACATGCACCTGCATGTCGGCCTGCACGCCCTTGTCAGTGAAGTGGCTGAACGCGCCGTCGTTGTAGACGATGCAGTTCTGCAGGATCTCGACCAGCGAGGCGCCACGATGGGCATGCGCGCGCTTCAGCACTTCCGGCAGGTGCTTCTGCAGGATGTCGGAGGAGCGGGCGACGAAGCGGCCGCCGGCGCCCAGCGCAAACTGCGCGGCGTTGATCGGGCTCTCGACCGAGCCGTAGGGCGTCGACGGCGAGAGCGTGCCGGGACGCGAGGTCGGAGAGTACTGGCCCTTGGTCAGGCCGTAAATCTCGTTGTTGAACAGCAGCAACTGCACGTCGACGTTGCGGCGCAGCAGGTGCAGCGTGTGGTTTCCGCCGATCGACAGCGTGTCGCCGTCGCCGCCGACCACCCACACATCGAGCTCGGGATTGGCCAGCTTGACGCCGGTGGCGATGGCCGAGGCGCGGCCGTGGATTGTGTGGAAACCGTAGGTTTCCATGTAGTAGGGAAATCGCGCGGCGCAGCCGATGCCGGAGACGAACACCGTCTTCTCGCGCGGCACCTGCAGCTCGGCCAGCGTGCGCTGCACGGCCTTGAGAATGGCGTAGTCGCCACAGCCGGGGCACCAGCGAACCTCCTGGTCGGTCGCGTAGTCCTTGGCCTGCAGCTTCACCGGTGGGGTCTGGACGTTCATCTGGTTCACTCCCCGAGCAGGCGGGTGATGGCCGCCTCGATCTCGGCGATCAGAAAGGGTTTGCCGGTGACCTTGTTGAGGCCCTCGGCGGGCAGCAGGAATTCGGAGCGCAGCACGGTGAGGAGCTGGCCCTTGTTCATCTCGGGCACCAGCACCTTGGCGTAGCTGCCGAGCAGCGCGCCGAGATTGCGCGCCAGCGGCCAGATATGCCGCAGATGGATGTGCGAGACGTCCTTGCCGGCGAGCCGCAGGTTGTCAACCGCGCGGCTGATCGGCCCGTAGGTCGAGCCCCAGCCGACCACCGCCAGCCGGCCGCCCGCCGCGCCGTTGTCGACGGCCTGCTCGGGGATGTCGTTGGCGATGCCGAGAACCTTGTTGATGCGCGCATCGGTCATGCGCTGGTGGTTGGCCGGCATGTAGGAGATGTGGCCGGTGTCGTAGGATTTCTCCAGGCCGCCGATGCGGTGGATCAGATCCGGCGTGCCCGGCTTGACCCAGGGCCGCGCCAGCGTCGCCTGGTCGCGCAGGAAGGGATGGAAGCCCTCGGCCTCGGTGCGGAAGGCGACGTCGATCGGCTTGAGCTTGGCCGCGTCGGGCAGGCGCCACGGCTCGGCCGCGTTCACCAGATAGCCGTCGGTCAGCACGATCACCGGCGTCATGTACTTGGTGGCGATGCGCACGGCCTCCATGCCAACCTCGAAGCTGTCCGACGGCGAGGAGACGGCGAGCACGCAGACCGGCGCGTCGCCGTTGCGGCCGTAGACGGCCTGGTACAAATCGGACTGCTCGGTCTT
This sequence comes from Alphaproteobacteria bacterium, assembly GCA_009691025.1. Lineage (GTDB taxonomy): Bacteria > Pseudomonadota > Alphaproteobacteria > UBA6615 > UBA6615 > SHWB01. The sequence goes on from SHWB01000002.1 coordinate 15,643, forward strand.
GGTTGGCATGCCGGTCGACGGTCCGGCGCGCTGGGCGTTGACGACGATCAGCGGCAACTCGACGGCGATGGCAAGGCCGATCGCCTCGCCCTTTAGCGCCACGCCCGGGCCGGAGGAGGAGGTGATGCCGAGCGAGCCAGCATAGGAGGCGCCGATGGCGGCAGCCACGGCGGCGATCTCGTCCTCGGCCTGGAAGGTGAGGACGTCGTACTCTTTCAGCGGCGCCAGCGCGTGCAGCAGCGAGGAGGCCGGCGTGATCGGGTAGGAGCAGAAGCACATGCGCAGGCCGGCCAGCCGCGTGCCGGCGACGAGGCCGAGCGCCATCGCGTCGGTGCCGGTGACGGTGCGGTAGAGGCCGGGCGGGATCGGTGCCGCCGGCACCGTGAAGGCCGCCATCTCGGCCGGCATCTCGGCGGTCTCGCCGAAGGCATGGCCCGCGTTGAGCGCCGCGACGTTGGCGCCGAGTATGCCGTCCTTGCCCCTGAAGCGGCTCTCGAGCCATTTCACGGTGGCCTGGCGGTCGCGGCCGTACATCCAGTAGACGAGGCCGAGCGCCCACATGTTCTTGGAGCGCAGCGCCTCCTTCTGCGACAGGCCGAAGGGCTTCACCGCCTCCAGTGTCAGCCGCGACATGTCGATCTTCACCAGCCGCATGTTGTCGGCGAGGCTGCCGTCTTCCAGCGGATTGGTCTTGTAGCCGGCCTTGACGAGGTTGCGCTCGTTGAAGGCACCGGCATCGACGATGCAGATGCCACCCGGCTTGAGGTCGGCGACGTTGGTGATCAGCGCCGCCGGATTCATCGCCACCAGCACGTCGAGCAGATCGCCCGAGGTCTTGATGGTGCGGGCGCCGAAATTGATCTGAAAGGCCGAGACGCCGAAGGTGGTGCCGACCGGCGCGCGGATCTCGGCCGGGAAGTCCGGAAATGTGGCGAGGTCGTTGCCCGCCAGCGCCGCGGTCAGCGTGAACTGGCTGCCCGTGAGCTGCATGCCGTCGCCGGAATCGCCGGCGAAGCGTACCACTGCGGAGTCGAGCTCCTGCCGCGCCTGGGCACTGTGCTCGTCCACCGCCGCACTGTCTGCCATCTGTGCCGTCCTCCGTGCCCGCCCGGGCCGTGCCGATGCCAGGCGAGGCCTACCTACCGTGCCGCTGTCGGATTGGTTCGCCGCAAAGAGCCCGCCGATGCCGATGCCGGCGGCCCTGCCACGGCTCGCCCCCGGTCGCCCGCAGCGTCAGGTGATTACTCCGTCCCCGCCGTCGCGAAAAGTGTCCTTCTGCGCCGCCAAGTCAAGGTTCCTGTCTATTCCGCGCCCGTCTGGCCCAGCGCCAGCATGTTGGCGACCCGAACGAACTTGCGCCGTGGCGCACCGGGCCGGGCCGCCGCCATTTCGGCCGCATCGATGCGCTGCCAGGCAGGGTAGTCGACCCATTTGACGCCGCGCACGACCAGCAGTTTTTCCAGCGCCGCCCGTCCTGGCCTGGCCCCACGGGGGCTGTCCTCGAGTACCTGGGCGGCGGCCTGGTTGCCATCCGGCTTGTTGGAGCCGATGACGCCGGACGGGCCGCGCTTGATCCAGCCGACGGCATAGAGGCCGGGAGCGATGCGGCCGTCCCGGTGGACGACAATGCCCCCCGCCATGTCGAACGGCACGCCGTCGATCGGGTCGGAGCGGTAGCCGATGGCGGCGACGAGCAGGCCGCAGGGAATGTCGAAGAACGCGCCGGTGCCGACCGATCGCCCGGCGGCGTCGACCTTCGTGCGCTCGCAGTGCAGCCCCTCGACACGCGCGCCTCCCAGCACCTCGACGGGTCGGGTGTAGAAAGCGAAATGCACGCGCTTGGGCTTGCCCGCCGCATCCTGCGCGGTGAACTCGCGCAAGGTGGTGAGGTTGCGTTCCTTGAGGCGCTTGTCGCGGTCCGACATGTTGCCCTCGACGGTCACCGGCAATTGCGCCGGGTCGACGATGGCAGAGGCCTCTTCGAGCTTGCCCATCTCGCGCAGCTCGACATTGGTGAACTTGGCCTCGACGGGGCCGCGCCGGCCAATCATCCAGACGTCGGTCAGCGGCGCCGCGCGGATCGCCTTGGCGGCATGGTCGGCGATGTCGGTGTCGGCCATCTCGGCGTCGGTCTTGACCAGCACGCGGGCGATGTCGATCGCCACATTGCCGTTGCCCACGACGACGACGTTATTCGTGTTCAGGTCGGGCGCGAGGTCGGTGAAATCGGGATGACCGTTGTACCAGCCGACGAAATCGGCCGAGCCGTAGACACCCTGCCTGTCGTCGCCCGGAACGCCGAGCGGCCGGTCGCGCGGCGAGCCGATGGCCAGCACCACGGCGTCGTACATCGCGCGCAGCTCGTCGAGCGAGAGATCGCGGCCGATCTCGACATTGCCCCAGAACCGCACCGGACCAGACAGCGCCGTCTTCTCGTAGGCGCGTGACACCTTCTTTGTGGTCTGGTGATCGGGGGCGACGCCGCCTCGGATCAGGCCGAAAGGCGTGGGCAGGCGCTCGATGAAGTCTATCTCGACATCGTCGCTGCGCTCCATCAGGGCGGCAGCGGTGTAGAACCCGCTCGGCCCCGAACCTACAATCGCCACTTTTACCGGCATTTTTCCTCCCGAACGGCGCGGACTATAGCGAAGCCGCCGCGCGCCTGTCATCCCACGGGCGTGGGCAAAAGGGCGAATTCCCGCCTTTTGCGGCGATACCATCGGGCTACAATGCGCCGCCCGCATATCCGGCCGGAGTACGGGGAGGTCATATGGAGGTTTTCGTGGCCCGCGCTGCCGATCTTGCCTAGGGCGGCCGGGGCGTGATCGCCGCCGAGGGGGTCGAAATCGGTGTTTTCCGCGTCGTAGGAGAATTGTTTGCCTGGCATAACGAATGTCCCCATCAGGGCGGCCCGGTCTGCCAGGGCCGGCTTATGAAAGGCGTCGAGGAGAGACTCGACGCGGATCGCCGCAGCCTCGGCATCCACTACGCCGAGGGCCGCCTCAACCTCGCCTGCCCGTGGCACGGCTGGGAATTCGACCTGCGCAGCGGCCGCCATGCCGGCCTCGCCTCGGGCGCCTCGCAGGCGTGGCCGTGCGCGAGCGCGACGGAGGCATCTATGTCGACGCCGGACGCTGACGCCGCCCGCCTCGCGGCGGCGGCCGGCGAGGCGCTGGCGGCCGCCTGTTCGACCGCAAGGCGGAAGCGGAAAGGCGCTACTTTCCGCCCCTGACCGGCCACGACGCGGCGACGGCGACCGATGTGGCCGTGCTGGCGACCGAAATGCTGCGGGCCGTGAACCTCAACCTGTTCGACCTGTCTATGTGGGCCGATCGCCCGCGCGGCGGCGTCGACGACTGACGCGGGAGCGCCGCGATGGCGACCGACCGCAGGCCCGTCCACCTCGCCGAGATCGGCGAGCGCAGCGACTCCGCCGATTTCCTCGCGCACGCCCGGCGCTAGGCGGTCGAGCGGGATTTCGCGTCGCGCTTCATCGTCGATGTCGACTCGCATATAGGCGACGGCGGCGCCTGGCCGGAGGTGCTGAAATACATCGATAACGACGCCGTGCGCGTCGCCGCCTTCACCTTCGGCGACGGCACCGGCCGCGGCGCCTTCCTCAACGACACGCCGGGCCTGCAATGGCAGAACGCCTGGGGGCGTATCTCGCATGCGCAGGGCCTGAAAGAGCCGGTGACGGACAATTCCGCGCCGCGCGAGGTCATCCTGTCGCGCAAGTTGATGGACGACGTCGGCCTCGACTACCAGGTGTTCTTCCCCAACGCGCTATTGTTCCTCGGCATGCACCAGGTGAGCGAAATGGAGGTCGAACTGGCGACGGCCTACAACCGCTGGCTCGTCAAGCAGGTGCTGCCGCACGAGACGCTCATGAAGGCGCTGCTCTATCTGCCGTTCAACACGTCGGCTGCGGCGTAGAAGACGGTGGAGCGCTTCCTCGGCGCGCCCGGCGTGGTCGGCTTTCTCGTCACCAGCACGCGCTATCAGACGGTTCACGACAACGAGTACATGCGTCTCTACGCGATGCTGGAGGAAGCGCGGATGCCGATCGGCTTCCACGCCCATCACAACTGGCACAACGAGTATACGCGCCAGCTCAACCGCTTCATCTCGATGCACGAGCTGTCCTTCGTGCTGTCGAACATGGTCCATATGACCAACTGGATCATCAACGGCCTGCCCGAACGCTTCCCGAAGCTGAAACTCATGTGGATCGAGAGCGGGCTCGCCTGGCTGGTGTTCCTGATGCAGCGCCTCGACAACGAGTATTTGATGTGCTCCTCCGAGGCGCCGCTGCTCAAATGCCTGCCGAGCGACTACATGCGCGAGATGTACTACACGATGCAGCCGCTGGAGACGTCAAACCTCAAGCTGCTGGAAGAGACCTTAGAGGCCATCGCCGCGCCGACTCAGCCCCTCTACGCTTCCGACTGGCCGCACTGGGATTTCGACGTTCCGGCCCGTCTCTACGACCTGCCGTTCCTCGACGAGAAGGTGCGCGCCGACATCCTCAGCTACAACGCCGCCCGCCTGTTCGCCATCGACGTTCCGGCGCGCTACCGCCAGCCCGACCGCGACGCGGCGGAATAGGGCGCCGTTGCACCATCCCCCGCGGCCCTGCTAAGGGGCACGGCCCTTCCGGCGCGAGACCGTCCCGGCATGCTGCAATCCCTGTACCTGTGGACCATGCGCGTCGGCGCCTCGCGCCATTCCGTGTGGGTGCTGCTGCTGGCGGCGTTCGCCGAAAGCTCGATTTTCCCCGTGCCGGTCGACGTGCTGCTGTTCCCGATGGTGCTGGCGGCGCGCGAGAAGGCCTGGCGGCTGGCGGCGCTGGCCACGCTGGCCTCGGTCGCCGGCGGCTTCGCCGGCTATGCCATCGGCTGGGGCCTCTACGAATCGGTCGGCCGCTGGATCGTCGAGCTGTACGGGCTGGGCGACAAGTTCGCGTATTTCGAGGAGCAGTACGAGGAATGGGGCGCCTGGGTGGTGATGCTGTTCGGCATCTCGCCGCTACCCTACAAATTCGTCACCATCGCCTCGGGCGTGTTCACCCTCGATCTGTGGGTGTTCGGCCTCGCCTCGCTGGCGGCGCGCGGCATCAGGTTCTTCGCCGTCTGTGCGCTGCTGTGGCTGTTCGGTCCGGCCATCCGCCGCATCTTCGAGCGCTGGATGTGGCCGGTGACGATCATCTTCCTCGCCCTGCTCGTCGGCGGCTTCGTCGCGGCGGCCCATGCCTTGTAGGCAGCGGCCTGCGCGCGCCATATAGGGGCATGGCCAGCCTGTCCCCCCCGTCTTCGCCGCGCGGCCCGTTTGCCTGGGTCGCGGACCACCCGTGGCGGCTGCCGGCGGCGGTCCTCGCCGCTTCGCTGGCGATGCTCTGCGGCGCCTGGTTCTTCGAATACGTCGTTGGCCTGGATCCTTGCGCGCTGTGCCTCGAACAGCGGCTGCCCTACAAGTTCGCGGCCGGGCTGGCGGCCGTTGCGCTGGTCGCCACCCTGTCAGGGCGCCTGCCGCTGGCGGCGCCGGCGCTAGCCTTCGTCGCCGCCGGGCTGTTTGCCTGGGGCGCCTGGCTCGCCGGCTTCCATGTCGGGGTCGAGCAGGGCTGGTGGCCCGGCACGCCGGCCTGCGGCGGCGCCGTCGCCATCGATCCCAAAGCCAGCATCGACGCCGTACGCGAACAGTTGTTCAATACGCCGGTGGTGCGCTGCGACGTCGTGCCGTGGTCCTTCGCCGGCCTGTCGCTGGCCGGCTGGAATCTCCTCGCCTCGCTGCTGTTCGTCGCCGGCGGCCTCGGCGCGGCCTGGCGGTTCCATCGGAAGGACAGGCCATGAGACGCAAGCCCGGCGCACCCGCAGGCAAGCGCCACCCGGCGCCCGGCGGAAGGCTGCCCGGCGACCCGGCCCCATGCGCCGCGGTCGCTCGCATGATCCGCGTCGACCAGGCCGGCGAGTACGGCGCCGCGCGCATCTATGACGGCCATCTTGCCGTGCTCGGCCGCCGCCCGGTCGGCGAGACCATTCGCGAGATGCGGGCGCAGGAGGCTCGCCACCTCGAGACCTTCGACCGGCTCGTCGCCGACCGCCGCGTGCGGCCGACCGCGCTGGCGCCGCTCTGGCACGTCGCCGGCTTCGCGCTCGGCGCCGCGACGGCGCTGCTCGGCGAGCGTGCGGCGATGGCCTGCACCGTCGCCGTAGAGGAGGCGATCGATGCGCACTACGCCCGCCAGGCCGGGTCGCTGGGCGCCGACGAGGCGCCGCTGCGCCGGACGATCGAGGCGTTCCGCGCCGATGAAAGGGCTCATCGCGACACCGGCCTCGCCCACGGCGCCGAGGGGGCACCTGGCTACCGCGCCATGCATGCCGTCGTCGGATCGGCGACGCGGCTGGCTATCCGGCTGTCGGAACGGTATTGAAGGCCGTGAAATTTTCGGTCGCCAAGCGGCACGGACGCCACTAGGCTTCTGTTTCGGCGGGACGATTACGCCTGGGGGAGGAACGATGTCCCGCCGGCCCGGTGCCTTCCGCGTCCGATCGCTGTGCGTAGCGCTTGGCCTGCTGGCGGCGGCATCGCTGATCGGCGCCGGCCTGGCGGATCCGGCGCGGGCGGACGAGAAGCTGCGGCCGCAGGAGCGCGCCGCGTTCCAGATGCGCGTCCTACAAAGCGACATGATGGTGGTGGCGCTGCTCTGCGGCCTGAACCAGCAATACGACGACGCGGTCCGCCGCTTTCGCCCGGAAATGGTGGCCAATGCGCGACATTTGCGCAGTTACTTCGATCGTACCTACGGGCGCCGGGGCCAGGTCGAACTCGACCGCTTCGTCACCGTGCTGGCCAACCGCGCCGCGACGCGAGCCACGACGCTGGGCGGGCTTTTCTGCGCCGAGGCGATCGGCCTGATGAATGCCGTGCTGGCCTTGCCAGAGAATGGCCTTGGCATGTTCAGCCAGAACACCATGGGCACGCCCGATCTGTCGGTCACGACGACGGCCTCGGCCCGCTGACACCAACGGCTGTATCCTGACCGTTCCAGCGTCCCCGTCATATTCGATCGTCGTCCCGGGCGGAGCGCAGAGCGCGCAGACCCGGGACCCATGAACACCGGACGGTGCAGGGCTTTGCGTGGCCCGTGTTCATGGCCCCCGGCTCGCGCTGCTGCGCCGCTTGGCCGGGGCGACACTGCCTTTGGTGGTCAAGAATTGCGTCCGTCGGTATGACACGAAATCCCGCCCGCCCTGCCCGCTACGCTCGGGTGGAGGCAGGACGGACGGGTTCCATCCGAATTAATTGAGGACGATCCGCACGCGGCGGTTCTGCGGCTCGCGTACGCCGTCATCCGTCGGCACCAGCGGCTCGGCCCGCTGGCGCGACAGGTTGAGATTTTAAGCGTCCGGTCCCGAGCGGTCGGCGTGGCCGGTGGCGACGACGGTGACGCTTTCGATCTGGCCGACATTGCGCGCCGCGGTGACGATTACCGAGCGCGCGCCCTCGGTCAGCTTCGCACTGTTCCAGTCGAAGAAGACGAGAAAGGCGCGTACCGGGCTCGTCGCCGGCGCCGGGGCGGCGGCGCGCGGCGCCGGTTCATCCGGGCGCAGGGCGGTGTCGAGTTCAGTCATCGCCGCCTTGAAATCGCGCCGGCAGGCGGCGATGTCGTTGAACTGGAAATTCTCTTCCTGCTCCTGCAGCCAGCAATCGAATGCGACTTGCGCGCGTGCTGCCTCGGACGTCGCCCGGCTGCGGCCATCGGGCAGCGCCGTCATCAGCCGCGCGCGCGCCGCTTCGATGCTCGCCGCGGTGTCGGCCGGCATCGGCGGCCAGGAGGATTGCGGCGGCAGGCGCTCGGCCACCGGCTGCGGATCGATCGTCTCGCCGTTTCCGGCGCGCCGCGCCAGCAGGGCGAAATGATCGGAATTCTTGTAGTCTCCCTCGGAGCACTCGTTGCGGTCGAGGCGCATGTAGCCGCCGTGGAGTCCATGGGTATAGGCCGTGCCGCCGGCGGCGGCGGTCGGCGTGCGTTCGAGCTGCTGGCCGGCTCAGGCGGCGAGCGTGCTCGCGCAGAGGCCAGCGATCGCGATGTTTGTGAAGATTTTCATGGCAGACCTCGCTGGCCGTCGCGCCCGACGGCGCGACCGCATCGGGAGATGCCCGTCAGGGCCGGGTGAAGGTGCCGATTTCGCACGCGCGAAAGGCGGTCATGCGGCCTAAACGTGGCGGTCCGGCGACCGGCCCCCTTTTTTCGCATTGCCGCTTGTGAAGATTGCGGCCCTGCGCCGTGTCCTGCATCGGTGCCGCCAAAGCAATGACGCCGGCCTCTTGCGAGGCCGGCGCCTTGTCGTTCGCCCGGCGGCGCCAGGCGCCGCCGGGGGGCTGTTCGCGATCAGTTCAGGACGATCTGCACGGCGCGATTCTGCGGCTCGCGCACATCGTTGCCGGTGGCCACCAGCGGATCGGTTTAGCCGCGCGCGGCGACGCCGATCTCGCGGGTCGGGATGCCGAGGCGCATCAGTTCCGCCTTCACCTCATCGGCACTATGGCCCGACAGGCCGAGGTTATAGTCGTCGGAACCCGAGCGATCGGCGTGCCCGGTGGCGGTCATGGTCACCTGGCTGGACTGGCGGGAGGCGCTTGCGGCGATGGCGATGACCGATTTCGCGCCATCCGTCAGGACATTGCTGTCCCAGTCGAAGAAGACCAGGAAGGTGCGCTCGGCCGGCGTCGTCATGGTCGGTACGGCGGCACGCGGCGCGACCGCGGGACGCAGCGCTGTGTCGAGTTCGGCCATCGCCGTGTCGTAGGAGTCGCGGCAGGCGGCGATGTGCGCGGGCTGGAAATTCTCCTCCTGCTTGCCGAGCCAGCAATCGAAGCCGACCTGGGCCCGCGCCGCGGCGGCGGGAGCGATGGTGCGGCCCTCGGGCATCGCCGTCATCAGCCGGCAACGCGCGCCGGTCAGCTAGGACACTATTTCGGGCGACAGCTCCGTCCATGCCGAATTATCTAGGCGGTCGCTGACCAGCTGTGGGTCGAAGCTTTCGTCGCGCCCGGCGCGCTGCGCCCGCAACGCTAAGAAGTCGGAGTCCTTATAGTCGCCTTGGGTATACTCGCTCTTGGCGATGCCAAGATATCCGGTGTGGAGGCCCGTCGTGAACGTATTGGCGTTCGATGGGGCGGCAGCGGTGTAGCCGACTTCCTGGCCGGCGCAACCGGCAAAGGCAAGGGCGCACAGGTTGGCGACGGAGATGGATGTGTAGGTTCTGGTCATGCGAATTTTCCCCGCTGGATAGGAATGTCTGATGTCTCTACAGGCAGGGTCACAAAACACGCCAAATGATAGAATGGACTCGCTAGGCGCATTTGGCGTAGAAAATTCCGTCCTGGCACAATATATTTCATAGAATTTCTGCGGCTAATCTAGGTCAGACATAACGAGATTTATTGATCTTCCGAGAAAATCTTAGGGGAACGTCGTGAATCCAGTTTTTCATATATGGGGTATCGCGAGATTCAAGTAGACATTGGCGTAGACGGACAGTTCCCGCAGGCCGTCCAGATCGTGGATTATGACCTAGTGGTCCTTGACCGTGATCAACTCCCGCTCGCGCAACTGGCGCAGGACACGGTTGGCGTGGATAGCGGTGAGGCCGAGCGCCTCGGCGAGGACATACTGGTTGAGCGGACAGGCAAAACTGGTCGACGAGACGAGGTCGACCATCTTCAGGCGCTGTCCGATCTCGATGAACAGGTGGGCCAGCCGCTCGATGGCGGTACGCCGGCCGATATTCACCAGATGCTCGACCACCATGGCTTCGTCGCGCGAGACCGCCCACAGGATGGCGGTCGCCAGCCGCGGGAAGCGGTGGAACAGCTCGATCATCCGCGGCGGCGAGACTTCGCTGACGACGGCGTCGGTCATGCATGCGAAGGAATGATCGGAGGTGCGCAGCAAGACACTGCGCAGACCCATGAAATTGCCCGGCAGCGGAAAACCGATGATCTGGCGGCCGCCGTTCGGAACCATCTTGTAGGAGATGGCCCACCCGGTCTGCAGGATGAAGGCGTGATGACCGGTCTGGCCTTCATGCACGAGGTCGGTGAGGGCGGAAACGGCTCGGCGGCGCGATTGCATCTCGTCGAGGCAGGCCAGTTCTTCGGGCCCCAGCGGCAGGAAGCCGGTGAGCTTCTTCGCGAGCGGCGATTCGGTGCGCGAAGTTGGCGGCACTACGGCATCATGGGAAGCGCTGCGGCGGCGCCGGCCTGTTGGACGGCACGCCGGAGACAGTCGAAGGAAGTGCGGAACCGGAGGCGTGACAGTGACGTCGCTCGATCATGGACGACTGCGGGAGACTATCACACATTAGCATCGTCCCGGCGGCGTCCGTGTAACCTCGCGTACTCGGTCGCCCCGCGCCCGACACACCGCCCGACACACCGTCGCGCGGGGACAGCAGCTCAGCACGGGATGCAAATGAACACCGACCTGCCGCCGCCGGCCTCGCCGCACTGCCGATTTGCGAGTCGCTGTTGTTGTCCCTGTCGGACAACGAGCTTCTCGACAATGCGGAGGTCGTATCCATCCTCGCCGACGCAGCTATCGCGCACCGGGGGCCATGGCCAGCGCCATCGATCCGAAGAAACACGGGGCCGCCGCCGAGATGATAGACCGCATCATCAAGGGCAAGAATTCGGTGGGGCACGACTGAGCGATGCGAACTCGCGCAAGCGGGGCGCGGAGCCTGTCTTGCTCCACGCCCCGCGTCAGCGCAGTCGCGCGTCCAGTCGTCCGGAACGCTCGGCCGACGGAAGCCCTCCGACGAAGGCGGAGGCGTCCGCCGCGCGCTACTTGACCACGAGGTCGTTGCGCACCTGCGACACGCCGGTGACGCCCGAGGCGACGGTGCCGGCGCGGGTCTTCGCCTCGGCGGTGTTCACGAAGCCGCTCAACGGGACGATGCCCTTGTAGGTCGCGATATCGATCTGGAAGAGGTTGATATCCTTGTCTCCGATGAGCTGGGCGCGGACCTTGTTGCTGATGACGGAATCGTCGATGTATTCGCCAGTGCTCTGGCTGGTCCGCGATCTGGTGCAGGCCGTCGTGGCACCCGCGAGCAGGGCGACGACGACAAGGGCGCGCGCGAAACGGGGCGTGTTCATGGGTTGTATGCCTCCAGGGCGGAATTCGGGTAAGTCGGACGCGGGCGCGGCGTTGCGCCCGCGCGATCGGCGGCTCGCGACCGGCTAGCGGCCGACGCGGATGGTGTCCATCGCGCCGAGCACGCCGAAGGCCTGCAGCAGCCAGAGTACGACGGCGATCACCACGACGACGTTCAGGATGAATTTGATCTTCCGGTCCATCGGAATGTAGGTATTGACCGCCCATAACAAAACGCCGACGACGATCAGAACAATAACCAGATTGATAATTGACATGCCTTGATCATCGAATACTATGCGTCGCGGCGCAGAGCCATGCTGCCGCAAGTTATTCCAATGCGCAGAACGAGGACTAATCTAAATCCGTACGTTCACGAAATTTCCGGGCCTTGGCCGGTTGCGCACGACGCCGGTGCGATCGCCGACGCCGTACGCGAACGGGGCGCGCCGTGGCGCAGAAGCGCCATGCATCCGCTCCCGGAAGGGTCAGCCTTCCAGTTCGACGTCCCAGTACAGGTAGTCGTTCCAGCTCTGGTGCAGGTAATTGGGTGGGAAGGCGCGGCCGTTATCCTGCAATTCCCAATTGGTCGGCACGCGCGGCCGGCGGCGCAGGCGCAGGCCGCCCTCCTGCGGCGTGCGGCTGCCCTTCTGCATGTTGTGGATGCTGCAGGCGGTGACGACATTATCCCACGTCGTGCGCCCGCCGCGCGAACGCGGCACGACATGGTCGAAGGTCAGGTCGTTGGCGGCGAACCGGTGGTCGCAGTACTGGCAGGAGAAGCGGTCGCGCAGGAACACGTTGAACCGTGTGAAGGCCGGGCGCGCGGCCGGGCGGACATATTCCTTGAGCGAGATGACCGAAGGCAGCGCGATGCGCGTCGTCGGCGATCTAACCACGCGGTCGTAGACGGCCACGGTGTTGACCCGGCCGAGCAGCGCGGCCTTGACCGCTTCGTGCCACGGCCACACCGACAAGGGAAAGTAACTGAGCGGCCGGAAATCGGCGTTCAGGACCAGTGCCGGATATTCACGCAGTCCGACGTGCACAACACGCTGCTCCCGCAACAGGACCAACCCGATACGCGCCGGAGCCTAGAAGATGATGTGCGCCAGCGCAAAGAACTTCCTTTTTGGTACAGCATGTTGTAACCCATTGGTCACGGCCTGCCACCGCAGCAAAACGTGCGACGCGTCAGACGTGCCGACCGAGCGTGCGGGCCAGCAGTTCCGCGCCCAGCCGCACGCCCTCCTCGTCGATCGAATGCGGCAGGCCGGGGCGCAGATGCGCGTCGACCGGCACGCCCGCCGCCCGCAGGGCGGCCTCGGCGAAGTCGAGTGCGCTCGACGGCAGGATCGGATCGGCGTCGCCATGCACCAGCAGCACCGGCGGCCGCGTCGCGATCTCATCGGGCAGTTTGTTGCCGGCCACGAGCGAGCCGGAATAGCCGACGATCGCCGCCGGGCCGATTTTTCGCCGCAGCCCGACATGCAGCGACATCATCGTGCCCTGGCTGAAGCCGACCAGCGCCAGACGCTCGCCGCCGAGACCATGCTGCGCCAGCAGCGCGTCGAGGAAGGCGTCGAGGATTGGCGCGGCGGCGCGCACGCCGGCCTCGATCGTCGCCGGGCGGCGGTCCTGCAGGCTGAACCACTGGCGCCCGTAAGGCGCCATGTCGCAGGCCTCGGGCGCGTCGGGCGAGACGAACAGCGCATGCGGCAGCGCCCGCGCCAGGGCCGGCGCGAGGCCGATCAGATCGTTGCCGTCGGCACCCAGCCCGTGCAGCAGAACGACCAGCGAATAGGGGGGGCCGCCGGCGGCTGGACCGAAGGAAGGACCGTCGAGAGGCTGCGCCATGGATCGTGACTTTCCGGTTCGGGTTGCGCGCGCAGTCTATACGGCATCGATGCTGTAGGCATGCCAGAGCAGCCGCGCCGCGGCGCTGCGCCACGGCCGCCAGACCACCGCCGCATGGCGCAGAACGGCCGGCTTCAGGCGCGCGCCGCCCTCGAACAGGCGGCCGGCGGCAACGGCGATGGCGAGGTCGTCGGCCGGCATGATGTCCGGCCGGCCGAGCGCGAACAGCAGGTAGCATTCGGCGCTCCAGAGGCCGAGGCCACGCTGCGCCGAGATGGCGGCGATGGCCTCCTCGTCCGCCATGCGGTGGACGCGGGCAAGGTCGAGTGCGCGCGCGGCGATGGCGCGGGCGAGAGACTGGCCGTAGCCGACCTTCGCGCGCGACAGGCCGAGGGCGCGCAGCGTGTCGTCGTCATGGTCGAGGAAAGCGGCAGGCTCGCCGGTCACGCCAGCCGCTTCCATGCGGGCCCAGATCGAGGCGGCGGCGCGCGCCGACAATTGCTGGCCGACGACGATGCGCAGCAAGGTCGAAAAGCCGGGCTTGAGCGCGCGCGGCTGCGGCGTGCCCGCGCGCTCCCACAGCGCGGCCATGCGCGGGTCGAGCAGCGCCAGTTCGCCGAGCGCGGCTTCGAGGCGTTTGCGTGTCTTCATGGTGCGGGCGACAATCCCCCGTCGATGGCGCGCCGGCCACCCGAAAGCGGATGCGCGCGACGCCGGAGGATAGCCCGCAGCCGTGATGTCCGCGACCGTCACCCGCTTCGCCCCGTCGCCGACCGGCGCGCTGCATCTCGGCCATGCCTACGCCGCGCTGTTCGCCTGGCGGGCGGCGCGGCATGCCGGCGGCCGCTTCGTGCTGCGCATCGAGGATCTCGATACATGCCGCGCGCGGGCCGGGCACGAGCAGGCGTTATTCGACGATCTGCGCTGGCTCGGCCTTGTCTGGGGCGAGCCGCCGCTGCACCAGTCGACGCGTGGCGCGGCCTACGCCGCCGCCCTCGACCGGCTCGACGCGCAGGGTCTGCTCTACCCCTGCTTCTGCACGCGCAAGGAGATCCAGGACGAGATCGCGCGCGCCGCCAGCGCGCCGCACCTCGTCCACCACGGGCCGGACGGGCCGCTCTATCCCGGCACCTGCCGCGCGCTGCCGGTCGGCGAGCGCCGCAACAGGGTGGCGGCCGGCGAGGCGCATGCCCTGCGTCTCGACGTCGCCCACGCTGAATCCGTAGCTGGGCCGCTCGACTGGATAGACCGGGGCAGGGGCCGCCAGCGGGCGACGCCCGAGCTGTTCGGCGATGCGGTGCTGGCGCGCAAGGATGTCGGCGCCGCCTACCACCTCGCCGTCGTCGTCGACGACGCGCATCAGGGGATCACTCTGGTCACGCGCGGCGAGGATTTGTTCGCCGCCTCGCATTTGCACCGCCTGCTGCAGGCGCTGCTTGGCCTGCCGGTGCCGGAATGGCACCATCACGGCCTCGTCGTCGACGCGAAGGGCCGGCGGATGGCCAAGCGCGACAATGCCGCCGCGCTCGCCGCGCTGCGCGCGCGTGGCGTTTCGCCGGACCGGGTCTGGTTGCTGGCCGAGGCACGGCTCGGCGGTGGTGTGTCGGTGGAGGGTCTGTAGGTTCGGCTGTGCGGCGTCCTCGTCCTTCGACAGGCTCAGTATGAGGACGCGTGGCAAGGGCGGTGCGGGCTCAGCAAAGGCATTACCAAGACCGCCTCACCCTGAGCCTGTCGAAGGGCGAGACGGTCCGGCGCCGCGCGGCTCTCTACTCCAGCGGCCGGCGCAGGTCGCGGACCAGCGTCGCGTAGTCCGGCGTCTCGGGGTCGAGCAGGCCGTGGCGCAGGGCGAAGTCGATGATCACAAGGTTTACGTTGAACTTGAAGCGGTCGCTCGACGCGGCTACAGAGAGGGCCTCGCGCGCCGGCATGCGCACGAAGCGGGAGACCTCGCCGTCGCTGTTGGCGGGCGTGAAGTCGGGCGGCACGACGAGGTCCCAGACGAACAGCACGTCGCGGCGCAGCCCCTCGGGCACCGCCATGACGTAGGAGACGATGCCTGCCGGCCGAGCGGTGCGGGCCATCGCCTCGGGCACGCCAGCCTCCTCCTCGGCTTCCTTGACGACGTTGTCGGCCAGCGACAGGCCGGCCGGCTGGCCGCCGGCGATCATGTTGTCGAACTTGCCCGGCGCGACGTTGCGATCCGTCGCACGCTCGCCGATCCACAGCACGAGCTCGTCCTCGCCGGCGACGATGCCGTTCACATGCACGCCCCAGGCGATGGTGCCGAAGCACGGCACGACGCCACGGTCGAGTGTGGCCAGCGGAGGCAGGCCCCAGGCGCGCGCCACCGGATACATCTCGCCGCGCAGGCCGGGCACGTCGCCGGCATAGGCCAGACGCTCGGCGACCTCGCCCAACGCGGCGGTGCGCGCGGCGGCACTGGCGAGATGCGCGCGCAGCCGCACGCCGTCCTGCGCCATCTCGAAGGTGTCGGCGAACTCGGCGAGGCGGCGGGCGAAGGCCGGTTTCACGCGGCCGATCGCCTGGCCGTCGATCCACAATGTCCAGTATTCGGCCGGGTCGTGCCGGTTGCAGGCGGCGATGTGGTCGGCCAGCGCCATCTTGCGCCTCAGCAGGCCGGCGCGGCGCGCTTCTCGTTCGCCATCACCAGCGTGACGCCCCAGACCTGCTGCATCTCGGCGATGAGGCGGACGGCTAGGTCGGGGTCGAGGCCGGCCATTTCGAGGTCGACAGACAGCTCGTCGGCATGCCGGCCGCCGACGCTGGCGTGCAGGCGCGTCGGCATCAGGCCGCGCTTGCAGAACAGTTCGAGCAGGCGCGGCATCACGCCGACATCGACGGCAGCATGCACCGAAAAGCAGGCCGTGGACGGCTGATCAAGGGCGACGGTGCGTTCAGGGGAAGACATGGCTCGCGGGCTCCGCATGAGAATTTCGGGTCGAAGGGGCAGGATTTCCCGGACGCGCGCGGAAAAAGCCGGCGCGCGCCGGGCTGCCAATTCGCCGAATGCGAAGCTGCGAGACCATGACCCCAACCTAGGCGCCGACCCGCCGCGGGTCAAGCGCGCTCGCCAAGGCGGGCGGCGCGGATTATATCTGCGCGATGGCTACTGTCCTCGCAATTCTCGTCGGCTTCACCCTGCTCGCGGTCGTCGGCGTGCTGGCCGCGGGCGTGCTAGGCATGGCACGCGGCGGCGAATTCAACCGGCGCCACGGCAACCGGCTGATGCGCTACCGCGTCGGCCTGCAGTTCCTCGCCGTGGTGCTGATCGTCGTGCTGGTACTGGTAGTACGCGGCGGCGGCTGAGAATGGCCGTCCGCCTCACCCGCATCTACACGCGCGGCGGCGACAAGGGCGAAACCTCGCTCGCCGACGGCAGTCGCGTGCCCAAACACGATCTGCGCGTGGCGACCTACGGTACGGTCGACGAGGCCAACGCGACCATCGGCCTCGCCCGCCTGCATACGGCTGGCGTGGCCGACGCCATGCTGGCCCGCATCCAGAACGATCTGTTCGACCTCGGCGCCGACCTGTCGACGCCGGAGGACGGCAGGCGCGGGCCCGGCGCGCTGCGCATCGTCGCGGCGCAGGTCGAACGGCTGGAGCGCGAGATCGACGCCATGAACGAGCGTCTCGCGCCCCTCGACTCCTTCGTCCTGCCGGGCGGCAGCGCCGCCGCCGCCTGGCTGCACCTCGCCCGCACGGTGACGCGGCGGGCCGAGCGGCTGGCGAGCGATCTGGCGGACGACGTGCCGGTCAATCCTGCCGCGCTGCAATACGTCAATCGACTGTCCGACCATCTGTTCGTACTGGCCCGTCACCTCAACTATGACGGCCGCTCCGACGTGCTCTGGGTGCCCGGCGCGAACCGGTGACCAGCCCGTGAAATCGCGGGTCCCCGCCTCGTTGACACTCCTGTGACGCTGCGGCATGTTGCACTGCGAAATAACTGAAACGAGCGCCTGTGCGGGGTCCATGCGGTCCGCCCGCGCCATTGGCGCCGCCACCTGCGGGATGTCAGCCGCATGAAGATCCTTGTCCCCGTCAAGCGGGTCGTCGACTACAATGTCAAGATCCGCGTGAAGGCCGATCGCACCGGCGTCGAGACGGCCAACGTCAAGATGTCGATGAACCCCTTCGACGAGATCGCCGTCGAGGAGGCCGTGCGCCTCAAGGAGGCGGGCAAGGCCGAGGAGATCGTCGCCGTCTCCATCGGCCCGGCGCAGTGCCAGGAGACGATCCGCACCGCACTGGCGATGGGGGCCGACCGCGGCATCCATGTGCTGGCGGAGGGCGAGGTCGAGCCGCTCGCCGTGGCCAAGATGCTGAAGGCGCTGGTCGACAGGGAGCAACCCGGCCTCGTTGTGCTCGGCAAGCAGGCCATCGACGACGATTCCAACCAGACCGGCCAGATGCTCGCCGCGCTGCTCGGCTGGGGGCAGGCGACCTTCGCCTCGAAGGTCGAGCTGGGCGACGGCGAGGCGATCGTGACGCGCGAGGTCGATGGCGGCCTCGAGACCATCAAGGTCCGGATGCCGGCCATCGTCACCACCGATCTGCGCCTCAACGAGCCGCGCTACGCCTCGCTGCCCAACATCATGAAGGCCAAGCGCAAGACGATCGACCAGACGAAGCCGGCCGATCTCGGCGTCGACTCGGCGCCGCGCCTGCAGGTGCTGGAAGTCGTCGAGCCGGCGAAGCGCCAGGCGGGCGTTAAGGTTTCTTCGGTCGCGGAGCTGGTCGACAAGCTGCGCAACGAGGCGAAGGTGATCTGATGGCTGTCCTCGTCGTCGCCGAACACGACAACCGGCATATCAGGCCCGCCACCCTCAACACCGTGACCGCGGCGGTCGCGCTGTCCGGCCACGGCGCCGGCGACATCGTCGTGCTGGTAGCCGGCAAGGATTGCGCCGGGGCGGCGAAGGAAGCCTCCGCGATCGCCGGCGTGGCGAAGGTGCTGGTCGTCGACGACGCGGCCTTCGCGCATCCGCTGGCCGAGCCGATGGCCGACCTCGTCGTCGGCCTCGCCAAAGGTTACAGCCATGTGCTGACGCCGGCGACGACCACCGGCAAGAACTTCCTGCCGCGCGTCGCGGCGCTGCTCGACGTGCAGCAGATCTCCGAGATCTCGGCGGTGCAGTCCGCCGACACCTTCGTGCGCCCGATCTATGCCGGCAATGCGCTGGCGACGGTCAAATCGTCGGACGCCGTCAAGGCGATCACGGTGCGCACCACCGGCTTCGACGCGGCGAAGACGGGCGCCGGCCCGGCGCCTGTCGAGAGCATCGGCGCGGTGCCGGATCGCGGCCTGTCGAGTTTCGTCAGTACCGCCGACAGCGGCCGCGACCGGCCGGAACTCACGGCCGCGCGCATCGTCATCTCCGGCGGCCGCGGCATCGGCTCGGCCGATAATTTCTCGCTGATCGAGCCGGTCGCCGACGCGCTGGGCGCGGCCATCGGTGCATCGCGCGCGGCGGTCGATGCCGGCTACGCGCCGAACGACTGGCAGGTCGGCCAGACCGGCAAGGTGGTGGCGCCGCAGCTCTACATCGCGGTCGGCATTTCCGGCGCCATACAGCACCTCGCCGGCATGAAGGACTCGAAGGTCATCGTGGCCATAAACAAGGATGAGGAAGCGCCGATTTTCCAGGTCGCCGATTACGGTCTGGTGGCCGATCTGTTCAAGGCGCTGCCGGAGCTTGCCGCGGCACTCGGCAAGCCCGCCTGAGGCGCACGAGAGGGAAACGATGAGCTCAACCGTCAACCGCCTCGGCGTCGTCGGCGCCGGGCAAATGGGCAACGGCATCGCCCATGTCGCCGCCATTGCCGGCATGAGCGTCACCATCGTCGACGCGCAGCCGGCCGTGCTGGAGCGCGCCAAGGGCGTGATCGAGCAGAACATGGCCCGCCAGGTGAAGCGCGGCCTGCTCGACGAGGCCGACAAGGCCGGGGCCAAGAGCCGCATCGCGCTGGCCGGCGACCTCAAGGCCCTGTCCGACTGCGACGTGGTGATCGAGGCGGTCACCGAGGACGAGAAGGTCAAGGTGGCGATCTACAAGCAGCTATGTCCGCTGCTGAAGCCCGGGGCCATCGTCTGTTCCAACACCTCGTCGATCTCGATCACGCGTCTCGCCTCGGCCACCGACCGGCCGGCCCGGTTCATGGGCATGCACTTCATGAACCCCGTGCCGGTGATGAAGCTGGTCGAGCTGATCCGCGGCCTCGCCACCGACGACGCCACCTTCGCCACGGTCACCGAGCTGGCCAAGCGCATGGGCAAGATTGGCACGGTGTCGGAGGATTTCCCGGCCTTCATCGTCAACCGGGTGCTGCTGCCGATGATCAACGAGGCCGTCTACGTCCTCTACGAGGGCGTCGGCACGGTCGATTCGATAGATACCTCGATGAAGCTCGGGGCCAACCACCCGATGGGCCCGCTGGAACTGGCCGATTTCATCGGCCTCGATACCTGCTTGTCGATCATGCAGGTGCTTTACGACGGCCTCGCCGATTCGAAGTACCGGCCCTGCCCGCTGATGGTGAAGTACGTCGAGGCCGGCTGGCTCGGCCGCAAGGTCGGCCGCGGCTTCTACGATTACTCGGGCGAGACGCCGGTGCCGACGCGGTAGGCGGCCTGCCGCGCCTCGTCCGATCGCCGGATTTTCCATCCGGCCAACGCCCATTGTTGCTAGACTGTGCGGATGATTGGCACCACGACCGCCTGGGTCGGGGGAGAAAGATGAAATTCATGCGCATCACGACCGATCCCGCGCAAATGGGTGGCGTCCTGTGCATACGCGGGCTGCGGATTCCGGTTGGCACGGTCGTGGCCATGATCGCCGACGGCATGACCGAGGCAGAGATTCTCGCCGATTATCCTGACCTCATGCAGGAGGATATCCTCGAGGCTCTGCGGTTTGCCGCGGAAGCGGTGAGGGAACGCGAGTTGCCGCTGACGGTTCCGTGAGGTTTCTCGTCGACAACGCTCTCTCGCCGGTTGTCGCCCGATCTTTGTGCGAGGGCGGACACGACGCCGTCCATGTCCGCGAACTGGGAATTCAGCACGCGACTGACGAAGTGATCTTCGCGCGCGCCTCTGCCGATGATCGAATCGTAGTTTCCTCTGACACCTATTTTGGTGGACTGGTGCTGCGGCAGGCATACCGACCACCGTCCGTCATATTGCTTCGCCGGGGAACAGACCTGCGTCCGCAACGACAAGCCGCGTTGCTGACGGCTAATTTGCCCACCATCGAGGCCGACCTGCGAACGGGCTGCATCGTGGTCATTGAAGAAGGCCGCTTGCGGATTCGTCGCCTTGCCGAGGGCCGGGATTGCTAGTTGCCGGCTGCAATGTACCGCCCGACCAGCGCCACCGCCTCTGGCGAGGCCCAGTCGGCGGGGCCGACGAGGCGGCCTATCTCGCGGCCCGCGGCGTCGACCAGCAGGGTGGTCGGCAGGTCGCCGACGCCGAGCGCCCGCGACAGCTTCAGCTTCTCGTCGACGAAGCGGTAGGGCAGCTTGATGCCGAGCTTTTCGAGGTAGGGCTCGGTGCGGGCGAGGCCGCGCGGGTCCTGGCTAACCAGCACCACACTGGCCTTCGCCTGGTTGAGCGCCGCCTGCAGCGCCTGCAGCGAGGGCAGTTCGGCGACGCAGGGGGCGCACCATGTGGCCCAGAAATTCACCACCAGCACCCGGCCGCGTAGATCGGCCAGGCGCGCGGTCTTGCCGGCCTCTCCGGGCGCCAGCACGGGGATGTCCGGCATTGGCGCCGGCGCGGGGGCGGGGTTAAAGTCGTCGATGCCGCCATCGCGCGCGGCGGCAGTGGCCGCCGTCGCCAGAAGCATGGCCATCATCGCCGCGAGCAGTCCTGCCCTCATGTCGTGTCCGCACCCGTTCCATCGTCGCCAGGCCCTCACTTGGGGCCGCCGCGCATGAGCCGCAAGACTAGCCGCAAGGCGCCGGGCGGCAAGCCCGTGCGTGCGGCCCCCGTGCGTGCGGCCAATGTGCAATGGGGCGGTCGCTTCGCCGGCGGGCCGGCCGAGGCGATGGAGCGCATCAACGCCTCGATCCGCTTCGACAAGCGCATGTGGGCGCAGGACATCGCCGGCAGCCTGGCGCATGCCGCGATGCTGGCCGCGCAGGGCATCGTCGCGAAGGCCGACGCCGCCGCCATCGCCGGCGGCCTCGATGCCATCGCGCGCGACATCGCGGCGGGGAATTTCGAGTTCAAGGTGGCGATGGAAGACATCCACATGAATGTCGAGGCGGCACTGGCCGAGCGCATTGGCGCGCCGGCCGGACGGCTGCACACCGCCCGCTCGCGCAACGACCAGGTGGCGACAGACATGCGCCTGTGGGTGCGCGATGCCATCGACGGGCTCGATGCGCGCCTCTCCGGGGTGCAGGCGGCACTGCTCGACCAGGCAGCGGCGCATGCCGCCACCGTGATGCCCGGATTCACGCATCTGCAGACGGCGCAGCCCGTCACCTTCGGCCACCACATGCTGGCCTATGTCGAGATGTTCGGGCGCGATCGCGGCCGTCTCGCCGATTGCCGCAAGCGGGGCAACGAGAGCCCGCTCGGCGCCGGCGCGCTGGCCGGCACGTCTTTTCCCATCGATCGCGCGATGACGGCGAAGGCGCTCGGCTTCGACCGGCCGATGGCCAATTCGCTCGATGCCGTGTCGGATCGTGACTTTGCGCTGGAGTTCCTTGCCGCCGCCGCCATCCTCGCCGTGCATTGCTCCCGGCTGGCGGAGGAGCTGGTGATCTGGTCGTCGCAGCCCTTCGCCTTCGTGCGCCTGTCGGACGCCTTCACCACCGGCTCCTCGATGATGCCGCAGAAGCGCAACCCCGACGCCGCCGAGCTGGCCAGGGGCAAGGCCGGGCGCGTGCTCGGCGCCTTCACCGCGCTGGCCGTCGTCCTCAAGGGCCTGCCGCTGGCCTATGGCAAGGACATGCAGGAGGACAAGGAGCCGGTCTTCGACGCCGCCGATACGCTCGACCTCGTGCTGGCGGCGATGGCCGGCATGATCGCCGATCTGACGGTAGACGCGGTGGCGATGCGGCGGGTGGCCGAGCAGGGCTTCCCGACGGCGACCGACCTCGCCGACTGGCTGGTGCAGGCGTTGGGCATACCTTTTCGCGAGGCGCACCACATCACCGGCCGCATCGTGCGCCGCGCCGAGGAACGGGGCGTGTCGCTGGCGGAATTGCCGCTCGCCGAGATGCAGGCGATCGACCAGCGCATCGACGAGCGCGTCCATGCCGTCCTCACCGTCGAGGCGGCTCTGGCCAGCCGCACCAGCCTCGGCGGCACCGCGCCGAAGCGGGTGAAGGCCGCAATCGCCGCCGCCCGCCGTCGCTGGCTGGGGAAGACGAAGCGATGATCAGGCGTACCGGGCTCGCGGGTAACAGCCCCCACCTCACCCTGCCCTCTCTGCCCCAGAGGGCGGAGGGGGTGATCGAACGCCATTACGATTTCTCCCTATCCGCCCCGGGGGGCGGAGAGGGTCGGGGTGAGGTGGGGGCTCTACCGACACGGCGATTGCGGTGCATTCTGTTCGCGGTGCTGGCCGCCTTCCTCGTCGCCGCCGTGCTGCCAGCCTGCGGCAAGAAGGGGCCGCCGGATGCGCCGGGCGAGGAGAAGCCGGTCTATCCGCGCCCCTATCCGGCACCCGGCCGCTGGTAGGAAGCGTACCGTGACCGATCCATTCACGTATCGCGGCGGCGCGCTGCACGCCGAGGACGTGCCGGTCGCCGACATCGTCGCGGCGGTTGGGACGCCAGTTTGGATATATTCGGCCGGCGCCATCGCCGGCGAGTACCGTACCTATCGCGCCGCGCTAGCCGCCGCGCTGCCGGGATGCGAGATCGGCATCTGCTTCGCCATGAAGGCCAATGCCAGCCTCGCCGTGCTCGGCCTGCTGGGGCGGCTGGGGGCCGGCGCCGACGTCGTCTCGGGCGGAGAGCTGGCGATCGCGCTGGCCGCGGGCATGCCTCCGGAACGCGTCGTGTTCTCGGGCGTTGCCAAGACGGCGGCGGAAATCGATGCCGCGCTGGAGGCCGGCATTCACCAGTTCAACGTCGAGAGCGAGCCGGAGCTGGAGGCCATCGCCGCGCGCGCAACGGCTCTGGGCCGGCGCGCGCGCGTGGCGCTGCGCGTCAATCCCGATGTCGATGCCCACACCCACGCTAAGATCGCCACCGGACGCAAGCAGGACAAGTTCGGCATCGATATCGCGCGCGCGCCCGCCGTCTGGCGGCGCGCCGTGGCGCTCGGCGGGGTCGAGCCGGTCGGCCTCGCCGTCCATATTGGCAGCATGCTGACCGATGTCGCGCCCTATCGCGCGGCCTTCGTCGCGCTGGCCGAACTCGTGCGCGCATTGCGTGCCGAGGGGCACAGTGTCGGCCGCCTCGATCTTGGCGGCGGCCTCGCCATCGCCTATCGCGGTGAGGCGCCACCGGCGGTCGCCGACTACGCCGCGGTGGTAGCGGAGACAGCGGGCGATCTTGGCTGCGCTCTGCTGTTCGAGCCAGGCCGGCGACTGGTTGGAAATGCCGGCTTGCTGGCGACGCGAATCGTCTACGTCAAGGACGGGACCGACGGCCCCATCGTCATCGTCGATGCCGGCATGAACGAGCTGCTGCGGCCGGCCCTCTACGACGCCTGGCACGAGGTGCTACCGCTGCGCGAGCCCGCCGCCGCGACACCGCGCCTGCCCTCCGACGTCGTCGGCCCGGTCTGCGAGAGCGCCGACACCTTCATGCGCGGCCGGCCCTTGCCGCCGCTCGCTCCCGCGGATGTGATCGCCTTCGCCAGCGCGGGTGCCTATGGCGCCGTGATGTCGTCGACGTACAATGGTCGGCCGTTGGCGCCCGAGGTGCTGGTGGCCGGCGCGCGGTTTGCGGTGGTGCGGCCTCGCCAGACGATCGAGGATCTCGTGGCCCGCGAGCGCGTGCCCGATTGGCTCGCCGACGCGGCCGGACAGGAAACCGGGTGAACGCGACCGGACAGACGCCGGAACCGACACATGACGGCCGCCTCGTCGGCCGCGTCGCCCGCTGGCGCGCCGCCGCAAGGGGGGTGCTGCTGTGGGAGCGGCTGTGGCCGGCGCTGTGGCCGGCAGTCGCCGTCGCCGGCCTTGCGATCTCGGCCATGCTGCTCGACCTGCCTCAGCGTATGCCTGGCTGGCTGCATGCCGGACTGTTCGGGTCTGCGCTCCTGCTCGTGGCCTTCCTGCTGGTGCGCGGCCTGCGCGGGATCGCCTGGCCGGACGATCGCGCCGCCAGCCGCCGCCTCGAACGCGACAGCGGCCTCGCCCATCGCCCGCTCTCGGTCCTCGTCGACCGGCCGGTCGGCGCCCAGGGCGGTCTCGGCCCGGCGCTGTGGCGCACGCATCTGGCACGCGCCGCCGCCGCCGTCGAGCGGCTGCGCCTCGGCGCGCCGGCGCCGGACCTTGCCCGGCGCGACCGGCGGGCGCTGCGCATGGCCGTCGGCCTCGCCCTCGTGGTCGGCCTCGCCGCCGCCGGCAGCGATATCGGTCCGCGGCTCGAACGCGGCTTCACCCCGTCTCTCGCCGGCTGGGCGGGTGGCCGGGTACCCAGTCTCGAATTGTGGCTGACGCCGCCCGACCATACCGGCCTGCCGCCGGTGTTGCTGGCCGGCGGCAATGCGCCGGCGCCGGCCGACGCCGCCGTGCCGGTGCCCGCCGGTTCGGCCCTGCTGGCCCAGGTGCATGACGGCAGCGGTAAGCCGCGCCTGCGCCTCGGCGACAGCGAGCGCGACCTCGACACGGTCGATGCGCGCACCTGGCGCCTCGGCCTCGACGTGGCGGCCGAGGGCAACACGACGCGCCAACTGCCGCTCACCGTGACGCAGGGCAAGCGCGTCCTCGGCCAATGGATCATCGCCGTGGTGCCCGACCTACCGCCGAGCGTCGCCTTCGCGCGGTCGCCCGAGGCCGGGCGGCGCAACGCGCTGCGGCTCGACTACACGGCCGCCGACGATCACGCCGTCGTCGGCGTGGCCGCCCGCATCGCCCGTCCCGTCGCCGAGGCGACGGCGCGCGACGCGCCGCTGCTTCTCGACCTGCCGGTGCCGGCTCGCGGCGCCGGCAATGTCGCGCAATCGACCTGGCACGATCTGACGGCGCATCCCTGGGCAGGCTTTCCGGTCGAGGTTAAGCTGGAGGCGCGCGACGCCATAGACCAGGCCGGGCGCTCTGATGCGCTGGCCGTCGTGTTGCCGGAACGCAGCTTCTCCCACCCCGTCGCGCGCGCCATCGTCGAGCAGCGCAAGGCCCTCGTGCGGGCGCCCGACCGGCGCCTGCAGGTGGCGATGGCGCTGGCCTCCATCGCCGGCGCGCGCGCCGCCTACGACGCCGACATGGCGGTCTATCTCGGTCTCGCCGCGGCGCGCGGCCGGATGCTGCACGATCGCGCCGACACGGCCATCGACGCGGTCCAGGCGCTGCTGTGGGACATTGCGCTGCATGTCGAGGATGGCGGCGTGTCGCTCGCCGAGCGCGAGTTGCGCGACCTGCAGCGGCAATTGCAGGAAGCGCTGGAGCGTGGCGCCTCCGACGAGGAGATCAGCAAGCTGATGGCCGAGCTGCGCGAGGCGCTCGACCGCTTCATGCAGGCGCTGGCCGAGCAGGTGCAGCGGCGCATCGCCAATGGCGAACGGCCGCAGCCGCTCGATCCCGCCGCGCGCCCGATCGGCCGCGACGATCTGCAGCGCATGCTCGACCAGGCCGAGCGGCTGGCCCGTTCTGGTGCCCACGGCGCCGCGCGCCAGCTGCTCGAGGAGTTGCAGGCGATGCTGGAAAATATGCCGGCGGCGCCCTTCGCCATGCAGCAGCCCCAGCAGGGCGGCGGCGAGGGCGAACAGGTTATGCAGGAGATGCAGGACATGATCCGCCGCCAGCAGCATATGCTCGACCGCTCGTTCCAGCAGCAGCAGCGCGGCGAGCGGCCCGGTGAGGGCGACGCTGCCGCGCAGGAGGCGCTGCGCCGCCAGCTTGGAGGCCTAATGCGGCGGCTGGGCGAGATGAACGGCGATATCCCAGGCCAGTTTGGTTTGGCCGAGCAGCAGATGCGCGACGCCCTTGACGCGCTCGGCCGCGGCCAGTCGGGCGAGGCTACCGGGCCGCAGGGACAGGCCCTCGACATGCTGCGCCAGGGCTCCCGCTCGGCCGCGCAGGCGATGGCGCGGCGCGGTCCTGGCTTCGGCCCGGCCGAAGGCTACGACGAATCGCAGCCCGGTCAGGAAGGGCGCGATCCGCTCGGCCGGCCGCTGCCCGGCACGGCGGGCTTCAACACCGGCACGGTGCGCATTCCAGAAGAGGCCGACCTGCAGCGCGCGCACGAGATTCTGATGGAACTGCGCGAACGCGCAGGCGACCGTGCCCGCCCGCAGGACGAGCGCGACTACATCGAACGGCTGCTCAGGCAGTTCTGATATCGGGCGACGGAAGTCCTGCCCGATTTCCAGATGCGTCGCCCAGGCCAGGCGGCGCAGCCGCGCGAGCCGGAGCCCATGATCACAGGCCGCGCGAAACCTTGCGCCGTCCGGTGTTCATGGATCCCGGGTCTCCGCCCTTCGGGCTCCGCCCTGGACGACAATCGAGTATGACGGGATGCCGGAACGGGTTGGGATTCAGTATCGCCGGTCTCAGTGCACCGCCTGCCGCGCCAGCACGTCGTCGACCGCGGCGCAGATCTGGCGCAGCGTGAAGGGCTTGGCGACGACACGGTGGATCAAATCGTCGAGGTTGTGCGCGCGCTGCCGCTCGGCGGCATAGCCGGTCATCAGCAGGATCGCCATGTCAGGCCGCTCGCGCGCGGCCTTCAGGGCCAGGGCTATGCCGCCCATGCCGGGCATGACGATGTTGGTGACCAGCAGGTCGAAGGGTCGCTTTCCCAGCGTATCGAGCGCGTCGATGACGGTAGCACCTCGTGGCCGCGATGCGCCAGCGCACGGCGCACGAATTCGCGCACCGCTGCGTCGTCCTCGGCTACCAGCACGCGTGCCATCGTGGCGGACGGTCCCCGTCGTCTCGGGGCTGCGGCGCACCAGGCGGGCACTTCCCCGCAGACACCGGCAATCGCACGAATGTGGTTAACGACATCCTAACGAAATTCAACGCACCTACCGCCCCGGTGGTTCCGCCGACGCCTCAGGGCGCCGCCGCGAAGGTGAAATTCACCTGCGCCGCCTCGCGGTGAGGGTTGGCGATGCGGGTGACGAAGGCGGCCGCCTCGCCGTGATCTAGGCTGGCGGCGTCGATCGATAAGGTGACGCGCTGCAGCTCTTTGCCGGCCTTGTCGATCAGCACCGCGACGACCGGCGGCACGTCATGCGCCTCGCTGTCGACATTGGCGATTTCGCCGCGGATCGCCAGGTTGACCATGCCGTCGATGCCTTCGCGCAGGAAGGTGGTGTTGCGCACCGCGAGGCCGGCGCCCGGCGCGGGCGGGCCGGCTTCGAGGCCGATGGCGGCGTAGATGCGGCCGGCCGGCGTCCAGGCGGCCACCAGATCGGCCCGCAGGAACCACAATACGCCGCCCAGCAGGACCAGCGCCGCGACCAGCGCCAGCACGGCCAGCCGCAGCCGGGCCGGCGATGGCTTCGGGGCGGGGCTCGGGGGCGGCGCCGCCCGCTGGCGGGAGACGATGCCCGGCGGCATCGGCGGCTGTGCCGGCTCGACAGAGACGGTCATGGCGGGCAGCGTGGCCGGGCTTTCGCGCAGGGCCGGGCGCGGCCGGAGGGGTGGCGGCGGCCCGGCTGCCGCTGCCATGGCATGCCAGCGATGGGCGCAGCGGCTGCACTTTACCTCGCGCCCGGCGGTGCCGATGGCGGCATCGGGGACGTTGAAGCGGGTCTCGCAGGAGAGGCAGGTGAGAATCACGGGGAACCGCGCCGCCTTTCCGCGCCCGGTCGGCGGCCGACACCAGCCCGCCCCGGTATCCCAGCCTTATAGGAGCGGCCGCGTGGCCAAGTCAAAGCACCGGCGGCGGCGCGCCTTGTCGACTCCCGCGGTCACATGCCAGTGTCGGTCGGAATCCTTGCAGACCAGAGCGACGATGCCCGCCCCCACCGCCCCTGCCTTGTCCGTCGGCGATGGCGCCCACAGCGTACTGCGATTCGAGAATGTCGGCATGCGCTACGGCACCGGGCCGGAGGTGCTGCGCGACGTCTCCTTCGCATTGACGCCGGGGTCGTTCCATTTCATCACCGGCGCCTCGGGCGCCGGCAAGTCGACCCTGCTGCGCTTGATGTACCTTGCCCAGCGGCCAACGCGCGGCCTCGTCCATCTGTTCGGCCACGATGTTGCCCTGACGCCGCGCCGCCGCCTGCCGGCCCTGCGCCGCATGATCGGCGTCGTCTTCCAGGATTTTCGCCTGATCGACCACCTCAGTACGCTCGACAATGTGGCCCTGCCGCTGCGCCTGTCCGGCGGCCGGCCCGACGAGATCGACCGTCATGTGCGCGAACTGCTAGCCTGGGTCGGCCTCGGTGACCATCTGAACGCCCGGCCGGAGACGCTGTCGGGCGGCCAGCAGCAGCGCGTGGCGATCGCCCGCGCCGTCATCGCGCGGCCCAATCTGCTGCTGGCCGACGAGCCGACGGGCAATGTCGACGACCGCATGGCGATGCGGCTGATGCATCTGTTTGTCGAGCTGAACCGGATGGGCACGACTGTCGTCATCGCCAGCCACAACGAGCCGCTGATCCGCCGCTTCGGCTTTCCCGTCCTGCATCTCGCGCACGGCCAGATCGTCGCCGCGCCGCCGCCGGTCGACGGGGATGCGTCGTGAGGCGCCGCCCCGACATCCATTTCGAGGACGATCTCTCGTCGCGCTTCCTGCCGGCGATCGTCGCCCTGATGGTCTTCCTCGGCCTGCTGGGCGGCGCCGCGGCGCTGGCCGTCGGCGGCATCGTCGCGACCTGGGATACCGACCTCGTCGGCCGCCTTACCGTGCAGGTGCCCGACGACGGCGCCGTTACCGCGCAGCGCCTGCAGCGCGTCGAGCAGATTCTGCGCGCGACGCCTGGCGTCGCCGCCGTGCGCACGCTGACACCTGCTGATACCCAGGCGCTGGTTGAACCGTGGCTCGGCAAGATCTCGCCCGAGGCCGGCCTGCCGCTGCCGCGTGTCGTCGATGTCGAGCTGGCACCCGGCGCGGCGATCGATCCCGGCGCGCTCGCCGCGCGCCTCGCCGGCGATGCGCCTGGCGTCGTCGTCGACGATCACCACGACTGGCTCGGCCGGCTGGTGGCGCTGGCGCGCACGATCGAGGCCGTGGCCGTCATCGTGCTGGCGCTGATCGCCTCGACGGCGGTCGCCACCGTCGTCTTCGCCACGCGCAGCGGGCTAGCCGTGCATGCGCCGACGGTCGAGCTGCTGCATCTGATGGGCGCGACCGACGGCTACGTCGCCGGCCAGTTCCAGCGCCATGCCATGCGGTCGGGCGCCATCGGAGCGGCGATCGGCACGCTGCTGTCACTGCTGGCACTGGCCGCTCTCGTGGCGGCGGCGTGGCGGCTGGAAGCGGCCTTTCTGCCGCTGCCCGGTATCGGCCTGCGCGCGGCGGTTCTGCTGGCCGCCGTGCCCGTCGTCGCCGTGCTGATCGTCATGGTGACGGCGCGGGCGACCGCTCTGCGTGCGCTGGCGCATCTGCCATGACCGCCCGGAGCCGGCACGCCTGGCGCATCGCCGCGGTCGCGGTGCTGGCCGTGGCATTCGCCTTCGTCGCCGGCTTCGCCACCTTCGTCTCGGCTATTCAGAAGGCCGACGTGTCGCTCACGGCGGCCGGCGCAGACGCCGTGGTCGTGCTCACGGGCGGCGCCGGTAGGGTCGTCGAGGGCATCGATCTGCTGGCGGCGGGACGGGCGAAGAAGCTGTTCGTCTCGGGCGTCGACCGCGGAGTCGATGTCGCGGCGCTGCTGGCCGCCGCGCGGCGCGGCCCGGCAGGCATAGAATGCTGCATCGCGCTCGGCTACGGCGCCGACGACACCGCCGGCAACGCGGCCGAGACGGCGCGCTGGATGGATGCCGAGGGCTTCGCCTCGCTGCTGCTGGTGACGACCGACTGGCACATGCCGCGCAGCCTGATCGAATTCCGCCGCGCCATGCCGAAGGCGACGATCGTGCCGCGCCCAGTGCCGTCGCCTACCGTACATGTCGACGACTTGTGGCGCTGGCCAGGCTCGACGCAGTTGCTCGCGGGCGAATACATCAAGGTGCTCGCGGCGCTGTCGCGGGTACGGCTGGCACCGCTGCCCGCCGCCGCGCCCGGCGAACGGTCGTGAAGCGGCTGCGGGCGCTGGCCTTCACCGGAGCCTTCTATGTCGTGACCACATTGTTTGCTCTGCCGACAGTGTTCCTGCTTGCCCTGCCGCGCCGTTCAACGGTCGGCTATGCCCGGCTGTGGGTCGCGGCAATCCTGTGGCTGCTGGCGCGCATCGTCGGGTTGCGCCATGTCGTGCGCGGCATGGACACGGTGCCGGCCGGACCGGCGATCATCGCCGCCAAGCACCAGTCGGCCTGGGACACGCTGGCGCTGTTCGCGCTGTTCGGCGACCCGGCCATCGTAGTCAAGCGCGAGCTGACCTGGATTCCACTGTTTGGCTGGTGCCTGCTGCGCGCCGGCATGGTGCCGGTCGACCGCGCCGGCGGGGCCACGGCGCTACGCAGGCTCGTCGCTACGGCCGGGCGGCTCGCTGTCGCCGGACGGCCGATTCTCATCTTCCCGCAGGGCACGCGCACCCCGCCTGGCGCGGCGCGTCCCTACCAGCCTGGCATCGCCGCCCTGTACGCCGCGCTCGACCTGCCGGCGGTGCCGGTGGCCCTCGATTCGGGCCTGTTCTGGCCGCGCCGCTCGATCCTGCTGGAGCCGGGGACCATCGAGGTCGAAATCCTGCCGGCCATCCCGCCCGGCCTCGACCGGCGCGCTTTCATGGCGCGCCTCGAAGGGGCGATCGAGCCGGCTACGGCGCGGCTGGAAGCCTGTGCCCTCGCCTCGCGTCGTAAAGGGGCGGCCGTCGTGTCTGGCCGCTGAGCCACGCCGGGCCTATCGTATGGCCCGGCAGGAGGCAGGTCTGGCACAGCTCGTCCCCATCGCCCATCGTATCTGGGACATGAAGTACCGGCTGCGCGACGCCGCCGGGGCGCCCGGTCGACGGCTCTGTCGCCGATACCTGGCGGCGCGTCGCCCGCGCGCTCGCCGCCGCCGAACTCGACCCGGCCGCGTGGGAAGCGCCGTTCTACGCCGCGCTCGACGGCTTCGGCTTCATCCCGGCCGGCCGCATCCTCGTCGGCGCCGGCACCGGCCGCGACGTCACCCTGTTCAACTGCTTCGTCATGGGCACGATCCCGGACGACATGGGCGGCATCTTCGCCCATCTGCGCGAGGCGGCGCTGACGCTGCAGCAGGGCGGCGGCATCGGCTACGATTTCTCGACGCTGCGGCCGCGCGGCTCGCTGGTGAAGGGCGTCGGCGCCGACGCCTCGGGCCCGCTGTCCTTCATGGACGTCTGGGACGCGATGTGCCGCACTGTGATGAGCGCCGGCTATCGCCGCGGCGCGATGATGGCGACGCTCGCCTGCGACCATCCCGACATCGAGGCCTTCATCGACGCCAAGCGCACGCCCGGGCGCCTAACCATGTTCAACCTGTCGGTTCTAGTCACATACGCCTTCATGGCGGCGGTCTAGGCCGATGCGCCGTGGGATATGGTGTTTGGTGGCACGGTGGCGAAGACGCTACGCGCGCACGAACTATGGGACCGCATCATGGCGGCGACATACGCCAATGCCGAGCCCGGCGTCGTCTTCATCGACCGCATCAATGCCGAGAACAATCTCGGCTGGCTTGAGACGATCCGCGCCACCAACCCCTGCGGCGAGCAACCGCTGCCGCCCTACGGCGCCTGCCTGCTCGGCTAGCTCGATCTCGCGCGGCTCGTCGAGGCGCCGTTCACCGCCGACGCGCACATTCCCGGCGCGGCCTTCGCCCGCCTAGTGCCGGTGGCCGTGCGCATGCTCGACAACGCCATCGACGTCTCGCGCTTCCCGCTGCCGGCGCAGCGCGCCGAGGCGCTGGCCAAGCGCCGCATCGGCCTCGGCGTCACCGGCCTAGCCGACGCTTTGGCGCTGTGCGGTGCCCGCTATGGGGCGCGCGAGGCGGTGGTGCTGACCGAATGCTAGCTCGCCGCCATCGCGCGGCACGCCTACCTCGCCTCGGCCGCGCTTGCCGCCGAGAAGGGCCCGGTCCAGCTCTACGACAGCGCACGCTTCCTCGCCGCGCCCTTCGTGCGGCGTCTGCCGCAGGAGGTGCGCGACGCCATCGCGCGCCATGGCATCCGCAACGGCCTGCTCACCTCGATCGCGCCGACCAGCACGATCTCGCTGCTGGCCGGCAATCTGTCCTCGGGCATCGAGCCGATCTTCGCCCATGAGTACGAGCGCGCCGTGCTGATGCTCGATGGCGAACTCCGCCACGAGCGCGTCGAGGACTGGGCCGTGCGCCTGTGGCGCGAGACCAGTGGCGCCGACGCGCCGCTGCCGCCTGCCTTCGTCGACGCCCAGTCGCTGGCGCCGGGCGACCATCTGGTGATGCAGGTGGCGGCGTAGAAATGGGTCGACAGCTCAATCTCCATGACCGTCAACGTGACGGAGACCATCGCTTTCGACGCCTTCAAGGACATCTACCTGCAGGCCTGGCGGCTCGGCTGCAAGGGCTGCACCACATACCTACCGAACGACGTCACCGGCTCGGTGCTGGCGACGACGCCCGCCGCGCAGCCGGAAGCCGCTCCGGCCGAGACGCCGCACAGGGGATTCGGCGACGTCTACGAGGCCGGCGGCGTGGTGTGGATGACGAAGCCGCTCGACCGGCCCGAGGCACTGCCCGGACGCACCTACAAGATCCGCTGGCCGGACAGCGACCACGCCATCTACATCACGCTGAACGACATCGTGCGCGACTGCCGCCGCGCACCCTTCGAGGTGTTCATCAATTCCAAGAACATGGAGCACTACGCCGGGACGGTGGCGCTGACGCGCATGATCTCGGCGATGTTCCGGCGCTGCGGCGACGTCTCCTTCGTGGCCGAGGAGATGAAGGCGGTGTTCGACCCGCGCGGCGGCCAGTGGCTGGAGGGCCGCTACGTGCCCTCTCTGCTCGCCGCCATCGGCGAGGTCATCGAACGTCACATGATCGATATCGGTTTCCTTCCGGCGCGCGAGGCCGGCGCCGTGGGCCGCGCCGCGCATGCCGCGGCGGCCGCCGGTGGCAGCGGGACCGGCGGGGCCAAGCCTGCGCCCCTCACGGTGGCGGCGGCGGGACTTCGGCAATGCCCGCGCTGCGCCGCCGCCGGGCTGGTGCGGCAGGAAAACTGCGACGTCTGCCTAGATTGCCGGCACTCGAAATGCGCCTGCGCTATCGCGGCGGCAGGCCGGCCGCGTCTGATATACTGCCGGCCCTGATCGACGCACGGTGCGAGGGCATGGACGGAACCGGCGGCATGGAAGACCGCGAGGCGCTCGAAATTCTGCTGTCCGACCTGCGCAGCGAGCATCGCGACCTCGACGACGTCATCGAGCGGCTGGCCGAAGCGTTGCCGTTCGACCAGCTGCGCCTGCAGCGGCTGAAGAAGCGCAAGCTGCAGCTGCGCGACCGCATCCAGCAGGCCGAGAGTTCGCTCTATCCGGATATCATCGCGTAGGCGTGTGGCCGAGCGGGAATGCCAGTGCGGTCCCCATCCTTCGCCCTTAGATACGCCGCCTGATGGCGGCTACTCAGGGTGAGGAGGCTCAGGATGAGGACCCGGAACGATCCCGCAAACCTCACCCGGACGGCGCCGCGAAGAACCACCGCACCAGCCCGACCGCCTCGGCCAGCCCGACACGCTCGATCTCGACGCCGGCGGGGAAGGCTGTGGCGAGGCGCGTCGGCAGGGCCGCGTCGAGCAGCACAAAGATGCCGCGGTCGCCGGCGCGGCGCACCAGCCGTCCATAGGCCTGGGCGAGGCGCAGGCGCGCCATCGCATCGTCGACGGCGCGGCCGCCGAACTCCGCCCGCCGGGCCTTGTGCAGGATGGTCGGGCGCGGCCACGGCACGCGGTCGAAGACGATGAGGCGCAGCGAGCGTCCCGGCACGTCGACGCCGTCGCGCACGGTGTCGGTGCCGAGCAGGCAGGAATCCTCCTCGGCGCGGAAGATGTCGAGCAAGGTCGAGACGTTCATCGCGTCGACATGCTGGGCGTAGAGCGGCACGCCGGCATCGGCGAGCGGGCCGACGATGCGCGCATGCACCGCGCGCAGCCGTTCGATAGCCGTGAACAGGCCGAGCGCGCCGCCGCCCGAGGCGAGGAACAGTTCGCGGAAGGCCGCCGCCACCTGGTCGGCGGCGCCGCGCCGCACGTCGCGCACCACGAGGATGCGCGTCGCTTCCTTGTAGTCGAAGGGCGAGGGCACGCGCGCGCGCAGCGCTGGACGGGCGAGGTGAAGCGCGCCGGTGCGCGCCTCGGCGGCGTGCCAGTCGGCCTCGGTGTCGCCGGTGGCGTCGGTCAGAGTCGCCGAGGTGACGACCCAGCCATGGGCGTGGCGCATCAGCACGGCGGCGAGCGGCATGGTCGGGTCGAGATGATGGCGGTACATGCCGACATCGGCCTCGCGCCCGTCGTTGCGCTCGATGGCGAACCAGTCGACGAGGCCGGGCGGCGTGCCGCCGGCGAGGTTGGCGAGCATCGCGCGCCAGCCGGCCAGCGTGTCGGTGGTGCGCCTCTCGATGGCGCGTGCGACGCTGTCGAGCCGCCCGCGCGTCGCGCTGTCCAGATCCCCGGCCTCGTCGTCTAGGCGGGCGCGCAGGCGTTCGGCCAACGCCGTCAGCGGGCGGGCGAGGTCGCCCAGCGCGGCCCCGGCCGACAATGCCGCCGCTCGCACCGAATCCTCGACGGGCTCGGTCTCGCACTCGCTGCCGTAACTGTCCCCGCCATTGGGTGCGCGGGCGCGCACCTGGGCGCGCACCGCCATGAGGAAGGCCTCCAGCGGCCCCTGCGGGCGGCCGTCGAGGATGCGCGCGCCCCAGCCCGGGCCCGGCAGCGCCCGCGCCGCCGCCAGAGCACCGTCGAGGGCGGCGGTAGCCGCTACATCGCCGCCGGAGAGGTCGCCGGCCCGCAGTGCGAGGCCGCGCGCCCGGCCACGCCGCCCGCCCTCGGCGCCGACGATCCAGCGCCGCAGCTCCGCCGCCTCGCGCGCCGTCAGATGCGTCGAGAAGGTCGAGTCGGCGGCGTCGAACAGATGATGGCCCTCGTCGAAGACGTAGCGTACCGGCAGGCGGTCGTCGTCGCCGGCGCGCGCCGCCGTCAGCATCGCCAGCGCGTGGTTGGTGACGACGATCTTCGCGTGCGGCGCGCGGCGTATCGAGCGCTCGACGAAGCAGTGGCCGTAATGGGGGCAGGCGGCGTAGATGCACTCGCCGCGACGGTCGGCGAGCCCCAGAGTCGGGCCTCCGCCGACGAGTTCGGTTAGCCAGGAGGGAAAGTCGCCGCCGAAATCGCCGTCGCGCGTCGCCGCCGCCCAGCGCAGCACGAGGCCGATGCCGACCGCTTCCGGCGTGTGCAGCGTGCCCATACGCCCCACCGTATCCTCGAGATTCAGCAGGCACAGATAGTTCTCGCGCCCCTTGCGGATGACTACCGCCTCGGCGCGTTCCTTAGGATCGGGCCACAGCCGCGCCAGCTCGGTGTCGAGCTGCTGCTGCAGCGCGCGGGTATAGGTCGAGGCCCAGACCGGCGCGCCGTTCTTCTCGGCCCAGAGCGAGGCGGCGGCGAGGTAGCCGGCGGTCTTGCCGGTGCCGGTGCCGGCTTCGGCGAGCACCACGGACGGCTCGCCAGGAGCCACGCGCGGTGCGAATGCGGCGGTCACGGCCGAGGCGTAGTCGGACTGGCTCGGCCGTTCCTCGGCGCCGCCGCCGAGCATGCGGGCGAGTTGCGCGCGCGCTTCGGCCGGCTCGACAGGATGGCTGCCGGGCGGATCGGGCGGCGCCATGTCCTGCCAAGCCGGCAGGTTGCGCCAGACGGCGAGCGCCGGTTCGTTCCAGGCCTTGCCGGTCGCCGCCGGCCCCCAGGCCCAGCCGGCGGCGGCGAGCGCGCGGGCGATGGCGATGGCGGAGGGATTGGCCGCCTCGCCGGCGAGTCCGTCGAGCAGGCGGACGGCGATTTTCGGCAGGGCGGCGACGGTGGCCTCGGGACCGGCCGGCGCCGAAAGTCCCAGCGCACGGGCAAGCCCGCCGACCGTGGGTACTACGGGCCGCGCCGGCCGCGCGAAGGCCCATAGTTCCAGCAAGTCGAAGGCGGCCAGCCGGTCAATGCCGAGGCGCCGCGCCGTCGCCGGCGCATGGCAGACTAGGACGGGCGTGGTCGCGGCGCGCGCCGCCGCGAGCGGTAAGGGGACATGCTCGACCACGCCGTCGGCGTCGAGCCACACGGCATTGCGCGCCAGCGCCACGATGGCGGGCGGCGGCGCGGCGGCGGCTTCGCCGTGGTTGGAGGTGCTCAAATCTTCTGTCCGGTCGCTAAAATTAGCGGCAAGCTTAGCGAAAAGCGGACTCGATGGTGGCTGACATGTGCCGGAAATTTCCAGATAAATCCCGCCAGCCACTGCCACGGGAGACCATCGCCATGGACATCAATGTCATCCGCTCCGTATCGACGCTCGCGCCGGCGTCGCAGAGCGTCATTTCCGACAAGGCCCTGCCGGCCTCGGTCAAGCGGGAAGAGGTGGAGGGGGTGAAGCGACTGACGCCGGACGCCGCGCCGCCGTCGGACGGGCAGCGCGGCACCTTCGTCGACATCGCCGCATGATTTTCCCTCTCCGCCCCCGGGGGAGGAGAGGGGTGGGGTGAAGTGGGTGTAGCGCGGCACATGAATTGGGAGTCTCTGCCACTTGAAGAGGGATCACACGGTTTCTCCTCCATGGGCGGCAGTGTAGGCTGCTCTCGCAAGGTGGTGGAACCATTCACGGCAACCGCCGCTGCCCGTCTGGCGCCGGCACCCTGAGGGCCAGCGTCGGCCAGGCCGGTCCTGGTCGCGGTCCCCGGCTTCATCTCCCCGATCGGCCGGGGACCGCAACGGCCTCGGGAAGGGCCGTAACGATCGAAGATAACCCACATGGTGGAGGCTCCGGCGGCGCGGCTGGTTTCAGCGAATTGGTCGGTAGCGCCCCCACCTCACCCTCACCCTACCCTCTCCGCCCTCAAGGGCGGAGAGGGTTCCCGGCCGCGCCCTCCTGTTGACCCGGAGCGCCGCCGCCCATAGGGTCCGCCCCGCGTTCTTTTCGAAGGCTGGAACGGACACTCATGGCGGCGGCGCGCGACCTGGCGATGGCGGCGAAGGCATGGCCGTTCGAGGAGGCAAGGAAGCTACTCGAACGCATCGGTGGCAGCGCGCCGGCCAGGGGCCATGTGCTGTTCGAGACGGGCTACGGCCCCTCGGGCCTGCCGCATATTGGCACCTTCGGCGAGGTCGCGCGCACGACGATGGTGCGCCGCGCCTTTGCCGAACTGTCGGATGTGCCGACCCGCCTCCTCGCCTTCTCAGACGACATGGACGGGCTGCGCAAGGTGCCCGACAACGTGCCGAACCGCGAGATGCTGGCCGGCCATCTCGGCAGGCCGCTGACCGCGGTGCCCGATCCGTTCGGCACGCATGACAGCTTCGGCGCCCACAACAACGCCCGCCTGTGCGCCTTCCTCGACCGCTTCGGCTTCGCCTACGAATTCGCCAGCGCCACCGAGTATTATCGCGCCGGCCGCTTCGACGCGACGCTGCTGCGCCTGCTCGAACGCTACGACGAGACGATCGCCGTCATCCTGCCGACCCTGGGGCCCGAGCGGCGCGAGACCTATTCGCCCTTCCTGCCGGTCTGCCCGACCACCGGGATCGTCCTGCAGGTGCCGCTCGTCGAGCGCCGTCCGCAGAGCGGAACGATCGTCTACCGCGACCCGCGCTCCGGCGCGCTGGTCGAGGTGCCGGTGACGGGCGGGCATTGCAAGCTGCAATGGAAGGCCGACTGGGCGATGCGCTGGGTAGCCCTCGACGTCGACTACGAGATGTCGGGCAAGGACCTGATCGATTCGGTGCGCCTGTCGTCGCGCATCTGCCGCATCCTCGGCGGTACGCCGCCCGAGGGTTTCACCTACGAGCTGTTCCTCGACCAGAACGGCGAGAAGATCTCGAAGTCGCGGGGCAACGGCCTGACCATCGACGAATGTCTGGGATACGGCCCGGCCGAGAGCCTCGGCTGGTTCATGTACGGCAAGCCGAAGGCGGCCAAGCGCCTGCATTTCGACGTCATCCCGCGCAATGTCGACGAATGGCTGGGCGGCCTCGCGCGCTTCGCCGGCGAGGATGCGGCGGCGCAACTCGAGAATCCCGCCTGGCATGTGCATGCCGGCAATCCGCCGGCGGCCGAGGCCGGGCCGTCCTTCGGCGTGCTGCTCAACCTCGCCTCGGTGTGCAACACGGAGGATGCGGCGGTGCTGTGGGCGTTCGTCGCCCGCTACATGCCCGACGCCTCGCCGGCGACGCATCCGATCCTCGACGCCCTCGTAGGCCATGCCATCGCCTGCTACCGAGATCTCGTGAAGCCGGCCAAGCGCTACCGCGCGCCGACGCCGGCCGAGCGCGCGGCGCTGGCCGATATCGCCGACAGCATCGCCGCCATGCCGCAGGGCACCGACGGCGAGGCGGTGCAGACCGAAGTCTACGCAATCGGCAAGGCGCACGGATTCGAGCCGCTGCGCGACTGGTTCCGCTGCCTCTACGAGGTGCTGCTGGGGCAGAGCGAGGGGCCGCGCTTCGGCTCCTTCGCGGCGATATACGGTATCGCCGAGACCGTGACCCTGATCCGCCGCGCGCTCGCTGGCGAAGATCTGTCGGCGTCCTGAGGGAGATGGCGATGGCCAGCACGATGCGCAGCGCCGCAACGCGGACCCGCGGCAAGCCGGCGGCGGTGGAGCGTGGCGTGCCCGTCCCGTTGGCGCCCGCCGCGCCGCTTCTGGTCCCGGCCGGGGATGAGGACGAGAGCCAGCCGAAATACGCCAACCGCTCGGTCGACCGCGCGCTCGACATCCTCGTCTTCCTGCACGAGTACCGGATGCCGGCGCGCATCACCGACATCTGCAAGGGCACCGGCCTGTCGCCGGGCACGGCGCATCGCCTGCTGGCGGTGCTGGTCGCCCGTCGCTTCGCCTACAAGAACACGATCACGCGGCGTTACTCTCTGGGTTTCGAGACCTTCTACATCGGCGCCACCAGACGGGCGATGCGCATGACCAGCGGACGCGCGCACCCGTTGCTGGTGCAGCTCGCGCGCGATGTTGGCGCCTCTGTGTTCTTCGGCGCGCTGGCCGGCAGCCAGGTGGTGCTGCTAGACCGCGTGCTCGGCTGCGAGGAGACGGGTCGCGTGGCGGCCCGCATCGGCACCTATGTCGACGCGCACGCCACCGCCATCGGCAAGGTGCTGCTGGCGTGGCAGCGCGAAAGCGAGACGCGCGAGGTGTTCCGCGAGCGCGGGCTCGAGGCGCACACGCTCAGGACCATCACCACCGTGCCGACACTGATCGCCGATCTGCGCCGCATCCGGGCGCGGGGCTGGGCCCTCGACGACGGCGAGTTCCGTCCCGGCATGTTCGGCATCGCCGTGCCGATGGTCAGCATGCGCGAGGAGGTCAACCTCGCCATCTGGATGGTCTATGCCGGCGGGGTCGCCGACGAGGCCGAGATCGTTGACCGCGTGCGCCGCGCGGAAGCCGTCGCCAGGGCCATCTCGGACTACCGCCCGGTGGCCTGAGGCGTTTCGCTTTTTCCGTACCTCAAAAAATCTCGCGGTACCGGCGTTGCCGCCGCCAGCCGGCGGACGCTAGTGTCCCGCATACAACAAGGCTAGGGCAGGACGCCCGCCGACGCGAGAAGAGGAACGTCATGGCGCTGCCA
The DNA here is from genome assembly GCA_009691025.1 of Alphaproteobacteria bacterium. Lineage (GTDB taxonomy): Bacteria > Pseudomonadota > Alphaproteobacteria > UBA6615 > UBA6615 > SHWB01. The sequence goes on from SHWB01000002.1 coordinate 55,692, forward strand.
AAGATCATCGTCCAGCTCTACCCGGTGATGCCGGCCGAGAACGAGGCCGACCGCATGGCCAAGCGCCCGCTCGGCGCCAATGTCGAGCTGTACCAGCGCGTCGTCCACGAATGGACCGACATCATCAAGGAATGCGACAAGATGGGCGTGTGGGGCGCCTCGACGATCGAGCACCATTTGCATTCCGAGGGCTACGAGGTCGGGCCGAACCCGGGCGTACTAAACGCCTACTGGGCCAACCACCTCACCAACATGCGCGTCGGCGCGCTCGGCTACGTGATGTCGACGCAGGATCCGATCCGCGTCGCCGAGGAGACGGCGATCGTCGACCATCTGACGAAGGGCAAGTACTTCGTCGGCTTCGCGCGCGGCTACCAGGCGCGCTGGACCAACATCCTCGGCCAGGCCTCCGGCGCCTCGGCCACCTCCTCCGATGGCGGCGATGCCGACCGCAAGAACCGCGAGGTGTTTGAGGAGCGGGTGCAGATGGTGCTCGACTGCTGGACCAAGGAAACGGTCGAGCTGCGCGGTACCTCCTACCAGGCGCCGTACCCGATCGAGACAGGCGTCGTCGGCTATCCCGGCACGGACATCGCGCGCAAGGCCGGCGGGCGCGGCGAGATCGACGACAACGACGCGGTGCGCCGCATATGCGTCGTGCCGAAGCCGCTGCAGTCGCCCTATCCGCCGGTCTTCGTCGGCGTGCACAAGAGCCCGCCGACCATCGATTTCTGCGCCCGACACGGCTTCCGCCCGTGCTACTTCAACCCGAGCGACGTGGTCGTCGACCTAGCGAAGATGTATCTCGATCTGTCGACTAAATACGGCCACAACTTCAAGTTAGGCGAGCGCCAGAACATCGTGCGCCAGACGCGCCTGGCGAAGAACCGCGCCGATCTCGAGAAGCGCGTGATGAAGTACGACATCGACATCTTTAAGAATTTCTACAGCGTCTTCGCCAACCACAGCGTCGCCCGCGCCGATCCCAGCGACGCCGAGGCCTTCAAGGCGATGGATGGCACCAGCTTCCTCGCCGGCGGCACGGTGGACGAGGCGATCGCCTATTACCGCGCGATCTTCGCCAAGTGCCCCTTCGAGTACATCACGCTGATCTGGCATTTCGCCCAGCAGCCGAAGGACAGCGTGCTCGAGGAGATTCGCCTGTTCATGGAAAAGGTGCGCCCGGAACTCGAAGTGCCCGAGTTTGCGGTGGCCGCCGAGTAGGTTCCCGCCCAGGCAGGGCAGGATAGCGGCTGGCGGCGCATGATGTGCCGCCCGCCGTCTTCTTTTGCGTGACGCCGCTCGGTTCACCTGCTCCACCCCCCCCTTCGAGACGCCGCCTTGCGGCGGCTCCACAGGCTGGCCGGAAATGAATGTGGTGATTTCAACGCTCCGATCCCGACGGAAGAGCTTTCTGACCGCTCGATGGAAGTGTCGCCACGGCCAAGCGGCGAGAGCCGCGCGAGCCGGGGCCCATGAACACGGGCCACGCAAAGCCTTGCACCGTCCGGTGTTCATAGGTCCCGGGTCTACGCTGCGCTTCGCCCGGGACGACTATCGAGCATGAAGCCACCGAAGCAACCTTTCGGCAGCACACCGATTTCCAACGAATTCATTTCCGACCGGCCTCTCAGGGTGAGGGGGCGGAGAGGGTGGATTGCCGAAGGCTGCCGGATGCGGGCCGCCGCTACCGCCGGATGTGCGCGAAGTCCCAGTAGAGTTCGCGCACCCGGCGGTAGACCGGGCCGGGCTGCAGGTCGCGGTCCTCGCAGCGGATGACCGGATGCACCTTGCCGAAATTGCCGGTGTTGAAGATTTCGTCGGCACGGCGCAACTCGTCGGGATGCACCGGGCGTTCCTCGACGGCGATGCCATCGGCGCGCAGCAGGACGGCGACGCTCTGGCGCGTGATGCCGTTGAGGAAGGTGCCGTTGGGCGAGGGCGTGATCGCCACACCGTCCTTCACCAGACAGACATTGGCGGTGGCGAATTTGGCGACCGTGCCCATCGGATCGAGCATGACGCAATTGTTGAAGCCGAGATCGACCGCGTCGCGCAGCGCGCGCGCCGATTGCGGGTAGAGGCAGGCGGTCTTGGCCTCGGTCGGCGCGGTGTCGGGCGTGGGCCGGCGCCACGGCGACATGCAGGCGGTGAAGCCCGTGCCCTGCGGCATCGGCGATTCGACGAAGACCATGGCGAAGCGCGTGGTCTCCGGATCGGGCAGGATCATCGGCAGGCCCTGTTCGCAGAAGAACAGCGGCCGGATGTAGAGGGCGGTGCCGGAGGGGAAGCGCGCCGCGCCGTCGCGCGCGATCTCCCCGATCTCGCCGTCCGACAGCATCGGCCGAGGCCGAGCGTCTGGGCCGAGCGCACGACACGCGCGCAATGGCGGTCGAGGTCGAGGGCGACCGAGCCCATCCACGACGAGTGCGACAGCGAGCCGATCAACGGCACGTTGCCCTTGCGCCACTAGCCGTCGACCCGGATCAGTGCAGCCATCGCCGGAGCGCCGTCGCCACCGGGGTCTCGCGCCCCTCCCGTCGAGCATAGCCTCGCCCTCGCGCGGGCGTCACGCGTTGCGGGCTGGGCGCCGGCCGCAATTGCCGGGCGCCGCGCGCCGGCCCATATTGCCGCCATCATGCCCATCCTAAAGATCGCCCGCATGGGACACCCGATCCTACGCCGCATCGCCGAGCCGGTCGCCGATCCGACCGACCAGGCCGTGCGCCGGCTGGCGGAGGCCATGATCGAGACGATGATCGACGCCGACGGTGCCGGCCTCGCCGCGCCGCAGGTGCACATGCCGTGGCGCATGGTCGTCGTGCAGGTGCCGGCCGAGCGGCTGGCGCGCGAGGGCGAAACGGACGAGGCCGGCGTGCCGCCGACGGTGATGATAAATCCGCTGATCGAGCCGCTGGGGCCGGAGAAGGAGACGGCCTTCGAGGCCTGCCTGTCGGTGCCCGGCCTCGCCGGCCCGGTGCCGCGCTTCCGCCGCATACACTACCGTTACCAGACGCTCTGCGGCGCGACGGTGGAGCGCGTCGTCGAGGGCTTCCATGCGCGCGTCATCCAGCACGAATGCGACCATCTCGACGGCATCCTCTATCCCATGCGCGTCGAGGATTTCTCGCAGTTCGGCTTCGTCGAGGAGCTGCGCCGCGCCGGCTCGGCGCAGGGCGACGAGGACGGCGAGGATGACGAGGACTAGGATGGCGAAGACTGGGAGGAGCTGGCGCAGGAGGCAGGCGTCCGTGACTGAGCGCTACCCGCAGGCGGCGGCCGCGGCGCGCCTAGCCGGCGCGCGCCGGACCATCCTCGCCGCTTCGCTGGCGCATGTGCCCTTCGACGGCTGGAGCGCGGCGGCGTTGCGTCACGGCGCGCGCGATGCCGGCATCGACCGGGTGACGCTGGCCCGCGCCTTCCCGCGCGGCTCCGGCGAGGCGCTGGCGCAATGGAGCGCCGACGGCGATGCCGCCATGGCGGCGGCGATCGAGACGGCGCGCGCGGGCGGCGGCGGCACGACCGCGCGCATCCGCGCCGCGCTCGGGGCACGCATCGACTGGCTGGCGCCGCAAAGCGAGGCGCTGCGTCGCGCGCTGGCGTATCTCGCGCTGCCCGGCCACGGCGCGCTGGCCGCCCGCCTGCTGGCCCACACCGTCGACGAGATCTGGTGGCAAGCGGGCGACCGGTCGAGCGATTTTTCCTGGTACACTAGGCGCGCGACGCTCGCCGCCGTCTGGTTGGCCACGCTGCTGGTCCTCGCCGGCGACCGCAGCGAGGGCCGCGCCGTCACGCGCGCCTTCCTCGCCCGCCGCCTCGCCGATGTCGGGCGCATCCAGAAGCTGCGCGCCCGCCTCGGCGGCCTCGCCGGCGCCGCCCGCCCGGCCGCGCGGCTGGCGCGGACCCTCGCCGTCTTCGCCCGCCGCCGCGCGGCGTAGGGTCAGCGCGCGGATCGCATGGGGACAACGTCACGGCGACGGGCGATCGGCGCCGCTACCGCTGCCTGAAAGAGTGCGCCTTGTACACGCCCAGCGTGCGCATACGCGTCGAGAAATAATCGAGTTCCTCGAGCGCGCGGGCGACCGGCAGATCGGCCGGATGGCCCTCGATCTCGGCATAGAACAGCGCCACGCCAAAATGCTCGCCGGACAGGCAACTTTCCAGCTTGGTGATGTTGACGCCGTTGGTGGCGAAGCCGCCGAGCGCCTTGTAGAGCGCCGCCGGCACCGAACGGACCTGGAAGATGAACGAGGTCATGCACGGCCCGTCGCCGGGCTCGGGATCCTTGCGCGCGCGCGACATGACGATGAAGCGCGTGGTGTTGCCGATGCGGTCCTCGAAGCGGTTGCGCAGCACGTCGAGGCCGTAGAGATCGGCGGCGAGGCCGGGGCAGACGGCGGCGATGGATGTGTCGCCCATCTCGGCGACTTCGAGCGCCGCGCCCGCCGTGTCGGCGCGCACCACCGGCCTGAGGCCGAGATCGCGAATCTGCTCGCGGCACTGGGCCAGCGCCTGGACATGGCTCCACACCTCCCTGAGCCCTTCCAGCGTCGCGCCCTTCGGCGCGGCGAGCTTGTACTGGATTGGCAGGAAGTGCTCGGCGACGATGTAGAGCGAGGAGTTTGGCAGCAGATGGTGGATGTCGGCGACGCGACCGCCGAGCGAGTTCTCGATGGGGATCATCGCCAGCGCCGCCGTGCGCTCCGTCTCCACCGCGGCGAAGGCGTCCTCGAAGGTGCCGCAGGGCAGCGGCGTCATGGCGGGGAAGGCCTCGCGGCAGGAGATATGCGAATTGGCGCCGAGCACGCCCTGGAAGGCGATCGAGCGGGCCGGGTCGTCGGCGGCTGTATCGGACATCGTTGTGGCCGTATTTTTAGTTAATTTCCAGATACTTGAGTGAGCAACTTCCGGGCTCGTTCGAGGTCGGCCGGAGTATCGACACCGAGCGGGACGGTGTCAACGAGGCCGACGGCGATGCTCATGCCCGCTTCCAGCGCCCGCAACTGCTCCAGCCGCTCGCGCCGTTCGAGCGGACTGGTCGGCAGCGCAACGAAGCGCGCCAGAGCCTCGCGGCGGAACACGTAGAGGCCGATATGGTGGTAGAGTGGCCCGTCGCCTGCGGGCACGGTGGCGCGGCTGAAATAGAGCGCGCGGCCGACCGTGGCGCCCGCCGCCAGCGCCACCACTGCCTTCACGACGTTGGGATCGGTGCGCTCCTCGGCGCGCAGGATGGGGGCGGCGAGGGTGGCGATATCGGCGCCGGTCTCGGCCAGCGCGGCCACGGCGGCGCGCACCAGTGCCGGGTCGAGGGTCGGGAGGTCGCCCTGCAGGTTCACCACGGCGTCGTGCCGGCCGGTGGGATCGACCTTGCCGAGGGCCTCGAAGATGCGGTCGGAGCCCGAGGGATGCGCCGGATTGGTCAGCACGGCGCGGCCGCCGGCGGCCTCGACCGCCGAGACGATCTCGCCCTCGGCGGCGGCGACGACGACCGGCCCGACGCCGGCCTCGGCGGCGCGGCGCCAGCACTGTACGATCATTGGCGCGCCGGCGATGTCGGCCAGCGGCTTGCCCGGCAGGCGGGTCGAGGCCATACGCGCCGGGATGAGGACGATGGGAGTGAGGAAAACCGACATGTTGCCCCGTTTCTGCGACGTAATGCCGCGCGCTGGCGGGCCGGCTAGGCCGCCCCGCGGCAGCGACGGTATAGAATGATCACCCGCTGCGACCAGCCAGCTCGGGGCTGGCAGGTTCCGTGGTACGGGACCGGCGGCAAGCGCGCGTGAAGGGATCGATCGCCCATGTCCAGTGCGGACCTCAACAAGGTCTTCGGTGCGGGCCTCATCGCCCTGCTGTTTGCCGTGACGATCGGCATCTTCATCAACAAGATGTGGGATGGCGGCCATCACGGACCCGTCGAGCGCCATTATGCCTATCCGGTGGAGGTAGAGGGCGCCGGCCAGGCGACCACCGCCGCCGCCGAGCCCGCGCAGCTCAAGCTGGTTGGCTCGCTGCTCGCCGCCGCCGACGTCGCCAGCGGCAAGAAACTGTCGGGCCGCTGCGCGGCCTGCCACACCTTCGAAAAGGGTGGCGCCGCCCGCGTCGGTCCCAATCTGTGGGGCGTGATCGGCGGCAAGACGGCGCACGCGGAGGGTTTCTCCTATTCCTCGGCGATGACCGGCATGAGCAGCACTTGGGACTTCGAGACGCTGAACGCCTTCCTCGCCAATCCCAAGGGCGTGGTGCCGGGCACGAAGATGACCTTCGCCGGCCTTGCCAAGGCCGAGGATCGGGCCGCGCTGATAGCCTGGCTCAACCAGCAGTCGGACAGCCCGCTGCCGCTGCCGGCCAACTGACGGGACGGCGCGTGGCCGCCGGCCAGCGTGGCAGGATCGCACCGTGACCGATACCGACGACGACACCCTCCTCGACCTGGCGCGCGACCTCGCGGCGGCCGCGCGCGCCGTGACGCTGCGCCATTTCCGCCAGCCCTTTACCGTCGACGCCAAGGGCGATGCGAGCCCGGTGACGATCGCCGACCGCGACGCCGAGACGGCCATGCGCCGTCTGCTGGCGGCCCGCGTGCCAGCGCATGGCATCCTAGGCGAGGAACATGGTGCCGAGCGCACGGGCGCCGACCAGGTCTGGGTGCTCGACCCGATCGACGGCACGCGCGCCTTCATCACCGGCGTGCCGGTCTGGGGCACGCTCATCGCGCTCGTGCGGGCCGGAAAGCCCGTGATCGGCATCATCGACCATCCGGCGCTGGGCGAGTGCTGGATCGGTGTCGCCGGCCGGCCGACACTGCATCGGCGCGACGGTGCAGCGCCGGTGCCCGTCCGTACCCGGGCCTGCCCGACGCTCGCCGCCGCGAGCCTGTTCGCCACCGCGCCGGAGATGTTCGCCGCGCCGGCCGATTTTGCCGCCTTCCGCCGCGTCGCCGACCGCGCGCGCTACACCCGCTACGGCACGGATTGCCTCGCCTACGGCCTGATTGCCGCCGGCCATGCCGATCTGGCCGTCGAGGGTGGCATGAAGCCCTATGATTACTGCTCGCACGTACCCGTACTGGAGGGCGCCGGCGGCGTCATCAGCGACTGGCAGGGGCAGCCGCTTGGGCTCGGCTCGGACGGGCGAGTCCTGGCTGCCGGCGACACCGCGCTGCACCGCGTCGCACTGGGCGTGCTCGCGCCCTGAGCGGCGCTGCACAGGAAATAATCTATCACGACCTTGATCAGCCGGGCGATCCGGTCCATGTATACGCTGGTCATTCTGTATGGACTGACGGCCCTCTCTACGCCTTCGGGCCTGCGGATCGCTGCCAATCCTCGACACAGTCTGATGCGTTGCCCATCGTGGGCGGCGCCGTACCTATTGGAGGACAGCGATGCCCATCGGCACCGTTAAGTGGTTCAACAGCACCAAGGGCTATGGCTTCATTCAGCCGGAGTCCGGCGGCCCGGATGTATTCGTCCATATCTCCGCCGTCGAACGCGCCGGCATGCGCAGCCTGAACGAGGGCCAGAAGGTCTCGTTCGAGGAGCAGCGCGATCCGAAGCGCGGCAAGTCCTCGGCCGAGAACCTCAAGGCCGTCTGATCCGCCGGCCCTTAGGGGCACCGGTTCGACAGGAGGGGCGCCGGGCAACTGGCGCCCCTTCGCGTCCGTACCGCCGGGCAGCAGAGGCCGTTCGCAACCGGGAGTACAGACGATGGCTTTCAAGCCGAATTACCGCCACCAGCGCGCCGAGCGTAACCGCTCCAAGGAGCAGAAGCGCGAGGAGAAGCTGCGCAAGCGCGAGGAGCGCAAGGCGGGGCTGCGCGAGGGCGAGCCGGTCGACGGCGCGGTCGTAACTACCGGGGACGCGACGAACACCGACGACGAGGCGGACACGGACACCGGCGGTCCGGTCGCGGCGGACGACGCAACCACCAAATCCGGCTGATACGGCGCGCAATCGGCGCTGCGGCACGAGGAGACAGCGATGGGTCGCAGCAGCAAGAAGCCGCTCGTGGTTGGCAATTACTTCCTGTTCGATGTCGTTTACCAGGACGGCTCCCGCACCTCCAACCGCAAGGTGCCGACCGAACTGATCGGCGGGCTCGATGGCGACGAGCCGGCCCGCGCCCATATCGAGGCGCAGGACCGCGAGATCGCCTCCCGCTCGGGCAATCCGCGTGGACCGATCAAGACCATGACCCGCACGCCGGCACGCGCCGCCGCGAAGTGACGGCGGGCGGATGGATCGACCGGCCGAAGTCCAGACCATTCATTTTGTCATCCCGGGAGGAGCGCGGAGCGCGCAGACCCGGAATCCATAAACACCGGACGTCGCAAGTCCTTGCGCCGCCCGTGTTCATGGTCCCCGGCCCGCGCGGCTGCGGCGCTTGGCCGGGGCAACACGGAAGTTTAGCGATCGGGATCGCGACCGCGATATCGCCGTCACCGCGCCCGCAAACCTGACTTCCACGTTCGAAGACGATCCTGAGCGGCAACATCTATTCGCCCGTCGTGTCGTCCTTGCGCTCGCCGTTTTCGCCATAGACGAAGCGGCCGGCCTGGCGCGCGGCAACGACGCCGCGGCGGATTTCCCGACCGCGGCGGAACAGCGCTTCAAGCGTGTCGGCCTCGGCCCAGCGGATGGCCCGCTGCAGGCGAATGAGATCCTCGGTGAAGCGGCCGAGCATTTCCAGCACCGCCTCGCGGTTGGTCAGGAACACGTCGCGCCACATCACCGGGTCGGAAGCGGCGATGCGCGTGAAATCTCGGAAGCCGCCGGCGGAGTATTTGATGACTTCGGCCGTCGTCACCTTCTGAGGGTCGGCCGAGGCGGCGAGAATCTGCAGCTGGTTTTCGAGGTCGGCGGCGGTGGCGACGATGGTGTAGGCGATGGCGTGCGGCAGGTGGCTGGTGATGGCCAGCACGCGATCGTGATGCACCGGGTCCATCACCTCGACATCGCTGCCGACGGCGCGCCACAGCCGCGCCACGGTCTCGACGGCCGCGGCGTCGGTGCCTTCGGACGGTGCGAGGATACACCAGCGGTCGCGGAACAACTCGGCGAATCCGGCCTCGGGGCCGGAATGCTCGGTGCCGGCCACGGGGTGGCCCGGCACCAGATGCACGCCCGCCGGCAGATGCGGCGAGACCGCCTCGATCACGGCGCACTTGACCGAGCCGGTGTCGGTGACGATGGTGCCGGGCGCAAGGCCGGGCGCCATCGCCTGCACCAGGGACCCCATCGCGCGCACCGGCACGGCGAGCACGACGAGGTCGGCGCCGCGCACGGCGGCGACGGGATCGGTCTCTATGCTGTCGACGATGCCAAGATTCGGCGCCACCTCGCGAACGCGCGCGTCGGCATCGAGGCCAACTACCAGGCGCGCGAGGCCGCCGGCCTTGATGGCGAGTGCGAGCGAGGCGCCGATCAGGCCGATGCCGGCGATGACGACGCGCGCGAATGGGGGAGACGCGCTCATCGCGCGAGGAACTCCTCGATGGCGTCGCCGACGGCAGCCATCTCGGCCGGCGTGCCGATGGTGAAGCGCAGCCAGGCGGGCAGGCCGTAGCCGACGATGCGGCGCACGATGATGCGCCGTTCCTTCAGCCAGGCATAGGCGGTGGCCGCGTCGCGGTCCTTGTCGTCGGGAAACCGCGCGATAACGAAATTGGCGACCGACGGATTGACCTCGAGGCCTAGCCCGGCGAGCTGCCGCGAGAACCAGGGCAACACTGTGTCGTTGTTGGCGCGCGAGCGGTCGGTGTGGGCGACGTCGGCTAGCGCCGCCTTGCCGGCCTCGATCGCCGCCTGAGAGATGTTGAAGGGCGGGCGTACGCGCTCTATCACCTGGGCGATGGCCGACGGAAAGTAGCCCCAGCCGAGGCGCAGCGAGGCGAGCGCATGGATCTTTGAGAAGGTCCGCGTCATCACCGTGTTGCCGCCGGCATCCACCAGTTCCATCCCCGGCGAGTAGTCGTTGCGGACGACATACTCCGAATAGGCGGCGTCGACCACCAGCAGCACGTTCTCGGGCAGGCCGACGCGCAGCCGCCGCAGCTCGGCCAGCGGCAGGTAGGTGCCGGTTGGGTTGTTTGGATTGGCAAGGAAGACAAGGCGCGTGCGTGGCGTCACCGCGGCGAGGAAGGCGTCGACATTCGCCGTCAGCTTCGTCTCCGGCACCTTTACGGGCTTCGCCCCGGCCGCCAGTGCGACGATCGGATACATCTGGAAGCCGTGGGCGTTGTACAACACCTCGTCGCCCTCGCCGGCATAGGAATGGCCGATCATCTCGAGCAGCTCGTCGGAGCCGGCCCCGCAGATGATGCGTGCCGGGTCGAGGCCGTAGTGGCGGCCGATCGCCTCGCGCAGCGAGCGGCCGTCGATCTCCGGATAGCGGTGCAGCTCGCGGGCCGCCCGGGAATAGGCACCCGCGGCGCGCGGGCTCGGCCCCAGCGCGCTCTCGTTGGACCCGATGTTGATGGCGTAGTCGACGCCGGGCCGTGCCTCGCTGGCCGCGTAGAGCGGGATGTCGAGGATGCCGGGGCGGGGGATAGGCAGGGCCATGGCGGCGATCAGTCGGTGCGCGCCATTGGCGTCGGGTAGCCGCCGAGCCGATGGATAGCCGTCGCGCCGATGCGTTCGCCGACCACCGCGAAGCGCGGGTCCGTGGCGACGATGAAGCCGGTGAGGTCGAGCATGTGCAGCCGCTCGTGCGCTCCCGGGCGGTCGAGCGAGATGTGCCCGGCGATAATGAATCCGGCATTGCGCAGCGCGCCCTGCATGCGCGCGCGGCTGGCGTCCTCGGCGCAGACGAGGACGATGAGGCTGTGGTCGTCGCCCGAGGCGTCGACATCGCCACGCGCGACGACGAAGGCGCCTTCGCTGCGCCCAGTAGTGCTGCCGAGGAAGGGCAGGCGCGCCACGATGCGTGGCGACTCTCCGCGCGTTGCGCCGAGGCCGCCGCCGATCAGCAGAGACGGCCACCACGGGTCCTGGTCGTCGTCCTGCGGCAGCGGCAGCAAGCCCACCGTGGCGCTGTCGCTGTCCTGGGCGACGGCGGTGATGACTTGGGCGGGAGAGCTGTGCGGCGTTACCGGCGTGACGGCGCCGAAATGCTGGCGCACCATCTCGGCATCGACGCCATCCTCGCGGTCGCGCCAGACGGCGACCGTGAAATCGCCTTGCAGGCGCAGGGCGGCGGCCATCAGCTCGCGCCAGAAGAGCACGACGGTCGATGGCGGCAGCGGCCCGTGATGGCGGCCGACCAGCCGGCGCAGCAGCTGCGCCTCGCGGGCCGGCCGGTAGCTTGAGCCGCCGGCGCCGCCCTTGGCTTGGCCGATGCGGCGCACCACTTCGGCCCGCCGCATGACCAGGTCGTGCAGCGCGTCGTCGATGGTGTCGATCTCGCGCCGCAGCTCGTCGAGACTGCCGGAAACAATGGTCATATGGGGATAGCCCGCGGGGGGGATTCTCGCGCGGCCTTGTAGCGCCGACACCGGCCGCTTGGCAAAGAAAACGTTGACACCATGGGGGGGTGACCATAGCTATGCGCGCTGCCACGGCGGGCGGTCGCCGGCGCCGGGCCGGACACGCCGCCGCACCGACGAGCGATTGCCGATATGTCCAGCGCAACTGGCGGAACCGTTCGCACGGGCGTGACCACGTCCGCCGCGCCGCTGACCGCGAATCCGCCCGGTCAGCGCACGGTCCTTGGCCGCGACGCCCCGTTGCGGCTGGCCTCCGGCGCGACGATAGGCCCGTTCAACGTCGCCTGGCAGACCTATGGTACGCTCGACGCGACGCGCTCCAACGCGATCCTCGTTTGCCACGCGCTCACCGGCGACCAGTTCGCCGCCGAGCCTCACCCCGTCACCGGCCGCCCGGGATGGTGGGATCTCGCCATCGGCCCCGGCCGGCCAATCGACACCGACCGCTACTTCGTTATCTGCGCCAATGTGCTGGGCGGCTGCATGGGCACGACCGGCCCGCGCGAGATCGACCCGGCCATCGGCGAGCCCTACGGGCTGACCTTTCCGGTAATTACCATCGGCGACATGGTGGCGGCGCAGAAGCTGCTGATCGACGCGCTGGGCATCGAGCGTCTGTTCTGCGTGCTCGGCGGCTCTATGGGTGCTATGCAGGTACTGGAATGGGCGGCGCGCTATCCCGAGCGCGTCTTCGCCGCCTGCGCCATCGCCGGCGCGGCGCGCCACTCGGCACAGAACATCGCCTTCCACGAGGTCGGACGGCAGGCGATCATGGCCGATCCAGACTGGTGCGCTGGCGAGTATTTCCGCCACGGAAAGCGGCCTGCGCGCGGGCTGGCCGTTGCCCGCATGGCGGCCCACATCACCTATCTCTCGGACCGCGCGCTGCACCGCAAGTTTGGCCGCTCGCTGCAGGACCGGCAGGCCGTGACTTTCGGCTTCGACGCCGACTTCCAGGTCGAAAGCTACCTGCGCCACCAGGGCTCGACCTTCGTCGAGCGCTTCGACGCCAATTCCTACCTCTACATCACCCGCGCGATGGACTATTTCGACCTGGCGCAGGATCGCGGCGATGGCGTGCTGGCCAACGCCTTCAAAGCGTCACCGGTGCGCTTCTGCGTCGTCAGCTTCACCTCCGATTGGCTGTTCCCTACCGTCGAGTCGCGCACCATCGTGCACGCGCTGAACGCCGCTGCGGCGGCGGTCAGCTTCGTCGAGATCGAGACAGACGCGGGCCACGACGCCTTCCTGCTCGACGAGCCGGAGTTCTTCCGCGTGCTGTCGGGCTTCCTTGGCGGCGCGGCAGAACTCGCCGGTATCGCGCGGCGGACGGTCGCATGATGAACCGCACGCCCACGCCACGCACCGGCACCATCCGTACCGACCTCCAGCTCATCGCCGACATGGTCGTGCCGAGCTCGCGCGTGCTCGATATAGGCTGCGGCGACGGCACGCTGCTGTCCTACCTAGTCCATTTCAAGGGCGTCGACGGGCGCGGCATCGAACTGTCGCCGGCCGGCGTCAGCGAAGCCGTCGCGCATGGCCTGGCGGTGATCCAGGGCGATGCTGAATCGGTCGTCGCCGACTATCCGTCGGATGCGTTCGACTACGTTATCCTGTCGCGGCTGCTGCCGGCGATCTTCGACGTCCGCCCGATGCTGGCCGAGCTGCTGCGCATCGGCCGTAACGCCGTCGTCAGCTTTCCCAACTTCGCCTACTGGCGCCTGCGCGCGCAGCTGCTGGTCAACGGGCGGGCGCCGCATTCGCACATTCTAGACTCTCCCTGGTACTCGACGCAGAACATCCGGCTCGTCACCATCGCCGACTTCCTCGCGCTGGCCAGCGAACTCGGCGTGCATGTCGAGCGTGCGGTGCTGATCGGCCGCGACGGAAGGGTGCGACGGGTCGCGCGGCCCGGCTGGTTCGACAATCTGCGCGCCGAGCAGGCGGTGTTCCTCATTTCGCGGGACTGACCGGTCCCTCGCGCCCGGCCGCGATGCTGGCGGGCAAATAGCGCCGGCGCGCGCGCTCGCCGGCACCGATCGGCGCGGCGGCATAGACCTGCTTGCCGGCTTCGACCATCAGCACCCCGCCGAGCGGATGGAACCAGCGCGCGCCCAGCCGTTCCCACGCATAGGCGCCAGACAGCACGAATCTCCGCCGCGTCGGCGGCACGAACAGCGCGCGCCGCGCCGTCAGCGGCGCGAACATGGCGGCGCGCAGCGTGCGGTTGAGCTGCTCGAGCGAGTAGGGATGGCCGTGGCCGAAGGGCGTGTGATCGCTGCGCGCCCAGATCGAGCGCCGGTTGGGCACGATCGCGAGCATCCTGCCGCCATCGGCCAACACACGCCACAACTCGCGCAACATGGCCTGCGGCTGCGCCGCGTGCTCCAGCGCGTGAACCATCAGGATACGGTCTACCGAAAGGTCGGGCAGCGGCAGTTCACTCTCATGCGCCAGAGCCACCACATTGGGCTCGCGCACGGCGCTGGCCGACGGTGCGGCGGGCCAGGCGATCACGCCCATCGGCGCCGGCATGATCGCCAGAGTGCGCGCCGCCTCCTCGTGGAATGGCCGCAGATACGGCGTGGCGTAGCCGATGCCGGCGATCGACATACCCGCCGTCTCGGGCCAGATGTCGCGCACCGAATGGCGCACTATGCGGCACACGGTCTGGCCGAGGCTGGTAGCGTAGAAATCGCGCTGGTCGACGACGTCGGGCCACATGGTGGCACGCTACCACGGTGGCGGCTGCATATGCGCGGGCGGCACAGGCACCATACCGGCGCCCGGCTTGGTATGCCGGGCCGTGCCCGCTAGGCTCGCGGGCCAACGCACTGAATCGGAAACAGGATCGGAAGCCGGCCATGAAACTCTACTTCTCCGCCGCCTCGCCCTACGCGCGAAAGGCACGCGTTGTCGCCATCGAGGCCGGGCTCGCCGCGAAGGTCGAGATGGTCGAGATCAACCCCTGGACCGATCCGGCCGGTTACCGCGACCTCAACCCGGTCGGCAAGGTGCCGACGCTGGTGTCGGACGACGGCACGGTGCTGTTCGAATCCACCATCGTCTGCCAGTACCTCGCCACCCAGGCGCCAGCGTCGGGCCTGCTTCCGGACGGCGCGGCGCGCTGGCAGGCGCTGCGCCTCGACGCCATCGCCACCGGCATGCTCGACGCCTCGGTCAATGCCCGCGTCGAGACGCTGTTCCACGAGGGCGACAAGCTCTCCCAGAAATTCGTCGACCGCCAGGTATGGTCGGTCAACACCGCGCTCGACTTACTGGAGCGCGAGGCTTCGGCGCTCGACGGCAAGGTGACGCTGGGCCAGATTGGCGTCGGTTGTGCGCTGGCCTACCGCGATTTCCGCTTCGCTGCCGACGATTGGCGCAAGGGCAGGCCGAAGCTCGCGGCGTGGTTTGCCAAATTCGCCGAGCGCCCGTCGATGCAGCAGACCAGACCGCCGGCATGAGTTCGTCGGCGCCGGCCGCCATCCTAGACGCGGCGGGCGTCGTCCGCCTGCTCGGCCTCGCCCTGCATCCGGAAGGCGGGCATTATCACGAGATCTACCGCGAGGGCGACGGGTCGCGACGGGCCGCCGCCACCGCCATCTACTACCTGCTGGCCGCCGTTGAGCGCTCGGCCTGGCACCGGGTGCGCGACGCAGTCGAGATCTGGCACTGGTATGCCGGCGCGGCGCTGGCGCTGAGCGTTTGCGACGGCGTCGGGCCGGCCATCCTCCATCGCCGCGGCAACGGAATCGCGGCGGGCGAGCGGCCGCAGGCGGTGGTGCCGGTCGATGCCTGGCAGTCGGCCGTCAGCCTCGGCGCTTGGTCGCTGGTCGGCTGCACCGTGTCGCCGGGCTTCGAGTTCGCGTCCTTCGAAATGGCGCCTTCCGGTTGGTCGCCGCCCGGCTAGGGCGCCTTCACAGCATCAGCTGGGCGGTGATCAGCGCCCACGCGGCGAAGGCGGTGAGTATCGCCGCCGAAATGTAGCGCATCCAGCTACCGTTACCGCTGCCGCCGTCGACCATCGGCCGTAACAAGTTGGCGCCGAGCGCGATGGCTAGCCACCAGACCAGCGAGCCTATGAACACCCCGCCGACCAGCGCCACGGCGCGGGCCTTCGTCTCGATCAGGTTGGTCAGGCCGAAGGTCGCCAGCAGCGAGGCGAAGGTTATCAACGTCACAGGGTTGGTGATGGTCAGCGCGAAGGCCGATGCGAAATCGCGGGCGAGGCTGCCCGTATGCACACGGCCGCGCACGATGGGCGCGGTCGTGTGCTGCCGGCCGAACACGGTACGCGCGGCGAGGGCGAGCAGAACAATGCTACCAAAGGCGCGCAGGCCGATTTTGTGCTCGTCGACCCAGATGGCCACGGCGCTGATGCCGAAGGCGGCGACGATGCCATAGATGGCGTCGCCGACCGCGGCTCCGAGTCCGGACAGCAGGCCGTGCAGCCGGCCTTCCGACAGGGTGCGCTGGATGCACAGGATGCCGACCGGGCCCGCCGGGGCGGCGAGGATGAGCCCGAACACCAGGCCGTTCAGGAAAATGCTGGCGGTCAGCAAGGGTCGGGCGACGGCTCTGTGGCGTTTCCTTTGGCACCGCGGCGCGGCGCCGAAAGTTCATATCAGAAAGGCCGCGCGGCGCAAAACGCCGCAGGTCGGTCAGGTGCGCAGGCCGCGGGCGGCGAAAGCGCGTGGCGGCCGCAGCAGGGCGTCCTGGGCGGCGACCAGCGCCAGTTCGCGCGCCCCGGCGGCATGGGTGGCGGCCAAGATGGCGAAGACCCGCGCGGCGGTGCTGGCCAGCGAGGTGCCCGGCGGCTCGGCCGGGTGCAGCAGGCGCTGGGCGAGGAACAGCGCCGACGTGAGGTCGCCGGCGCCGTTCGGCGGCCGCTCGAAGGCGAGGCGCGGCGTCACCACCAGCCAGGCGGCATCGGCCGTCACGGCCAGCATGGCGATCGAATCCGGTCGCATGCCGGCGGCGGCGATGCTGGTGACGACGGCGAGGCCAGGCCGCCCGCCCGCGCTACGGCCGAGCAGCCCGCGCGCGGCGCCAACGATGTCGGCCACGGGGGCGCCGGCCAGGCTGCCCTGGGCACGGCCGCCGAGCAATTCCAGCTCGAACACATTGGGGGTGACGATATCGGCGGCGGGCAGGGCCCGGCTGGCGACGAACTCGGCGACGGCCGCGTCGACGTATAGGCCGGCGTAATCGTCGCCGAGCACAGGGTCGCAGCACCACAGCGCCGCCGGATTGGCCTCGCGCACGCGCGCCACGGCGTCGAGCAGCACGGGGCCGAGGCCGGCATCGCCGAGATAGCCGGTCAGCACGCCGCCCGTGGCGGCCAAGGCGCCGCGCCGCTCCAGCCCGTCGATCACCGCCGCGACATCGGCCGGGCCAAGGGTCGGGCCGCCACGGTCACCATAGCCGGCATGGTTCGACCACACCACCGTCGGCACCGCCAGCACCTCGAAGCCGAGGCGCTGCAGCGGCAGCGTAGCGGCGGAATTGCCGACATGCCCGAAGGCGACGTGCGACTGGATCGAAAGGATGTTCATGCCTTCCCCCGACGGCTTTCCGCGTCAGCATACCGGCTTATAGTCGCCGCTTGCCGTTCGCAAGCCGGAGCCAGCTTCGATGAAGACGATCATGCGGCCGCGCCGCAGCGTGTTGTTCGTGCCGGCCGCCAACGAGCGGGCGCTGGCCAAGGCGGTGACGCTGCCGGTCGACGGCGTCATCCTCGACCTAGAAGATTCCGTGGCACCAGAGTCCAAGCCGGCGGCGCGCGTCCGCGCCGTCGCCACTATCGCCGCCGGCGACTTCGGCTGGCGTGAACTGATCGTGCGCGCCAACGGGCTAGACACTCCGTGGGGAACGGCCGATCTCGCGACTCTGGCACGTGCCGGGGCCGATGCGGTGCTGCTGCCGAAGGTCGGCAGCGCCGCCGCCGCGCGCGGTGCCATCGCCGTGCTTGAAGCTGCGGGCGCGCCGCGTGCGCTGCAGATTTGGTGCATGATCGAGACGGCGGCCGGCGTGATGGCGGCGGCGGAAATAGCGCGCGCCAATCCGCGCGTAACCTGCCTGGTGGTTGGAACCGAGGACCTCGGACGCGATCTAAACGCGCGCCCGACGCCAGACCGCGTGCCCTTTCTCGCCAGCCTGTCGCTGGTCGTGCTGGCCGCGCGTGCCGCCGGCATAGTGGCGCTCGACAGCGTCCATCTAGATCTCGCCGATACGGCCGGCTTCGTCGCGGTCTGCAAACAGGGCCGCGACATGGGATTCGACGGCAAGACGCTGATCCACCCTTCGCAGATCGAGCCGGCCAATGCCGCCTTCGGGCCTGACGAGGCGGCCGTGGCGGAGGCCCGGTGCATCGTCGCCGCGCATGCCTCCGCTATCGCCGCCGGCAGCGGCGTCGCCGTGCTCGACGGGCGGCTGGTCGAGAACCTGCACGTCGCGACGGCGGAGCGCACTTTGGCGCTGGCGACGGCTATCGCTGCGCGCGCCTGATCACGAGGTCTGTGGGGACGCTGAACGAAAGAAGGCGCCAGGGGCGCGGATTCGGGTCCGTCGCTCCTGACGCCCTCCCGATACGCTGGCGCGGCCGGGACCTGTCCCGTCCGACCGGCGGCGCGCAGCACCCCTGGCCGGTGCGTCGCGCGCTGCCGGTCGGCAGACGTGCCGGGTGTGGACACGAGGTCCGCGCGGCACGGGGCCCAGCCCTGCGTGGCCCGGACCACGGGCGGGAAGAGACATCGCGGGCTGTCGGCCGGCGCGCCGGCCATGCCCTTGCGGGCGGTGCGGCGACCCCGGCGCGTCGGAAGCCCTGGCCGGCGAGAACTCCGGGACCCCGATCCGCCATGCCTGCCGCGCGGGCATCGCGCCTTGCGCGGCTCCGGTGCCGGAAACAGATGACGGCGCGCCGCTTGCGCGGGACTGCCGATGCCTGCCTCCGATGCCGTTCCACGCGCCGATGCGAGAAGGCGGCGCCGTGCGGACCTTCCCGCGAACCCGGCGTATCCCGTGCGCCGCGTGGCGCGGTTGCGAGACCGGCGTCACGCCGACGGGGACCGGCCATCCACCGCTCGTGCCCTGCGGCACCGGCCGTGGGCCGTATGCGGTGCCCGCCGCAGCGGACCGCGCGGGCACCTCGCGGCGCGCGCACGAACCGTTCGCGGACCGTCGCTCCCTTCTGCCATCGCGGCCCCGCGTGGCCTGGTTGGCGCCGTGGCGGCGGCGGTCGAAACCGCCGGTGCCACACCGGGCGAGACCCGCATTCACGCCTTCGCGAACGAGTCGAATGGTTGGCGCCGCGAGGTGGGGCGAGCAACCGGCGATTGCCCGGTGGGCGCATATTCCTGTGCACAATCCGCCGCTAAGGCCACAGTACTTCCACAGCTTATCCACACCGGGCGGGGTGCCGGTCGCGGCCGTTGGCCGGCGTTGACGGCGCGGCTTGGGCCGTCTACACAACGAAACGGGGCCACGGCGTCCATCCCGCGCGGATGGCGTGCCGCCAGGGTTTCGGAGCACGGCCAGGGAAGGGCAGTCGGGGACTCGAGCGATCATGGCAGCCGACGAACGTCCGCTTTCGCCGCATCTGCAGGTCTATCGTCCGCAGCTCACATCGGTGCTGTCGATACTCCACCGCGCGACGGGCATGGCACTCGCCGCCGGCATGCTGTTGCTGGTCTGGTGGCTGGTCGCCGCCGCCGCCGGGCCGGAGGCTTTCGCCGCCGTGCAGTGGTTTAACGGCTCCATCCTTGGCCGCCTGCTGCTGCTCGGCTTCACCTGGGCACTCTGCTACCATTTGTGTAACGGGGTGCGTCACTTGTTCTGGGACGCCGGCTATGGCTTCGAGATTCCCGACGCCTACCGTAGCGGCTGGGGGGCCGTTGTGGCCTCGTCCGGGCTGACGTTGCTGGTGTGGATCGTCGGCTACGCCGTGCGGGGAGGCTGAGACGATGAGCATCCGAACTCCGCTCGCCCGCTCCCGCGGGCTCGGTTCGGCGCGGTCCGGAACGCATCACTGGTGGCTGCAGCGCATCACCGCTGTGGCGCTGATTCCGCTCGCCGTCTGGTTCGTCGTAGGCCTCGTCGTCATCGGCGGCGCCGATCACGCGACGGCGATCGCCTGGGTCGGTCATCCGGTCGGCGCCGTGCTGCTGGTCCTCGCCGTCGCCTTCGGCTTCTGGCACGGCCAGCTCGGCCTGCAGGTGGTGATCGAGGATTATGTCCATGGCGAGGGCTGCCGCATTGCGCTGCTGATCGTCATGAAGGGCGCGGCGCTGGTGCTGGCGCTGGCGGCTATCCTGTCGGTGCTGCGCGTGGCCCTCGGAGGGGCGGTATGAGTACGAGCTACACGATCGTCGACCACAGCTACGACGTCGTCGTCGTCGGCGCCGGCGGCGCCGGATTGCGCGCGACCTTAGGCATGGCCCAGAAGGGCCTGCGCACGGCCTGCCTAACCAAGGTGTTCCCGACGCGCTCGCACACCGTCGCGGCGCAGGGCGGCATCTCCGCCTCGCTCGGCAACATGGGCAAGGACGACTGGCGCTGGCACATGTACGACACCGTCAAGGGCGCCGACTGGCTCGGCGACCAGGACGCCATCGAATACATGGTGCGCGAGGCGGTGCCCGCCGTGATCGAACTGGAGCACCAGGGCGTGCCGTTCAGCCGCACGGCCGCCGGCCAGATATACCAGCGCCCGTTCGGCGGCATGACGACCGAGTATGGCGAGGGCCCGCCGGCGCACCGCACCGCCGCTGCCGCCGACCGCACCGGCCACGCCATCCTGCACACGCTCTACCAGCAGTCGTTGAAGCACAACGCCGAGTTCTTCATCGAGTACATCGCGCTCGACCTCATCATGGAGGACGGCGCCTGTCGCGGCGTCATGGCGTGGAACCTCGCCGACGGCACGATGCACCGCTTCCGCGCGCACCAGACGGTGCTGGCCAGCGGCGGCTACGGCCGCGCCTATTTTTCCTGCACCGGCGCGCACACCCAGACCGGCGACGGCTCGGCGATGGCGGCTCGCGCCGGCGTGCCGCTCGAGGACATGGAATTCGTCCAGTTCCACCCGACCGGCATCTACGGCGCCGGCTGCCTTATCACCGAGGGTGTGCGCGGCGAGGGCGGCTACGCCACCAATTCCGAGGGCGAGCGCTTCATGGAGCGCTACGCGCCGCACGCCAAGGACCTCGCCTCGCGCGACGTCGTGGCGCGCTCGATGACCATCGAGATTCGCGAGGGGCGCGGTGTCGGGCCGCAGAAGGACCACATCCACCTGCACCTCGAGCATCTCGACCCGGCGGTCATCCACCAGCGCCTGCCCGGCATCGCCGAGACGGCGCGCATCTTCGCCGGCGTCGACGTGACGCGCGAGCCAATCCCGGTGCTGCCGACCTGCCACTACAACATGGGCGGCGTGCCAACCAACTGGCGCGGCCAGGTGATGACGAGGGTGGGCGACGACCCCGACGTGCCGGTGCGCGGCCTGATGGCCATCGGCGAGGCGGCCTGCGTGTCGGTGCATGGAGCCAACCGCCTCGGCTCCAACTCGCTGCTCGACCTAGTCGTGTTTGGCCGCGCCGCCGCCGAGCGCGCGGCCGAGATGGTGAAGCCCGGGCAGACCCACAAGCCGCTGGCGGCCAATGCCGGCGACACGGCGCTCGCCCGTTTCGACCGCCTGCGCAACGCCAGTGGCGGCACGAAGACGGCGAAGCTGCGCCTCGACATGCAGCGCACCATGCAGGCGAACTGCGCCGTGTTCCGCACCGGAGAGGTTCTCCAGGAAGGCGCCGACCGGATGAAGCGGATCTGGGGCGGCATGGAGGACCTGTCGGTAAGCGATCGCTCGCTGGTGTGGAATTCCGACCTCGTCGAGACCCTTGAACTCGAGAACCTGATGTACCAGGCGGTCGCGACTATCGATTCGGCCGTCAACCGCACCGAGAGCCGCGGCGCACACGCGCGCGAGGATTACCCGGACCGCGACGACGCCAACTGGATGAAGCACTCGATCTGCTGGGTCGACGAGAAGGGACACACCCGCATCGACTACCGCCCGGTGCACCAGCAGCCGATGACCAACGAGGTCCAAAGCTTCCCGCCGAAGGCGAGGGTTTATTGAGTTCGACGGCTCGTGGATGTCGGCCGCATCATATTCACCGGCCATGCCGTCCACCGCATGTTCGAGCGCGGCCTGTCGGTGGCGGACGTACAATCCGTCATACGCTATGGCGAGATAATCGAGGACTATCCGGACGACATGCCCCATCCGATCCAGCTTCTCCTTGGCTATTGCGGCGGCCGGCCGGTGCATGTCGTTTTGGCGGCGGAAGCGGCGACACGGACAGGATGGGTAGTGACGGCGTACATTCCCTCTATTGCGATCTGGGAAGACTATTTTCGGACGCGGAGGTTGCGATGACGTGTGTGATATGCAAACTCGGCGAGACGGTGCCGGGGCTCGTGACGGTGACGCTGCAACGCGGCGAGACGACGGTGATCGTCAAGGGCGTGCCGGCGGACGTGTGCGCGAACTGCGGCGAGTATTATCTCGACGCCGCGACGACTGAGGACATCCTGGCGCGTGCCGAAGCCGCGGTCGGTCATGGCGCCGAGGTCGAAATCCTGCGCTACGCCGCCTGACGGCGCTGCGGGGGCAGGAAAAGAAGGGCGTTCGCGATGGCCGAGTTCAATTTGCCGAAGAATTCGAAGGTCAGGCCCGGCAGGACATGGCCGGCGCCGGCTGTGGTGAAGAACCCGAAGACCTTCCTCGTTTATCGCTGGTCGCCGGAGGGCGGCGAGAATCCGCGCCTCGACACCTACACGATCGATCGCGACGATTGCCCGCCGATGGTCCTCGACGCGCTGATCAAGATCAAGAACGAGATCGACCCGACGCTCACCTTTCGCCGCTCCTGCCGCGAGGGCGTGTGCGGTTCCTGCGCGATGAACATCGACGGCACCAACACGTTGGCCTGCACCAAATACATCGACGAGGTGAAGGGCGAAGTGCGCATCTACCCGCTGCCGCACCAGCCGGTGATCAAGGACCTGGTGCCGGACCAGACGCATTTCTTCGCCCAGTACCGGCAGATCGAGCCTTGGCTCAAGGCCGACACTCTGGCTCCGGAGCGTGAGCGCCTGCAGTCGCCGGAGGACCGGGCGAAGCTCGACGGGCTCTACGAGTGCATACTGTGTGCCTGCTGCTCGACCTCGTGCCCGAGCTACTGGTGGAACAGTGACCGCTATCTTGGCCCGGCCATCCTGCTGCAGGCCTATCGCTGGCTGATAGACAGCCGCGACGAGGCGACCGGCGAACGGCTCGACCAGATCGAGGACCCATTTCGTCTCTATCGCTGCCACACCATCATGAACTGTACGCGTACCTGCCCGAAGAGCCTGAACCCGGCGAAAGCCATAGCCGAGATCAAGCGCATGATGGTGGCCCGCCAGGTGTGATCTGAGGGGTTATCTCGCCTGCGCCCGCGCGACGGCGCGCAGGCCGTCCAGCGCCGTGCCGATGACCTCGTCGTTGCTGTCGGTGCCGCGCACGATCCAGGCGGCGCGGCGGAAGGACGGCGCAGTCTCCTCGACGGCGATGCGGCCGGCGGCGATCAGCGGTTCGAGGATGCGGCGCGGGAAATAGCCCGAGCCGCCGCGGTCGAGTACGCATTGCAGGCCGAGCGCTCCCAGCTCGACGGCGACCGAGGGCGCCGCCGCCTCGGGCCAGGCCTCGCCATGGGCAGCGAGGAAGTCCGGCCCCCAGTCGACGAAGACATATCCGGGATTGCCAGGCCCGGCCTCGCCGACGCCGGCGCGGGCCAGCACCAGCTCGTCGTCGAACAGATGCTCGACGGTGAATCCGGGGCGCGTCTGCGGCGCGTAGAGGATACCGATGCCGACCAGCCCCTGGGCCAACCGGTGCATCACTTCGTGGGCGCTGCCGACCTCGATGCGCACGGCGATGTCCGGCGCGGAATCCTGCATCCAGGCGAGGAAGGCCGGCAGCATGCGGTCCCACAGGCTGACCTGGCCGGCCACGGCCACGGCGCCGCGCGCGTTCTGCGGCAGCGCCAGTTCCTGGCGCGCCTGTTCCCACAGCCGGGTTATGTTGGAGGCGTAGGCGAGGAAGCGCCGCCCTGCCGATGTCAGGCGGGCGCCGGCGCGGCCGCGGTCGAACAGCGACTGGCCGACCTCCAGTTCCAGCGAGCGGATGCGGGCGCTGACGGTCGACTGGGTGATGTTGAGGCGCGCCGCCGCGGCAAGGAAGCTGCCGGTCTCGGCAATGGCCAGAAACGTGCGCGCATGGGCGATATCCATGGGTTAATATCGCATAACACGATTATATTGGCCGAATAAATTCGCTATTAGGAATACTCGGTATTCCCCATATAGAAAATGTCGGTCTTACCTATCGCCCCTAACGACGGGTAGGACTCGATGGTCGAAATAGCCCGGCAGTGCCCCAGGGCAAGGTCAGGCGAAGCCGGCGGCAATGCGTGCGCCCCCCGTACGCGCTCGCCGGCCCCCCAGAAGAAGGCCGCCCGTGCCGCCCGCCGGGCGGCCTTCTTCGATTCCCGCGGATGGGCCTACTTCTCGCGCCGCAAGGGCGGCGGTGGCCCGCGCCGGTTGCCCGGCTTCGGCCCGCCTTTGTCGCCACCGCCGCGATGGCGCAGGACGCGCCAGGCCAGTGCATGGATCGCTAGCGTCAGCGCCAGCACGGCCAGGACGCGCAGCACCGTCGCGATCGCCAGCCCCTCGGGATCGAGCAGCGACCAGCGGCCCAGCGCGACGGCGAACAATTGCAGTGCCAGGGCCCAGAGTGGCGCGAAACGGAGGACGAGGCCGTAGCTGCGCGCTCCGACGCCGATCAGCAGGCAGCCGATCAGCGTCACCGGCTCGGCGACGAGGCTCAGCGCTAGGGTGACGAGATCGCCCGCGATCATGGCCGGCCGTCGATGGCGCCAGTGGCAACATGGTAAGCGGGACGGGCCACGGAGGACACTCCTGTTGCGGCGACGGAGAGACTCAGACGACGACGGTGGCGCCACCGTCGACGGTGATGGTCTGGCCGGTCATCCAGGCGGCGGCCGGCGAGGCGAGGAACACGGCGGCGCCGGCGATATCCCCCGGCTCTCCCAGACGGCGGAGCGGCGTGCGCTTGAGGCGCGGCTCGACGTAACTCGGATCTTCCCACAGGGCGCGCGCGAAATCGGTCTTCACGAGTCCGGGGGCGATACAGTTGACGCGGATGTTGTCGGGGCCGAGTTCGACGGCAAGGTTGCGCGCGACCTGCCGCACCGCTGCCTTCGAGACGGCATAGGCTCCGATGACATCGGTACCGAAGGCTCCGCCGATCGACGACATCAGGATGATGGTGCCGTCGCGCCGCGCCTTCATCTCCTCGGCCACCATCTGCACCAGCCATATATTGGCGAGTATATTGGCGTTCATCAACTTCTCAAACGTCGCGTCTGGCATGGCCAGAGACGGGCCGTAGTAGGGATTGACGGCGGCGTTGCAGACAACGATGTCGACCCGGCCGAAGGCCTTGCGCGTGCCGGCGACCAGCGTCTCCAGCTCGGCCTTGCGCGAGGCGTTGGCCGGGATGGCGACGACCTCGCCGCGGGCCGCCAGTTCGGCGCGCGTCGCCTCGCAGCGGCCGGCGTCGCGCGACGTGATCACCACCTTCGCGCCATGGTCTGCGTAGGCGGTCGCGATGGCCTTACCGATGCCCTTGGTAGAACCGGTGACGATGGCGACCTTTCCCGACAGGTCGAACAGATTTGACATGGAGCACTCCCCATTGCGCGGGCCCGCGCCTAAGCTGCCGCAGTCTAGCCCGCGCAACGCCGGCTGGACGAGGGCCGGAGGAAGACGATGGATTTTGCGTTGTCCGATCGATGCGGGGAATACAAGGCCCGGCTCGAGGCCTTCATGGAGGCCCTGGTCTACCCCGCCGAGGCGGTCTACGAGGAACAGCTCGCCGGCCAGAAGACACGCTGGCAGACGCCGGCGATCGTCGAGGAGCTGAAGCGCGAGGCGCGCGCGCGCGATCTGTGGAACCTGTTCCTGCCGGAAGCCGAGCACGGGCCGGGCCTCACCAACCTCGAATACGCGACGCTGTGCGAGATCATGGGGCGCGTCCACTGGGCGCCCGAGGTGTTCAACTGTTCGGCGCCCGACACCGGCAACATGGAGGTGCTGGTCCGCTACGGCACGAAGGCGCAGCAGGAGCAGTGGCTGGCGCCGCTGCTCGACGGAAAAATTCGCTCGGCCTTCGCCATGACAGAGCCGGCCGTCGCCTCCTCCGACGCCACCAACATAGAATGCTCGATCCTCCGCGACGGCGATCACTACGTCGTCAACGGCCGCAAATGGTGGACCTCCGGCCTGGGCGATCCGCGTTGCGTCATCATGATCGTCATGGGCAAGTCCGACCCTGCGGCGAAGCGGCATCTGCAGCAATCGCAGATCCTCGTGCCGGTGGCGACACCGGGGGTGAAGGTCGTGCGCATGCTGCCGGTGATGGGCTTCGACGACGCCCCGCACGGCCATGGCGAGGTGACCTTCGACAATGTGCGTGTGCCGGCGGAGAACATGCTGCTCGGCGAGGGGCGCGGCTTCGAGATCGCGCAGGGCCGCCTCGGGCCGGGCC
The DNA here is from genome assembly GCA_009691025.1 of Alphaproteobacteria bacterium. Taxonomy (GTDB): domain Bacteria; phylum Pseudomonadota; class Alphaproteobacteria; order UBA6615; family UBA6615; genus SHWB01. The sequence continues at coordinate 81,851 of SHWB01000002.1, forward strand.
GCATCCATCACTGCATGCGCGTCATCGGCGTTGCCGAGCGGGCGCTGGAGTTGCTGTGCAAGCGAGCCGGCGAGCGGGTGGCCTTCGGCCACCTCATCGCCGACCAGGGCGTGACGCAGGAGCGCATCGCCCAGTCGCGCATCGAGATCGAGATGTGCCGCCTGCTGGTGCTGAAGGCGGCCTGGATGATGGATGTCGCCGGCAACAAGGGTGCGCGCCAGGAGATCGCCATGATCAAGGTCGCCGCTCCGGCCATGGCGCTGGCGGTGATCGACCGCGCCATGCAGGTGCATGGCGGCGCCGGCATGACCGACGATTTCCCGCTCGCCTACATGGCGGCGCATACCCGCGCCATGCGCATCTTCGACGGTCCGGACGAGGTCCACCGCGCCCAGATCGCCCGGATGGAGCTCAAGCGCCAGCTCGGCGAATGGCCGAAGAACCGGTAGCGAGCGGGGTCACAGCAGGCGCCGTCATCGCCACATAGCGTTCGAGTTCGCCCAGACGGGCGCGCACGCCGTTGGTGATCGGCGTGGCAATGGCATCGGGGAAATCGGCGGGAAGGTCCGCCAGCGTCGTCGCCAACGCGCGCGGGGCGTCCTGAAGCAGGTCTTGGAGGATTCGCCGCACGGTTGCCGCGGGCATCCGGCAATCCATGCCGCTCTCGACGAAGTGGCGCGGCGAGAGCGTGCCCAGGACGTAGTGTCGGCTGTGCCCCACGGCCATCGCCAGTTTCGCCTGGTTGCGACGGATTCTCCCGGCGTCGAGATGGGGTTGCGACGACATGACATCGTATAGCGGCGTCAGCCGGAACCGCCCCGCCGCGTGCAGAGCGAGGCTGAAGTTTTTGGCGTGGACGTCCGCCGCGGCGAGCAGCCAGAAGACGACATGGGACTTGAGGAAATTAGCGCGGTCGAGGACGGGGTCGTCGCTGCCGCCCAGCAGGTCGACGATGGCGGTGAGGCCCGGCCCGCCATCGGTTTCGTACTTGCGTGTTGGTGGCACACCGAGGGCCTGGCAGCAATCCTCCTGCGGCCGCCGCAGCAGCCTTCCGTCGCGTGCGTGCAGGCGGTCGAATCTTTCGACGACGAGTGCGCGCTGGCCGGCGAAGTCGACGATGTCCGCGCGCGCCGTCGGCAGGCCTAAAGCCGCGCAGAGGCGCAGGCAGAGGTATTCGTTCTCGACGCTGCGCGACATGTCGACGCCGTTGCGCAGGCGGCCGATCTGGGGTTTCAGGATGTGCGTCGTCGCGGTGGTGCCGTGCGGTATGCGCCAGCGGTCCTGCCAGAGCAGTAGCGCGGTTTTCTCCTGCGCTCCCGCTATGGCGATGCGGAACTCCGGGTCGTCGCCCATGCCAAGCGGCGCGCGTGCGAGGCTGGCGAGCTTGCGCGCGATTTCGGCATCGTCAATGTCCCGCCCGGCAATGGCTCCGGCTGGTCCTGGATCCAGTCCGTCAGGCAGGAATTGCAGCGCGCCGACACAGTCGCGGCCGATGGCGGCGAGCAACGAAAAGGCATCATCGCTAGCTGCCCCGGCGCGCTCCGCCATCTGGCGCCTGATCGCCTCGTTGTCGGGCAGAAGATTGTCGAAGACGGCAAGGACGGGGGCGCCGCTGTAACGCCTTCCGCGCAGAGGCAACGACAGCGATACGGGAAGCGCGTGCGGCCAGTCGAGCCACGTTGCGTCGTACTGGAAATCGATGGCGCCGCTGGCATGGCGTTGCAGTCGACCTACGGGACGGCTGTTCAGGAATACGCCGAGCGGAGGGGTGGTCGTCCGGCGAACCATCAGAACAGGGTCTCGATTTCGTTGGGCGCGGCCTTGCTGCGGGGGCGCACGACGAGTTCGAGGTCGAGCGCCGCAAGCAAATCGAACAGCGTACTGAGGCGCGTCCCGGCTTCGCCGGCCTCGACGCTGGAAATCGTCGCCTGGCGCCGCCGAACGGTCTGTGCGAGGGCGGGCTGCGTCAGCGCCCGGTCGGCTCGGCGCCTCTGGAGGGCCGCACCAAGCTGCCGAGGGGTTCGCACGATCTGTTCCACGGCGCGCTCCGCTTGCCGCAGAGAAATACGCCAAAGCGTATGTTGAGTCAATATCGGCTTAGGCGTATATAAGAGATATATACGATAAATCGTATAACTAGATCTAATGCGATTAAACTTAAAGAGAACCCGCGCCGACATAGTGGGAGAACGCTGACGCCCTCACCTGCGACCCGTATACTGCCGCAGCGCACAACGACCGGGCTGCCGGCGGAGCCACCATGGCCGATTTCCCGAAGAAGTCCCTCGACGACTGGAAGAAACTCGCGGCGAGCGAGATCAAGGGCGAGGCCGACAGCCTCGTCTGGCAGACGCCCGAGGGCATCGTGGTCAAGCCGCTCTACACGGCGGCCGACCTTGAAGGCATCGAATGGCTCAGCCAGATGCCCGGCTTCGCGCCGTTCACCGGCGGGCCGCGGGCGACCATGTTCGCCCACCGCCCGTGGACGGTGCGCCAGTACGCAGGCTTCTCGACGGCCGAGGAATCCAACGCCTTCTACCGCAAGAATCTCGCCGCCGGGCAGAAGGGCCTGTCGGTCGCCTTCGACCTCGCCACGCATCGCGGCTACGACAGCGACCATCCGCGCGTGACCGGCGATGTAGGCAAGACCGGCGTGGCGATCGATTCGGTCGAGGATATGAAGGTGCTGTTCGACGGCATACCGCTCGACGAGATGAGCGTGTCGATGACCATGAACGGAGCGGTGCTGCCGGTGCTCGCCGGTTACATCGTCGCTGCCGAGGAGCAGGGGGTACCGCAGGCGAAGCTGTCGGGCACCATCCAGAACGACATCCTCAAGGAGTACATGGTCCGCAACACCTATATCTACCCGCCATCGCCCTCGATGAGGATCGTCGCCGACATCATCGAGTACACGGCGCGCAACATGCCGCGCTTCAACTCCATCTCGATCTCCGGCTACCACATGCAGGAGGCCGGGGCGACGGCGGTGCAGGAACTCGCCTTCACCATCGCCGACGGGCTCGACTATGTCCGCGCCGCTCAGTCGAAGGGCCTCGCGGTTGACGATTTTGCGCCGCGCCTGTCGTTCTTCTTCGGCATCGGCATGAACTTCTTCATGGAGATCGCCAAGCTACGCGCCTCGCGCGTGTTGTGGGCGACGCTGATGGCCGACAAGTTCGGCACCACCGACCCGCGCTCTCTGATGCTGCGCACGCATTGCCAGACCTCCGGCGTGTCGCTGACCGAGCAGGACCCCTACAACAACGTCATCCGCACGACGGTGGAGGCGCTCGCCGCCGTGCTCGGTGGCACGCAGTCGCTGCACACCAATTCCTTTGACGAGGCGGTGGCGCTGCCGACGCCGTTCTCGTCGCGCATCGCGCGCAACACCCAGCTCATCCTGCAGCACGAGACGGGCGTGCCGCACGTCGTCGACCCGCTGGCCGGCTCCTACTACATCGAGGCACTGACGAAGAGCCTGGTCGATCATGCCGGCGCGCTGATCGCCGAGGTCGAGGCGCTGGGCGGCATGACCAAGGCGGTCAATTCCGGCATGCCCAAGCTGCGCATCGAGGAATCGGCGGCGCGCCGGCAGGCGCGCGTCGACCGCGGCGAGGACGTGATCGTCGGCGTCAACCGATACCGGCCGGAGCGCGAGGGGCAGATCGAGATTCTCGACATTGACAACACGCGGGTGCGCGAGGAACAACTCGTGCGCCTCGCCGAAATCCGCCGCACTCGCGACACGGCGCGCTGTACCGCCGCGTTGGCGGCGCTGGAAGAGGTAGCGCGCATCGGCAAGGGCAATCTGCTCGCCGCCACCGTCGAGGCGGTGCGCGCCCGCGCCACAGTGGGCGAAGTGTCGGACGCGCTGGAGCGCGTGTTCGGCCGTTATCAGGCGACGACGCGGGCGATCTCCGGCGTCTATGGCGCCGCCTTCGCCGACGATGCCGATTACCGCAAGGTTCTCGCCGAGGTCGAGCAATTCTCCCGCGAGGAGGGCCGCCGACCGCGCCTGCTGGTCGCCAAGCTCGGCCAGGACGGGCACGACCGAGGCGCCAAGGTCATCGCCACGGCCTTCGCCGATATCGGCTTCGATGTTGATGTTGGCCCGCTCTTCGCCACCCCGGCCGAGGCGGCGCTCCAGGCGATCGAGAACGACGTGCACGTCATCGGCATCTCGACCCAGGCGGCCGGCCACAAAACGCTGGTGCCAGAGCTGACGGCGGCGCTACGCGCCGAAGGCGGCGATGACGTCATCGTCGTCTGCGGTGGCGTCATCCCGGCGCAGGACTACGATTTCCTGAAGGAGCATGGTGTCTCCGCCGTCTATGGCCCGGGCACGAATATTCCCAACGCGGCGCGCGAGATCCTAGGCCTGATCCGCCGCCGCCGCCGCGCCGCGGCGTGATCCCGGCCCCCGGCCCGCAATGATGCGCGATGCCACGAATCTTGCCCGCGCTGCCGAGGCAGGTGTCGCGCTGGCCGGGGTTGCGTGGTTTGCCGGCTTCGCCATCCTGATTGTTGTCTCGCCCGGCGGGGCCGGCCTGGCGCCGTCATAGGCCGGGGCGCTGGCCGCCGGGCTGCTGGTGCCGCCCGCGCTGGCCGGGATTCTCGGCTGGTGGCTGCTGACGCGCCGGTGGACGGATCGCGCGCTGGCCGACCCCGAACGCCATGTCGCGGCGCTGAGCCGGCCGCAGCGCGCCGTCGAGACGGCCCTTGCCACTCTCGGCGACCGCCTTGCGGTGGGATCGGGCCGGCTCGACGAGGAGGTCGTCAACGCGCACGCGCTGCTCGAAGGGCTGGCCGACCGGCTGGCACAGGAAGCGGAGCGGCTGGCCGGTCTTGCGGACGAGTCCGTGCGGCGCTCCGCGACCGGCAGCGAGGCTCTGCGCAGCCAGGCCGAGGCGCTGGCTGCAACAGCGTCGCGGATCGCCGGCCGCCTCGACGAGGTGCGCGCCACGACGGGCTCGCACGCGGCCGCCGCACTGCTCCAGGCCAAGCAGGCGGCAGAGAATGCGCGCCGGCGCCTCGTCGCGGTCGCCGAATCCTTCGATGCCGTGGGCAAGCGCGCCGCCGCCGCCGCCGAGGGCGCGGTCGCGGCCTTCGCGTTGGCGCGCGAGGCTTTTGCCGGCGAGACCAGAAGAAACGGCGAGTAGGCGGCGTCGACACGCCGCGAACTGGAGCGCGCGGCCGGCGAATTGGGGGGGTGGCGTCGCCGCATTGAAGGATGCGAGCGCTGCGGCGGTCGCCGAACTGGCGGCGGCGCGGTGCTGTTTCGATGACGAGGCCGCCGGACTCGGCAAGGACGGCGCGGCTGCTTTCGCCAAGGCGGGGCTGGAGGCCCTCGAGGCGCTCGAACGGAACCAGCGCGAGACGCGGGTGCGTCTGACGACCGCCGGCAACGACAGTGTCCCGGCATTGCGCGAGGCCGGCTAGCAGGCGGCGGCGGCACTGGCGCGTGTCGACGAAGGGCTGGGTCGACAGCTCGCCACGCTGACCACCGAGGCGCCGCGCACCGTGCGCGCGGCTACGCCGACTGCACTCGGCGCCATGCAGAAAGTGCAGGAACAGCTCGGCGACCGGCTGCGCGATCTCGGGGCCGGCGGTGCCAGAGACGTGCGCGAATCCGGCGGCGTAGTGCTCGGCTCCGTCGACGAGGCGTGCGCGGCGCTGGCGCGGCATGTCGAGTTGCTGCGTGGCGATGCGGCCGGCGCGGTGCGCCTCGCCGCCGACAATGCGACGGCCGCGATGAGATAGGTCGAGGCCAGCCTGCGCCGCCATCTCGCCGCCATGCGCGCGAGATTTCCGCAGACGGCGCGCGAGGCCGCCTCCATCGCCACCGCCTCTCTGGGCGAGGCGAGCTCGCAAATGCGCGTGGAGGTCTAGGCGAGCGGCATCGCCGGCGTCGAGGCGGTGCGCAACACCGCCGCCGCCGCGCTGGAGGCGATGCGCAAGGCCCACGACGAGATCCGCCGCGAAACCGAGCTTGTCAACCTCGCCGTTGCCGGTGCCGACGAGCAGGGCCGCGCCGTCGGCGCCATGCTCGGCGGCCAGGTGGCGACGATGAAGGCCGCCGCAGGTGCTGTCTCGGGCGAGCTGTCGCAGGTGCGCCAGATGGTGCAGGGCGAGACGCGGGCTATGTTGGCGGAGAGCCGCGAGGCCAGCGACGCTATCGCCCGCGCCCGCGAGGCGCTGGCTGAGCAGCGTCGCGAACTGGAGGAGGAGCTCGCCGCGGCTCGCGAACTGGGTTCGGAGACGGGCCGTGAACTGGGTGCGCAGAACGAGCGCCTCGTCGCCGCCATCGAGGGCGCGGATGCCCGCGGGCACGACCTCGAAGCGACGCTCGGCGCGCGCTCCGACGCGGTCGCCGGTGTCGCTGGCTCAACCGCCGCGCGCGCGCAGGAAGTGATGGCGACGATCGAAGGGCAGGTCTCGACGATGTCGGACACCGCCGAACGGCTCGACCGCCGCGTCGGCGACCTGCGCGAAACGCTGCGCGGCCAGTTGGGCGTGCTGATGTCGACGACAGACTATGTCTCCGGCCGCGTCGACAGTATCTTCGGCTCCTTCCGCGCGCAGCAGCAGGCGCTCCTGGGTGTCGTCGAGGAGGCCGAACGCAAGGCGGGCGAGCTGCGTGTTGCGCAGCTTTCCGATGCGCGCGGCGTGCTGCTGCACATGGTCAACCGCGTACTCGATTCTCTGGGCTCGCTCGGCACCGACCTCGGCCGCATGCTCGAAGGCGATTTGCCGGACCGTGTCTGGCGGCGCTACCTGGAGGGCGACCGCACGGTGGCGCTGCGGCGGCTGGCGCGCGGCCTGCGCGACCGCGACGCCATCGCCCGAGTGCGCCGCTCCTTCGAGGATGATCCCGAGTTCCGCCACCTCGCCAGCCGCCACCTCGCCGAGTTCGAGCACCTGCTGACCCAGGCCGGCGACACCGACCCGGAGGACCTAGTCAGTGCTTCCCTGCTCACTGCCGATGTTGGCAAGGCCTATCTGCTGCCCTCGAGGGCGACGGGGCGATTGAGCTGACGGCGCGGCGTCCCCGTCCTTCGACAGGCTCAGGACGAGGACGGCTGGAAAGTGCGACGCGGCCGGCGGCCCCCCCCCCGCGTGCCGGGTACGCCCCCTCGATCATCCTGAGCCTGTCGAAGGATGAGGATGCCGTCGGCTGGTGGTGGCTCCACGGGGCAGGCGGGACTATCTTTCCCCCATGGCCCAGGCCGCGCGGCGCCTGCCGGAGAACGCCACCGGCGACTTTTATGTCGACGAGACCTGCATCTATTGCGGCTCCTGCCGCTGGATCGCGCCGGTCTCGTTCGACCTGGCCGGCGAACGCTCCTATGCGAAGGCGCAACCGCGCGGCGAGGCCGAGGCGCGGCGGGCGGAGAGGGCGCTGGTCGCCTGCCCGACGGCATCGATCGGCACCGCGGGCAAGCACAACCTCGCCGCCGCGCGCGCCGCCTTTCCTGCTCGCATGGACGGCGAGGTCTATCACTGCGGCTGGCACGCGGAAGCGAGCTTCGGCGCCGCGTCGTGTCTGGTGCGGAGGCCCGACGGCAACATCCTTGTCGACTCGCCGCGCTGTGCTGGAAGGCTGGTGCGTGCGCTCGAAGACATGGGCGGGGTGCGCTGGATGTTCCTGTCCCACCGCGACGACGTCGCCGACCATGCACGCTTCGCCGCGCATTTCGGCGCCACCCGCATCCTGCATGCCGACGACGTGAACCACGGCACGCGCGCCGTCGAATGTCAGGTCGAGGGACGCGAGCCGGCGGTGCTCGCGCCGGGTGCGACGATGATCCCGGTACCGGGCCATACGCGCGGCTCGATGGCCATGCTGGTCGACGATACCTTACTGTTCACCGGAGACCATCTCTCCTGGTCGCCGGAGGACAGTGCCCTCGTCGCCTGGCGCGGCGTCTGCTGGTACGACTGGCGCGAGCAGACGCGCTCGATGGCACGGCTTGCGGCGCGGCGCTTCGAATGGGTACTTCCCGGCCATGGCACGCCGGGACGTTTGCCGGCCGCGGCCATGGCTCGGGCGATGGAGAGTCGGTTGGGACGCATGCGGGCGGAGGGCGTCTGATGGCCGCCGGGGCGGCGCTGCCCGATCCGTCCAGCCTTGCCGCCGCGGTGCGCGGAGGCGACCGGCGGGCGCTGGCGCGCGCGATCACGCTAGTCGAATCGACGCGCCCCGATCATCGCGCGGCGGCGGCCACCCTGCTCACGGCGCTGCTGCCGCATACCGGCGGCGGGCTGCGTGTCGGCGTCACCGGCGTGCCCGGCGTCGGCAAATCGACCTTCATCGAGGCGCTCGGCGCGCATCTTGTCGACACCGGCCACAGGGTGGCCGTGCTGGCGGTCGATCCGTCCTCGCGCCTGTCGGGCGGCTCCATCCTCGGCGACAAGACGCGCATGACCGATCTGTCCCGCTCGCCGGCCGCCTTCATCCGCCCGTCGCCGACCGCCGGCACTCTGGGTGGCGTCGCCCGGCGGACGCGCGAGGCGATGCTGGTCTGCGAGGCGGCCGGCTACGACGTGGTGCTGGTCGAGACGGTCGGCGTCGGCCAGTCCGAGACGGCGGTGGCCGGCATGGTAGATTTGTTCCTGCTGCTGCTGCTGCCCTCGGGGGGCGATGCGCTGCAGGGGGTGAAACGCGGCATCATGGAGCTGGCCGACCTCGTGGTCGTCAACAAGGCCGATGGCGACCTCGCCCCGGCCGCCGAGCGGACGGTGGCCGAATACGCCAACGCCATTCGCATGCTGCGGCCGCCCTCGCCGCCCTGGACGCCGGTGGTGCTGTCCTGCTCGGCGCAGGAGCGGCGGGGTATCGACGCCGTCTGGACGGCGGCCGGTGCCTTCCAGGCGGTCATGGGCGAGGCCGGCGCGCTGGCGCCTAAGCGTGCCGCGCAGGCCAGCGACTGGATGTGGAGCGAGGTCGAGGAGACGCTGACCGATGCCTTCCGGGCCCATCCGGCCGTCGCCGGGCGGCTGCCGGCCCTTGAAGAAGCGGTGACGGCCGGGCAAATCGCCCCATCGGCCGCCGCGCTGGAGCTGCTCGGCCTGTTCCGCGGCCCGGAAACCGGCCGCTGAGGCTGCCCGCCCGGCTTGACGGCGTTCCCCCATTCGCCTACACACCGCCGCTCGGGCCACTGGCCCCAGGGATCGTCAAGAGAGGCACCGATGGCCCGCCGCTGCGCCGTCTCCGGCAAGGGCGTGATGTCTGGCAACAACGTCAGTCACGCCAACAACAAGACGCGCCGCCGTTTCCTGCCCAATCTGCAGGTGACGAGCCTTTACAGCGAGGCGCTGGGCCGCGCCGTGCAATTGCGCCTGTCGACCAACGGCGTGCGCACCGTCGAGCATCGCGGCGGCCTCGACGCCTATCTGCGCGGCGCCACGGCTGCCAAGCTGTCGCTGGAGCTGAAGCGCCTGAAGAAGCAGGTCGAGGCCAAGGCATCGGCCTGACCGGCGAATTTGGGTCAGCCAAGCGCTGGCCCACCTCAGCCGGCTCGCTGTCGCTCGCCACCCCACCCCACGGGCGGAGAGGGTTTTCGTTTGCGACCCTCACTCAACGATTTCGAACATTACCAGCAGGGTGCGCAGTGTTGGCGCGAAATTGTCGTCGCTGACGAGGTAGACGAGGCTCTGGCCACGCGGCCCACGGCGCACTGCGACGCCCTCGAAATTGTTCGAGATATAGGGCGGCTCCAGCCGCGCCAGCTCGGTACCGGCGATCGGCGCGCCGCAGCGCAGCGTGCGCGCCTCGACGCGCGACAGGCGGCTGGCGAGACCGCCGAGGTCGAGCGCCGTTCCAACACCAGCAGGTCGCCATCGGGCAGGGCGGCGGCGCCCACCGTCGCGTAGTACCGTGTCCGGGTCCAGGACATCGGCGTCCAGTTCTGGCCGTCGCCGAGCCAAGCGTAACTCATTTGCGCGGCCGCCCGCAGGCCTTCGGCGAAGGCGACCATTCGGCCATCGGGCAGGAAAGCGACCGCCTCGATTCCTTCATTGGCCGGCGCGGCCTCGATGCCGGGCGGCGGCGGCACGAGCGCGGGAGTGCGGGCGAATGGCGGCTCGCCCGGCGGGTAGCGCAGGAGGCGGTGTCGCTGCTCGAAGGACACGACGTACGAGCCGTCGGCCAGCTGCGTCAGGCCCTCCGCATCGGCGTTGACGCCCGACAGGGCCTTGCCGTCCGGCCCCATGAGCGAGCCCTCGTCGGCAAGTTTGGCGCCGGCGAGGCTGCCCTTCTCATCGTAGTCGAGGCGCAGACGGAACCAGCGGCCGCGATCCGAGAGGACCATCGCCTCGCTGCCATCCGCCTTGACTTCCAGCGCCGACAAGCCACGGAATCGGCCGTCGGCGTCGGGAAAATCCAGTGCGATGCCGCCATGCCACAGCAGGGCGCCAGATCCTTGTCTGGTTGGTGCGCTGGGGGTGCAGGAGCACGGCCTCGCTGGCGCAGGCCGGGAGGGCGGCGAGCGGCAGCATGGCGAACAGGCAGAGCAGGCGGCGGCAGAGGCGCATCGCCCCTATATAGCCCGTCCCGTCGCTCCGTCCCGCCTCGTTGTCGCGTCTCACGCAACTGTCACTGCCGGGTTGCCGGCGATGCGCTAGTTTTCCCGTCGGGCGGGGGCCCGACGACAGGATAGAGGAATGCTGCAGCGACGTGACGTACTCAAGGCCATGGCCGCCGTTCCCGCCGCGGGCCTGCCGCTGGCCGTGGTGCTGGCCAATCCGGAACTGGCGCGCGCCCAGGCGGCAACGCTGGAAACCGTCACCATAACCGTCGGCGGCAAGTTGGTGATCGGTGCTCTGGCAAGCCGGCGAAGGCTCCGGCCGGCACGGTTCTGGCGGTCCACGAATGGTGGGGCCCCAACGACCAGATGAAGGCTTGGTCGGCCGACATGGCGGCTCAGGGCTATCTCGTGCTCGCCTGCGACCTGATGGACGGCCCGCCGGCGGCGACGCCGGACGAAGCGCGGCGCCCTGCTCGGCAAGGTGCCGAACGACCAGCGCACGGCGATCGTCGCCGCCTGGGCCGACTGGCTGAGGAAGCATCCGCAGGGCAATGGCAAGGTAGCCACGGCCGGCTTCTGCTTCGGCGGCGCGTGGTCGCTCATCGCCTCGCTCGCCCGCCCGGTCGATGCGACGGTGATCTACTATGGCAACGTCGCCAAGACGGCCGATGATCTGAAGCCACTGGCCGGCCCGGTGCTCGGCCATTTCGCGCCGCAGGACCAGAACATCAACAAGGCGATGGTCGACGGCTTTACTGCCGCCATGCAGGCCGCCGGCAAGAGCCTCGAGGCGCGCCGGTACGACGCCAAGCACGGCTTTGCCAATCCGACCGCGGCGCTCTACGACGCCGAGGACACCAAGCTGGCGCAGGAACGCACCCTGGCATTCCTGAAGAAGCATCTGGGGTAGCCGGTCTCTCCCTCTCCGCCCCCGAAGGGCGGAGAGGGGCGGGGAGAGGTGGGGTGTTACCCGAACCTCGTTTGCGCCACCGGACGTGCAGGGAATTATCCCCACCTCACCCTGCCCTCGCCGCCCCCGAGGGCGGAGGGGGGGTGCAGAAACCGGCCGGAGAGTGTCGCTACCCCATCGCATGTCGCGCGACGAAACCATCGTCGATGGTGAGGCCGAGGCCGGGGCGGTCGGGCACGTCGATCAGCCCGTCCGTCACGGGGAAACCCTCGATCGCCAGGTCGTGCAGCATTGGGTTGGCGCCGAGCGAATATTCTAGGATGAAGCCGGCGGGCGACGCCGCGGCCACCGCGAGGCCGGCGGCGAAGGCCGGCGCGCCGCCCCAAAGATGCGGCGCCTGACGAAGATTGTAGGCGCTGGCCAATGCCGCGATGCGCATCGCCTCGGTGATGCCGCCGCAAATGGCGAGGCTGGGCTGCAGGATGTCGACCGCGCGCAGTTCGCACAGTTCGCGGAAACCATGGCGGGTGAATTCGCTCTCGCCGGCGGCGATGGCCGTGTCGGCGGCGGCGCGCACCTCGGCCATGCCTCGCTTATCGTCGGCCGAGACCGGCTCCTCGAACCACATAGGCGCGCTGTCCGCGGCGAGGGCGGCGAAGCGCTTGGCCTCGGCAACGGTCCAGGTGCCGTGCGCGTCGCAGGCGATGCCGATATCGGGGCCGAGCGCCGCGCGGGCGGCGGCGAGGCGGCGGGCGAGCCGTCCATCTCGCCGACGCGCATCTTCACCACACCGAAGCCGCCGCGGTCGACATAGCCCTGCAACTGCTCGCCGATGGTCTCGGCCGGCGCCCGGCCGCCCGAGGCATAGGCCGGCAGGCGCGATGCCCGGCGGCCGCCGAGCAGGCGCCACACCGGATCGTCCAGCGCCTTGCCCTTGATGTCCCACATCGCCATGTCGATGGCGCCGATGGCGGAGACATGCGCGCCGCGGCGGTTGAGCACGGGAAAACCGTGGACGCGCGACAGTGCGTAATGCGCGCGGGTGCCGCTGTAGAGCATCTCCCAGAGGCGCGCCGGATCGCGCGTATCCTCGCCTATCAGCAGCGGCGAGAACTCCTCATTCACTATCACCGTCAGCCCGGCATTGTTGGCGGCGCTGGCGACGGCGGACTTGCCCTCGCCCCAGACGGTGAAGCCGGCATCGGTGTCGATGCGCACGATGGTGGCATCGAAGGAGTCGAACGTGCCGTAGTCGCTGGTGTGCCGGCGCTCGGCCGGGATCGGCACATGCACCCAGAAGCCGCGGACTGCGGTGATCTTCACTAGGCGAGGCCCAGGCGCGCGCGCCGCGTGACATGCGCCTCGCGGCTGGCGGAATTGACGAAGAATTGCGGCCAGCCGCCGGCGATGACGGTGGCAACGGCCTCGGCAGAGATGCGCCCGGTCTCCTCGAAGGCCTGCACGGTGATGCCGGCCACATGCGGCGAGAAGCGCACAGAATCGAAACGCCGGTAGGGGTGGTCGGCGGCGAGGGGCTGCACGTAGAGCACGTCGAGCGCGGCACCGCCGACGCGCCCCGCCTCCAGAGCCGCTACCAGATCGTCCTCGACGATGACCGGACCGCGCGCGGCGTTGACGACGACCACGCCAGGCTTCGCCAGAGCGAGGCGGCGCGCGTTGACGAGGCCGCGCGTCTCATCCGACAGCGGGCAGGTCAGCGCGATATAGTTGCTCTCGGCGAACAGTCGGTCGAGATCGGCCGCCTCTATGCCGTCGGTCAGCGGGCGGCTGCGCTGCGTGCCGAGCACGCGCATGCCGAAGGCGCGGCCGAGTGCCGCGACGCGTCTGCCGATATCGCCGACGCCGACGATGCCGAGCGTCTGGCCGTCGAGCCCTCGCCGGTCCTGCGCGAAAGCGCGCACCGGCTGCCATTATCCGGCGCGCACGCGGCGGTCTAGCGTGTCGAGGCGACGGGCGAAGGCGAGCATCTGCGCCAGCACGTACTCGGCGACGGTGCCGGCGTTCACGCCGGGGGCATTGGCCACAACTATGCCGTACTCCGTGGCGCTGTCGACGGGTATGAGGTCGACGCCGGCGCCCTGGCGCGCGACGTCGGGCATGTGCGGCGTGTGCTCGGACAGGTCGGGCGGCAATTGCGCGCCCACGATCAGGCCGGCGGCGTCGGCGGCCTCGCGGCGCAGCGTGTCGAAATCGGTGCTGGTCGCCACCACCGCGTCGAGGTCGGCGGCGTCGAGCACGCGCGTGGCTTCGGCGCCCTAAGGCGGGGTCAGCAGCACCTTGGGACGGCTGCCGGACATGATCGCCTCAATGCGCACAAAGTGGGGCGAGGCGGCGCGCGAGTGCGAGCAGGGCCTCGTCGCCGCCGGCCCAGCCGATGAAGGACAGGCCGGACGGGCAGCCATCGACCCGCACCGCCGGCAGCGTCACCTGCGGCAGGCCAGCCAGCCCGGCTGGGCTGGTCAGCGCCAGGGTGGCGAGGCGGAAATTCTCCAGCTCGGCGTCGCTGGCCGTTCGCAGCGGTGCGATGGTTGGCGTGGTGGGCAGGCAGATGATTGTTCCTGGCGGCACCAGCGCGTGCATATGCGCGCGGACCCTGGCCCGCATGGCGCGGGCCGTGGCCGCCATCGCCACGGTGACGGCGGCGGCATAACGGAAACGCTCGCGCACGCCGGGGCCAAAGGCCGGCTGCCGCTTCGCCGCCCAGGCGCCATAGAGCGCCATCACCTCGTGCGCCTGTACGTTGCGGAAGGCGGCGAGCCAGTCGGCGAATCCGTCGGGCGCGACGGTGACGGTGCTGACACTCGGTAGCAGGCCCGCGGCCCGGGTGAGGAAGCCCTGCAGCGCGGTCCGCACCGCCTCGTCGGCCAGCGCGAAGCCGTCGGCGGCGATCTGTACCCGGGCGATGTTGGCGTCGACCCGCGCGCCGTCAAGCAGCACCTCGCCGACGGTGGCGAAGATTGCCGCGTCGTTGGCGAACCAGCCGCCGGTGTCGAGCGACGGCGCCATCGCCATGCCGCCGGTCAAATCCACCCGCCCATGCGTCGGGCGCATGCCGAACACCCCACAGAAGGATGCCGGGACGCGCACCGAGCCGCCAGTGTCCGAGCCCATGGCGAGATCGCACAGGCCGGCCGCCATCGCCGCCGCGGAACCGGAGGAGGAGCCGCCCGGCACGCGGCCAGGCGCACGCACGTTCACCGGGATGCCGTAGCGGCTGTGCGTGCCGGTGAGGCTGAAGAAGAACTCGTCTGGGATGGTGCGGTGGGTGATGGTGGCGCCGGCCGCCAGCAACTTTTCGACCACGATCGAATGGCGCGCGGCGGGCGCGGCGTCTTCTAGCCATTCCGGGCTGCCGCCGCCGGTCTTCTCGCCGGCGATGTCGTAGAGATCCTTGACCGCGACCTTGCGGCCGGCGAGTGGGCCTGCGGCAGCGCCCACGATGGGACGGGCAAGGTCGTGCGGCACGAAGCATCCTATCGTATCTCCGTCGTAAACGGGCGCTGTAACCATGAGACGCAGTTCCGCCCGCTTGCCGTTGCTCCGAGCGCACTATACTGGCACACCGGCCGGGTCGAAAGCCGGTAGCCGCAGGGAGAAGAGCATGGCCGAAGCCTCCACCGACGGGCGGATCGCCGTGGCGCGGGATGGCGCCGTCGCTACCGTCACCATCGACCGCCCGGCAAAGCTCAACGCGCTGTCGAAGAAGCTGTGGGGCGAGGTCGGCACGGTCTTCCGCGACCTCGACCGCGACGAGACGCTGCGCTGCGTCGTGCTGCGCGGCGAGGGCGAGAAGGCTATGGGGCCGGGCGCCGACATCGCCGAGTTTCCGGCCGTGCGGTCGAATGCGGAGCAGGCGGCCGAATACGGCGCGCTGATGCACGGCGCGATGGGCGCCATCGGCGGCTGCCGCCATCCGGTCGTGGCGCTGATCCGCGGGCTATGCGTCGGCGGCGCGCTGGAACTGGCGCTGATGTGCGACATCCGCATCTGCGGTGTTGGCTCGCGCTTCGGCATCCCCGTAAACCGCCTCGGCCTTGTCATGGCGCATGCGGAGATCTCCGCTCTGGCAGGCCTTGTCGGCCGCTCGGTGGCGCTGGAAATACTGTTCGAGGGCCGCGTGTTCGACGCCGCCGAGGCGAAGGATAAGGGGCTCGTGAACCGCGTCGTCGCCGACGATCAGGTCGAGGCCGAGACCTATGCGGCGGCGGCCCGCATCGCCGAGGGCGCGCCGCTGGTCAACCGCTGGCACAAGCGCTTCGTCGACCGCATGCTGGCCGGCGGAGTGCTGACCGAGGCCGAAAAGGCGGAAGGATTCGCCTGCTTCGACACCGCCGATTTTCGCGCCGGACTCACCGCCTTTCTCGCCAAGCAGAAACCCGCCTTCGAGGGACTCTAGGACATGAACGACAAGGTTCCGGGCCTGCTCGACGGCATCCGCGTCGTCGAGATGAGCCACATCATGGCCGCACCGACCGGCGGCATGATGCTCGCCGACATGGGGGCCGACGTGATCAAGGTCGAGCGCCTGCCTCAGGGCGACGACATCCGACGCTCGGCGCCGATGGTCGATGGCGAGTCAGCGCCCTTCACGATGATGAACCGCAACAAGCGCGGCGTGGCACTCGACATGCGCCAGGCGGGCGGGCGATACGCGCTGCGCCGGCTGGTGCTCGGCGGCGATGTGTTCATCGAGAATTATCGCAAGGGCGCGATGGAACATTACGGCCTCGGTGAGGCCGAGATGCGAGCCGCCAATCCGAAGCTGGTCTACTGCTCGGTGTCCGGCTTCGGCCAGACCGGACCATATGCCGGGCGCGGTGGCTTCGACCTCATCACCCAGGGCATGAGCGGCCTGATGTCAATCACCGGCGAGGGCGAGGGGCGCCCGCCGGTGAAGGTCGGAGCGCCGGTGACGGACATCACCGCCGGCATCCTCGCCGCGCTAGGCATATGCGGCGCGTTGGTGCGGCGCGGCGTGACGGGCAGGGGGCAATATCTCGACACCTCGTTGCTCGAGGCCGGCATCACCCATACCTACTGGCAGACGGCAATCTACCGCGCGTCGGGCGAGGTCACCCGCGCGCTCGGCTCGGCGCATCCGCTGATGGCGCCCTACCAGGCTTTTCCCACCAAGGACGGCTGGATCAATCTCGGTGCCGCCAACCAAAGCACCTGGGAGAAATTCGTCGTTGCGCTGGGCGCGCCCGAGTTGGGTGCCGACCCTCGCTTCAACGCCAATGCCGGGCGCTTGGCCAATCGCGGGGCGCTGACCTACGAACTGACCCGCCGTTTCGCCACCGCCACTACCGCTGCATGGCTCGACCGGCTCGAGGCCGCCGGCGTGCCGGCCGGCCCGGTGTACGACGTCGCCCAGATGGCGGCCGACCCGCAAGTGCAGGCGCGTGGCATGATCGCCGAGGTGTCGACGGCCATGGGCACGCCGGTCAGCGTCATCGGCCATGCGGTAAAATACTCGGACAACCCGGCCACCATCCGGCGCGGCGCCCCGCGCCTCGGCGAGCATACGCGCGAGGTTCTGGAGGAATACGGCTTCTCCGGTGCCGAGATCGACGCGCTGGTCGCATCGGGAGCGGCGGCCTGATGATCGGCGCGCTACGGTGATACGCTTCCGCCGGCTCGTCGACGCTGCGACGGAACGCGACCGCTCACAGCTCGATAGTGTACGCGCGATGTTAGCGACGGCCTTTACGGCCGAGCGGCGGGCTATCGACCGGCTACTCGCCGGACTGGGAGAGCGCGAGGGCGCCTACGAGACGGTGGTGCTGATCGCCGAGAACGAGCGCGGCAGCGTGCTCGGATACTCGGTGACTATGTATTTCCGCGCCCCGCGCTTCGGCCACCTCGTCTATTTTGCCAGCGACCAGCAGCGACTGGCATCGGCGGGGCGCTGTACGAGGCGCTGCGCGAGTACCTGGTCCGCAAGGGCGCGGCTGGATTGTTTCTCGATGCCGGCCCCGACGACCCGGTCAAGCTCGACGATCCGTCGAGCTTGCCGCTCAACCGGCAGCGCATGGTGTTCTACGAACGCTACGGGGCGCGGCCGATCGAGGGCACGCTCTACGACGTTATTGGCAACCCCGCCAATGACGTCGTCCGCGTTACTCTCCTGTTCGACCCGCTCTATCGCCATACCCCGCTGCGACGTGCCTAGGTGCGTGCCTTTCTGCGTCGCATGTATCTCGCCCAGTACGGGCAGGGTACGGCCGACCCCTATGTGCGCGAAATGGTCTCGTAGTTCCGCGACGATCCGGTTCGCATCCGGCCGCCACGGCCGCGCGCTCCGAGGCCGGCGCCGACGCGGAGCTGGCTGCGGCCGCTGAAGCTCGTCGTTGCCGAGAACTACCGCATCCACCATCTTCGCGAGAAGGGCTATGTTGAGCGTCCCGTACGCATCGATGCCGTCCTGCGCGGCCTCGTCGACGTGCCGCACGAACGCGTTCCGACTCGCTGCTTCAAGGACTACATACTGCGCGAAATCCACGACCCCGACCTCGCCTACTATCTGCAGGCGATGTTGGAGAATCTGGCGCCGAGCGCGTTGCTTTATCCTGAGGTCTTTCCGGTGCGCCGGCCGGACCGGCGGCCGCTCGAGCTGGAGGCACGCGCCGGTTATTTATGCATCGACACCTTCACGCCATTGACGCACAACGTCTGGCGCGCCG
Source organism: Alphaproteobacteria bacterium (assembly GCA_009691025.1). Taxonomy (GTDB): domain Bacteria; phylum Pseudomonadota; class Alphaproteobacteria; order UBA6615; family UBA6615; genus SHWB01. The sequence continues at coordinate 99,994 of SHWB01000002.1, forward strand.
CTCGCGCCGCCGTGGGCACGGCGCTGACCGGCGCGGAGTTGGTGCTGGAGGGCAACCGCCCCGTCTACGCGCTGACACGGCCGCCCGGACATTATGCCGAGCGCGGTGTCTATGGCGGCTTCTGTTACCTCAACAACGCCGCCGCCGCGGCGCACCGCCTGTCGTGCCATGGCCGCGTCAGCGTGCTCGACATCGACTACCACCACGGCAACGGCACGCAGGATATCTTCTGGCACAGAGGCGATGTGCAGACACTGTCGATCCATGGCTCGCCCAGCCTCGCCTACCCGCATTTTCCGGCGAGGCGACGAGCGCGGTGAGATTGACGGGCGCGGCGCCAATTGCAATTTTCCCCTCCGCCGCGGCGTCGACGACACGCGCTATCTCGAAGTCCTTGAGGAGGCGCTGGGGCTGGTGCGACGCTTCCGCCCGGCCTTACTCGTCGTTGCGCTGGGCTTCGATACCATGCGCGGCGATCCGACCGGCTCGTTCGTCGTCACTACCCGCGGCCTGCGGGCCATCGGCGTGCGCTTGGGGCGGATGGGGTTGCCGACTCTGCTGGTCCAGTAGGGCGGCTACTCGCCGCGCAATCTGCGCGTCGGTGCCTAGGCGCAGTTTGAGGGGCTGGGATAGACCTGGTATTGAAGTGGTTCGTTCAGCGCTCCGGCAGCGGGATGAATTCCGGGTCGCCTTCGACCATGGCGAAGCGGCCCTCGCGCCAGTCGGCCTTGGCCTGCTCGATGCGCTCGCGCGAGCTGGAGACGAAGTTCCACCAGAGATGACGCTCGCCGTCGAGTGGCTCTCCGCCGATGAGGATGACCGTCGCCGGGCCATCGGCCGTAGCGACGACGTCGCCGCCGGCGGGGAACACCGCCATAGCCCCGGCCTCGATGTGCTGGCCGCCGCAATCGATGGCGCCCTCGGCGACGTGCAGGGCGCACTCCGCATGTTCGGGCGGCACGACGAGTGCCGCGCCGGCGGCCAGCAGCGCCTCCGCGAAAAGAAGTGGCGAGTATACAGGCACCGGCGAGCGCAGGCCGCGCAGCGTACCGCCAACGAGGCGCAGCGCGACGCCCCCTTCCTCGAAGCCCGGAAGTTCGCCAGAACTGTGGTACGAAAAGGCCGGCGGGCATTCCTCATTCGCACGCGGCAGGCCGATCCAGGCTTGGATGCCCGCCAGCCCCGAGGCCTTCGCGCGGATGGCTTCCGGCGTGCGCTCCGAATGCACGATGCCACGCCCGGCGGTCATCCAGTTCACTTCGCCGGGGCGGATTGGCTGGGCCGTGCCGAGGCTGTCGTGGTGCATGATCTCGCCCTCGAACAGCCAGGTCAGCGTAGCGAGGCCGATATGCGGGTGTGGACGCACGTCGACGCCCTGTCCCGCCGCGAAGCGCGCCGGCCCCATATGATCGAAGAACACGAACGGCCCGACGGTGCGCCGCTTCCCGTCCGGCAGGACGCGCCGCACCTCGAAACTGCCGATGTCGCGCGCGCGTGGCGCCAATACGATGTTGGGCGATACGCCCCGCGCTCCGCTCATGCCGCCCTCCGTTCCGTAGCCAGTGGAAAATAGTCGCAAAGCGCGCCGTGGCGAGAGTCGCGGCGGCGAGGTCGCGGACTCGATGCGCCAGATCGCGCGCTATGTCATCGGCTACAGTTCGACGGCTGCGGCAATTTCGTGCCGGAGGAACGCCCGGCCGAAACCGTCGTGGCACTACGCGCGCTGTTTGCGCACGGGTGAGAGCGGATCAGGAGTCCGCCGGCCGGTTCTTCGGGTCGACCGTATAACCGTATCTGTTCATCCACATGAGACTCGACCAGCTATCCATCGACGGGTCGTGTTCGAGCCCGACGCAGCCCTGCCAGCCCTTGGCGTAGGCGCGCTCGACCAGCCACAGCAAATCCATCTCGCCGACGCCTGGTTCGAATCGTTTAGGTGTGTTGCCGATCTGGATATGGCCGATATGCTCCCAGTACGCGTCCATAATAGGCGTCAGCGGGCCCTGTTCCTGCCAGCGCATCTGGTAGGTGTCGAAGACGAGCTGCACGCGGTCCTGCCCGGTAGCGCGGCGGATGGCGTTGGCCTCCGCCATGGTCTGCATCGCCCAGTCGGGCACGCGCTCAGCGGCGACGCCTTCCAGAAGCAGCTTGAGACGCAGCCCCCTGGACTGTTCCGACATCCAGATCAGGTTCTTCACATAGGTGTCGATGCAGCGTTCCTTGCTCTCGCCTTTCGGCACGGGGCCGGCGCCGACATTGATCGAGTAGATGTTGCACAGCGCAGCATATTCGAGCGCAATGGACGCGGCACGCCTGAATTCCTGCTCCTTGCCTGGCTGGGCGCCGAGGCCCCAGACGCCCTTGTCCCAGTCGACCGGCACGACGAAGTAGATGAATTCCAGCCCGAGATCGTCGAGCTGCTGTTTCAGCTCTTCCTTGGTGAGGGCGAATGGCATGTGCCACTCGACCTCGTCGCAGCCGCATTTACGCACGGCTTCGAGCCGCTTGTGTGGCGGCAGTTCCTTGAACAGATGGTGGAGGTTAGGCGAGAAGCGGATCTTGGCCATGGGCGTTTCCCCCGGGGCGGCGGATTCAAAGATCGACGATCATCACCTGCTCGGCGCCGGTGCCGTTGGCGCGCAGGCTGTCCTCGGCGATGGTCGCGCGCGCGAGGTCGATCAGCGGGATGCGGCCGTCGGCCAGAGCCACGTAGATGTGATCGCCGTCGTCGCTGACGGTGGCATGGAACGGCTCGGCGCCGCATTCGACGACGCCCACCGACGCCAGGTCGGCGGCGGCGAAGATCTCGACGAAGCCGCGTTCGGCCGGTTCGTTCCAGGTAGTGACGACGACGAAGCGTCCGTCCGGCGTCGCATAGGGCCAGCCCGGCACGGCGACCAGCGGAACCGTGCGCGCGACGCTCATCGCGGCGACATCGACGACGTGCAGCAGCGGCCGGTGGAAATCGCCGACATACAGAAAGCGCCCGTCTGGCGAGGCCTTGATCGACTGCGCGCCGATTGGCAGGTCGACGCGCCCGATCACCGCCTTGCGTGCGACGTCGACCGCGGTGACGAAGGGGTATTCCTTGTGGGCGAACCACATGGTGCGGCCGCCCGGCGCGGCGGCGACGAAATGCACCGGCACCTGCATCCACACATTGCGCACGATGGCGCGCGTCGTGGGATCGATGACTATGGCCGAGTGATTCCGCTCAGTCGTCACCCAGATCATGCCGTCGCCGTCGGCGGCGACGCCGTGCGGGGCGCGGTAGAGATCGATGTCGACGGTGCCGATTCGCGTCATCGTCATGAGGTCGATGACCGCAATCTCCTTGCCAGGACGCGTGTTGGCGCCGTAGGGGCCGTTGCCGTAGATCGAGGCGAAGGCGAAGCGGCCGTCCGGCGAGAGGGCGAATTCGTGCGGCTTCTGCTCGCGGTCCTCGCCCATCTTCGCCACGCCCACCGTGTCGCCGGTGGCGAGATCGATGGCCATCACGCTCAGACTGTCGCGCACCGAGACCAGCAGGGTGCGCCGCGTATTCGTGCCGGGCATCGCCATGGGCGCTCTCCGCGTTAGGCCGGACCGCTCACCCGGTCCAGCGACCGCCATTGATATCGAGGGCCGCGCCGGTCATGAAGCCAGCCGCCGGCCGCGCCAGATACCATACGCCGTCGGCGATCTCCTCGGCTCTACCGAGACGGCCCACCGGGATCGACTGGGCGATGGCATCCATGCGGTGGGCATGCAGCACCTCGATGCGCGGCGTCATGATGGTGCCCGGCGTCACCGCGTTGACGGTGATGCCGTCCTTCGCCACTTCGACGGCGACGCGGCTGGTGAGGCCGATGACGCCGGTATTGGCCGCCGAGGAGTCCACCGAGGCCAGTTCTATGCCCTACCGTCCGGCGAGCGAGGCGATGTTGACGATACGCCCGTATTTGCTCGCCGGCATCGCCGGCATCGCCGACTTCATGACCGAGAAGATTGAGGTCAGGTTCCACTCGATCGCCGCCCGCCATTCGTCGAGTCTGGTGTTCGCCATGTGCTGCGTCTCGTGGAAGCCACCGGGGCAGTTCACGAGGATATCGAGGCGGCCCCATCTGTCGGTTACGGCCTTCACTGCGGCGTCCATGTCCGCCGAACTGCCGCTTCGCCGGCGATGGTCTCGGCGCCGGCGGCGGTCAGCCTGCCGGCGGCACGCTTGCCGCCGGCGGCATCGCGGTCGATCACCGCCACCTTCGCGCCCTCGGCGGCGAGGAGTTCGGCGCAGGCTAGGCCGATGCCATCGGCCCCGGCGGCGATGACGGCGACATGCCCCTTGATCGAGGTTTTGTGTGCCACTGCGGGAGTCCTCCCCGGACGATTCTAGCGCGCAGCCTGAGCAGGCGCGCGAGTTTCGCGAAAGGCCAGGGTCGCCCGGATTGCGGACCCCGCCGCCGCGAAAGCGCTGGCCGCTTCCACAGGATGCAGAGACGGAGCGGCCGTACGGTCAGCCGGTCCAGCGGCCGCCATTGATGTCGATGACCGCGCCGGTGACGAAGGCCGCCGCCGGGCGGCAGAGATAGGCGACACAATCGGCGATCTCGTCGGCGTCGCCGAGGCGGCCGACCGGCGTTGCCTTCGCCATCGCCACGCCGCGCTCGGCCGGCATGGCGTCGACGCGCGGGGAATGCGTGGTACCGGGGGCGAGGGCGTTGCAGGTGATGCCGTCGGCCGCCACCTCCACCGCCACCCGCCGCGACAGGCCAATCACGCCGGCCTTGGCCGCCGAGTAGGAAATCGAGGATTGCAGCCCGGCCGAGCGCCCGGCGAGCGAGGCGATGTTGACGATGCGGCCGTATTTGCGCGCCCGCATCGCCGGCACGACGGCCTTGATGACGACGAAGATCGAGGTGAGGTTCCAGTTGATCGACGCCCGCCACTCCTCGACGCTGGTCTCGAGGCCCTGCGCCTGGCGGAAGCCGCCCGGGCAATTGGCGAGGATGTCGAGGCGGCCCCATTTGCCGGTGACGGTGGCGACGGCCTTCTCCACGTCGGCCAGATCGGTGCATTCGCCGCCGAGCGCCATGGCCTCGCCGCCGGCCCTGGCGATCGCCGCGGCGGCGCGTTCGGCGCCCGCCACGTCGCGGTCGAGGATGGCGACGCGCGCGCCGTCGGCAGCGAAGCGATCGGCGCAGGCAAGGCCGATGCCCGCCGCGCCGGCGGCGATGAAGGCGACATGCCCCTTGATCGAGGTATCTATGGTCACGCTGACGTTCTCCCTGGAGGGACTTTGCCGGGAGTGTAGGCGTCGGCGGCGGAGATGCAAAATCCCGCCTCTTTTTACGGGGGGGGGATTTCTACGCTGCCCGCGACGCTTTCTTGCGCTCGTGCTCCAGCAGGAAGCGCTTGCGGATGCGGATGGCGCGCGGGGTCACTTCGACCAGCTCGTCGTCGTTGATGAACTCCAGCGCGTATTCCAGCGTCACCGGGATCGGCGGCACGAGGATCAGCGCGTCGTCCTTGCCGGCGGCGCGGATGTTGGTGAGCTGCTTGCCCTTGAGCGGGTTCACCACGAGATCATTGTCGCGCACATGTATGCCGATGACCATGCCCACGTAGACCTCATCGGCATGGACGATGAACATGCGGCCGCGTTCCTGGAGGTTGAAGATGGCATAGGCCAGCGCCTTGCCGGTGGAGTTGGAGATCAGCACGCCGTTGTTGCGCCCGCCGATGCGGCCTGCCACGCGCGGCCCGTAGCGGTCGAACACGTGATAGATCAGGCCGCTGCCCTGGGTCGCAGTGAGGAACTCCGAGCGGAAGCCGATCAGGCCGCGCGACGGTATGCCGTAGTCGAGGCGCACGCGTCCGCGCCCGTCTGGCAGGATGTCGCGCAGCTCGCCGCGGCGCTCGCCTAGCCGCTCCATGATCGTGCCCTGGTGGTGCTCCTCGACGTCGACGGTCAGGTTCTCCCATGGCTCCATCACGACACCGTCGACCGTCTTGATGATCACCTCGGGACGCGAGATGGCCAGCTCGTAGCCCTCGCGGCGCATGTTCTCGACGAGTATCGATAGGTGCAGCTCGCCGCGCCCTGACACCTTGAAGCGGTCGGCGCTGTCGGTCGGTTCGACACGCAGCGCGACGTTGTGGATCAGCTCCTCCTCCAGCCGCGCCTTGATGTTTCGGCTGGTGACGTACTTGCCGTCGCGCCCGCAGAAGGGCGAATCGTTGACCTGGAAGGTCATCGCGATGGTTGGCTCGTCGATGACCAGCGGCGGCAGCGCCTCGGGCACCGTTGGGTCGCAGACCGTATCGGAAATCTTCATGCCCTCGAGGCCGGTGAAGGCCACGATCTCGCCGGCCGACGCCTCGTCGCGCTCGACGCGTTCGAGGCCGTGGAAGCCGAGGATCTGCAGCATGCGGCCCTGACGCACCGACCCGTCCGAGGCGACGACCGCCACCGGCGAGTTGCGGTGCATGCGGCCGCGCTGCACCCGGCCGATGCCGATGACACCGACATAGCTCGAATAGTCGAGCGAGCTGACCTGCAGCTGGAACGGCCCCTCGGCATCCACCGCGGGCGCCTTCACATAGTTGACGATGGTCTCTAACAGGGCGTCGATGTTGTCGGCGCGCGTATCGGGCGCCAGCGTCGCCCAGCCCTGCAACGCCGAGGCGTAGACGACGGGGAAATCGAGTTGCTCGTCGCTGGCGCGCAGGCGGTCGAACAGGTCGAAGGTCTGGTCGAGCACCCAGCCCGGACGCGCGCCCGGCCGGTCGACCTTGTTGATGACGACGATGGGGCGCAGGCCGCGCTCCAGCGCCTTGCGGGTGACGAACGCCGTCTGCGGCATCGGCCCGTCGACGGCGTCGACCAGCAGCAGCACCGAATCTACCATCGACAGCACGCGCTCGACCTCGCCGCCGAAATCGGCGTGGCCCGGGGTGTCGACGATGTTGATGCGCCAGTCGCGCCAGGCGATGGCCGTATTCTTGGCGAGGATGGTGATGCCGCGCTCGCGCTCGATGTCGTTAGAGTCCATCACGCGCTCGACCACGTCGCCGCGCGTGGCGAGGGTGCCGGACTGGCGCAGCAGGCAGTCGACCAGCGTGGTCTTGCCGTGGTCGACATGGGCGATGATGGCGATGTTGCGCAGCGAACCGATGTTCAGGGTCATGGAAGTAGGTAACTCGTCTGCGGGCGGGGCATGCCGAGGGCCGGCGCGCTGCCCGTCTCGTCTCGGGCCGCTGTTCAAGCGCCCGGAACAGGTTGAAAATGTGTCAGCGCTATCCGGTGGGCGTTTCCCGGTTGCGCTTTCCGGCACAAAAATCCGGGACACGCTGATGTGGGTTAGTTGCCGTTGTTGGCGATCATATAGCGTGCAGTTGCGTGATTTTCCACGCCCGTTTCAGCGAACGGCAGGTTGCAGCTGACTTTTGCCGGCCGCCAACCGCCCGTGCGGGAGGCGGCGACCGTCCTGCCGACGGCGCCGGAGATACGGCGGGACTGCATGTTCCTGCCGCCTTGCACCGGCCCGAAGCGTGGACCCCCCCGGAAATTGGTGCGTTTCGGGCAACAGGGACGCCCTGCGGTGTCCCGGCCGAATGTGGAGGATTGCGATGAGTGCGACAGGGCGGAACTGGCGGATGGTCGTGGCTGTCGCCTTGCTGGCACCCGCGCTGGCACTCGCCGCATGCTACGCCGCCGCGCCGGCAGAGCAGGCCGGCGAAGCCATCAACGACGCGGCGAAACGGGCCGGCGATGCCGTAAACGATGCGGCCGACGACGTCAAGCGCGCCGGCGATCGCGCGACCGAGGAGCAGGAACGCCGGCGCAACACCGACGGGCCGGCACGATAGAGGCCGCCTTCCGGCGGCGCACTCAACCCGAACGACAGGATCACCATGACCACGACCTAAAAGCGTGTCGAAGACGACGTGAAGGACGAGGTCTCCGCTCTCAAGTCGAGCGTCGAGCAACTCACCGCCGATCTCGGCAAGCGGGCCCGACATGCGGCCCGCAGCGCCGGTTCCCGTGCCGCCGACGGCCTCGACGGGCTGCGCCATCGCGTCTAGGCGGTCGCCGAGGAGGGCGTCGATCAGGCCCGACGCGGTGTGGACGCGGCGAACCGGACGGTCGCGGAACACCCGCTGCAGAGCGTCGCCATCGCTTTCGGGCTCGAGCTCGTCGCATCGCTCATGCTGTTCCGACGCTGAAGCCCGGGCCGGGGGCGTCATGATCGACATTGGCAGCCTTGCCGGGAACGCGCTCGAGACCGCCCGGCGGGAAGCGGTCAAGGCCGCCAACATGGCCGCCTGCGGCTTCGCGGTCGTGCGTCTCGCGCTGTTTGTCGCCATGGGCGCCGTCGGCTTCTTCGCCGTAGGCATTTATCTGTGGCTCGGTACCGTCTGGCCGGCCTGGGCGGCGGCCTGGGGGTGGCGGGTATCCTCGCGCTGCTGTCGATGGTGGCCGTGCTGACGATCCTCAATGTCACAAGGCGCCTTGCCGGCCCCGCGCCCCTGCCGAGCCCCGCGGTACCGCCCGGCCCCGACCCGCTGGCCGCCCTGCTCGCCAGCGGGGTTGAGGCAGTCGTGCGCGCCCATCCGCAGACCGCCGGGTTGATGCGGTCCTCGCCGGTGTCGTTGCCGGGGTGCTGGTTCCCAATTCCCGCCGCTGACGCCCTCCGGAGGGAGGCAATATCATGGAAAAATCAGGCCGCGACGATCCGCTCGGGACAAAGGCCCCCATGTCGGTCGCTCTCGAACCGGCGATGACAAATCCGGCTACCGTTTTCGATTCGCCGAACGCGGTGCTGCAGCGGGCGGGCCTGACGCGGCATGAAAAGATGACCATCCTTGCCGAGTGGGAGAGCGATGCCCGCGCCCTGCGGGTTGCTGCCGACGAGAGCATGACCGGGTCTAACGTCGAAGGCGGCACTCTGCTCGCCGCCATCGAGAAGGCGCAGCGCATGCTCGGCGGGGAATGCGGGCCCGACGGCGTGGCCACGCGATCCGGCTGACGTTAGCGCGTTCAGCCACGCGGCAGTTTTGCGCCTGTTCGGCGTCAGGAAGCGAGTCTTCTGGCCGCGCTAGCAGCAAGTACAGCTTCGCCGTCTCCTCCAGCTCCTCGGGGGCGTAAACGGCATCGCGCAACGATGAGCCGGCGACAACCGGGCCGTGATTGGCCAGCAGCACGGCATGGTGCCTGCCGGCCAGCTCGCGCACGGCGCGCGCGAGGTCGCCCGGCTGGTAGTAGGGCACCAGAGGCAGGGTGCCCGATCTTCATGACGTAGTAGGCGGTGATTGGGGCAGCACGTTGGCCGGATCGATTTCGGCGAGGCAGCTCACCGCCACCGAATGCGTCGAATGCAGATGGATGACGGCGCCGCTGCCCGGCCGCATCGCGTACATCGCCTGATGCAGGAAGGTCTCCTTGGTTGGCTTGTCGCCGCCCAGCAGTTCGCCCTGCGGTCCGAGGAGCGACAGGCGCGCCGGGTCGAGGTCGCCGAAGGACGAGCCGGTCGGTGTCATCAGCCAGCCGTCGTCCATCCGCACGCTGATATTGCCCGACGAGCCCACCGTCATCCCGCGGTAGAACATCGACTTCGCCGGCTTGGCGATGTCGTCGCGCATCTTCGTCTCGGTCGTCATGGCAGCATCGCGAAGGCTTTGACGAAGAAATCCTCGGCGCCGAAATTGCCCTATTTGAGGGCCTGCGCCAGGGCGGGCTCGCCCAGTGCCTCGCACCACGGCACGCCGGGGTCGATCTCGGGGCCGATGCGCAGCGCCTTCACGCCCAGCGCCTCGACTACGGCACCCGAGGTCTCGCCGCCGGCGACGATCAGGCGGCGCACGCCGGAGCCTATGAGGCCGCGCGCGATCTTCGCCTGCACGGCTTCCAACGACGCGCCGATTTCCATGCGCCCGTGGATGTCTTGCGCCGCGCGCACCGCCTCGGGCTCGTCGCTGGAAAAGAACAACGGCCGCGCCTTGCCCGTCGCCCGGGCCAGCGCCTCGCCGGCCACGTCCCGGCCCGAGGCGACGGCGGACGGATAGAGGCGGAAGGCCGGGTATTTGTCCTTCACATGGGCGATATGGCCGAGCGTGGCGCGCGAGCAACTGCCGGCGATCACCGCCTCGCCGCCCTTCGCCGTCGGCGTGACGGCGGCGGTGCCGGAGGCCAGCAGGCCGGCGGCGCGGAAATTGTCTGGCAGGCCGATGGCGGCGCCCTAGCCGCCCGTCACCAGCGAGAGGTCGCGGCAGGAATGGCCGATGCCGAACAGATTTGCATCGGAGAGGGCGTCTACTACGGCGATGCGGCGAGCCTCGCCTGCCAGCTTCGTGCAGGCGGCGCGAATGGCGCTCGCGCCCGCCATCACCGCGGGGGCCGGCACGAGCCAGACCTTGAGCTTCGTTTGTCGCCCCAGCACGCGCACCAGACCCGGGTTGGTCATGGGCGTCAGCGGGTGATTGCGCATCGGCGAGTCCGACAGCAACACGCCGTTCCCGAACAGATGGCCCTGGTAGATCGTCCGGCCCGTCGTCGGGAAGCCTTGGCAGGCGATGGTGAAGCCGGCGCCGAGCCGGGCCAGCATCGCCTAGGCGACCGGGCCGATATTGCCATCGTCTGTCGAATCGAAGGTTGAGCAGTACTTGAAGAAGAATTGCCGCGCGCCGTGGCCCTTCATCCAGCCGAGCGCCGCGAGCGATTGCTCCACCGCTTCCTGTGGCGCGATGGTGCGCGATTTCAACGCGACGACGACCGCCGCCGTGTTGGGCAGCTTCGTCGCGGCGTCGGGCACACCTATCAGCTGCACCGTTGACATGCCCTGCTTAACCATGGTGTTGGCGAGATCGGTTGAGCCCGTGAAATCGTCGCCGACGCAGCCGAGCAGCAGGGGCATCCTCAGCGCCCCGCCCTGTAGCGCGCGAGCCAGCCGAGCCCGGCCAGCGTGTCGCCCTGCGGCCGATACTCGCAGCCGACCCAGCCCGTGTAACCCATCTCGTCCAGCAGGTTGAACAGGAAGGGATAGTTGATCTCGCCGACATCCGGCTCGTGGCGGCCGGGTACGCCGGCTATTTGGATGTGGCGCGCGATCGGCAGGAATTCGCGGATGTGCGCGGCGATGCCGCCCTCGCCCATCTGCGTGTGATAGAGGTCGAGCTGCAGGCCCATATTGGGGCGGCCGATGAGTTCGATCAGCGTGCGCCCATGTGCCTGCTTCGAGGCGAGGTAGCCGGGAAAATCGATCGGGTTCAGCGGCTCGATGACGGCGGTGATGCCGTGCGGCGCGAAGCGGTTGCACGCGTATTGCAGATTGGCGACGTAGGTATCGACCGCGCGACGGTCGTCCATGCCGCCCGCGACCAGCCCGGCCATCACATGCACCGTGGGGCAGGACAGCGCCCGCGCATAGCGCAGCATGACATCGACGCTGGCACGGAACTCGTCCTCGCGCCCGGCCAGCGCCGCGATGCCGCGTTCGCCCGCCGCCCAGTCGCCGGGCGGGCCGTTGAACAGCACCTGCTGCTGGCCGTTGGACTGCAGGCGGGCCGTCAGTTCGGCCGGTTCGTACTCGTAGGGGAACAGGTACTCGACGGCCTCGAAGCCGGCACCGGCGGCGATGGCGAAGCGGTCGAGGAACGGCACCTCGTTGAAGGTGAGCGACAGATTGGCGGCGAATTTCGGCATCGACTCAGCCCTTTCTGCCCTGCGGCAACTCTATGCCGGCAAGGTCGGCATAGACCTTGATGACCGCCGCGTCGTCCTCGTTGCCTTAACCGGAACCGCTGGCGGCGAGATAGATCTGGTGCGCCGCGGCGGCGATCGGCAGCGGCATACTCGCCGCGTGTCCGGCGTCGAGCACGAGGCCGAGATCCTTGACGAAAATCTCCACTGCCGACAGCAGCGTGTAGTCGCCGGCCAGCATGTGTGGCACGCGGTTATGGAACATGTAGGGATTGCCGGCGCAGGCCGAGACGACATCGAACAGCACCTGCGGGTCGACGCCCATCTTCATGCCCAGCGCTATCGCCTCCATCGAGGTGGTGATGTTCACGCCCGCGAGAAGCTGGTGGACGGTCTTCACCGTCATCGCCTGACCGACCGTCTTGCCGACCCGGAAGATGCGCTCGCTGGCCGTCTCAAGGGAATAGATCGCCGCGTCGACATCGGCGAAGGCTCCGGAGACGATGTAGGTCGTCTTGCCGCTTTACCGCCCGCATGGCGCCGCCGCTGGTTGGCGCGTTGATCATGCTCAGGCCGCGCGCCGCCAGCTCGCCGCCGATGGCCACCGCATCCTGCGGAGCCATTGTGACCGACAGGCAGATGACGGCGTCGGGCGCCAGCGTCGTCGCCAGACCATCTTCGCCTAACAAGGCCGTACGAGCCTGCGCGGCGTTGACCACCATGAGGATGACGGTGCCGGCGACACGCCCCGCCTCGGCGGGAGTGCGCGCGGCCTTGCCGCCGGCGGTGGCGAAGCGCGCCAGCGCGTCGGCACGCACGTCGCAGCCCCAGGTCTCGATGCCGGCGCGCACGAGGGACTGCGCGGTCCCCAAGCCGATGGCGCCGAGCCCGATGACGACGACTGGGCGATGACTGGTCATGATGCTGAATCCCGCTTCTGCGGCCGGTTTTGCGCATTCCAGCTTGCATGCTAGGGCGGGGGCGTCAAGGCGCCGGCAGGCCGCCCTGTGCATGGTGCGGAAAGCGGGCGGAAGTTGGCCGGCGGGATTGGCCGGGAACCGCGCAGCCGGCTCGGGCATTCACTAACCAGACAGGAAAGTCAGGTGTGTCAGGTGCGTCCTGCCGCCGGCTTGTCCGGCCGGCCGTTCGGCCGGTCGTCCCCGTAGCTAGCCGCCGGGAGTTGTATCCATGCCCAACCGCCCCCCGCTCGACATGGATGAGGCCTTGAACAAGCCGGACGAGACCTTCGCGTCGCCCGTCTCGCTCGTTCCCGCGCCGCCCGGATCTGTCGCGTTCGCAGAAGGTGTCGTTGCTGGAACGCTGGGAACGTGACGAGCGTGTACTGATGGTAGCCTACGAAGAAATAATCAACATGCGCAGCGAGCAGGGCAAAAGCGGGTGGACGCTAGCCAAAATCGGTTTGGCGCTGCGCTCTATGAGCAAAAGCGAGAAGCCTGACGGCGTTCCGACGCGGCACGGGTGACGGCGTATTCGGAGACGAGCCATGCGGGTCACGAGCACGACGAAATACAATCGCAAAGACCTTCAGGGGCGGCTCGACGCGCTGGCGGGGCGACTGACCGACTTCAAGACGCGTGTCGCCGGCGAGTCGGTGCTGTCGCGCTCGGACGCCATCGCCGCGGCCAACGACATGGCGTACCAGAGCGAACTGGCGGTCCAGAAGCTGCGCTTGGCCGGCGGCCTGGATGACAGGGCTTCGGCCGGAAGTCTGGAGGCTGTCGCCGTCCTCCTCGACGATCTCGAGGAATCCCTGACCGACGATGAGGCGATCCGCGCCACCGCGGCACGGTGAGCCCGCGCCGGCCGCACCAAGGAGAGAACCGATGGATATGCTATTCAAGACCGATCTCTAGGCCATCCGGGCTCGTGCGCTCATGCGGATGCAGGATTGCGCCGTCACCGGCGCCTATCAGGCCGACCGGGAGCGTGATCGAAGTGCTGCATCAGGTCCTAGCGACCGAGCTGGTCTGCAATTTGTGGTACCGCAATCACTACTTCATGGCGAGCGGCATCATGTCCCAGCCGGTCGCCGACGAGTTCCTCGAACACGCCAGCGAGGAGCAGCAGCATGCCGACCTGGTCGCCAAGCGGATCACCCAGCTCGGCGGCAATCCCGATTTCAGCCTGGACGGCATGTGCCGGCGCTCGCACTCACCCGCTGGCCAATATCGGCGCCTACCTGTCGGCCATCCGCAGCCTGCTCGCGACTTTCTCCAACGTGCAGACGCTGGTCGGCGTCTACTATTTTCCGACGGCGCACGCGACCGTGCTGTGCCTGCACTCCAACACCAGCCCGAGGGCGCCATATCGCGGCGCCGGGCGCCCGGAGGCGACCTACGTCATCGAGCGCATGATCGACGAGGCCGCCGTCGAGCTGGACCTCGATCAGACCGAGTTGCGCCGGCGCAACATGATCGCGCCGGAACGCCTACCGTTGAAGACCCCGCTCGGCGGGCATTACGATTACGGCGGGTTCGCCGCCAATCTCGACGAGCCGCTGAAGATGGCCGACTATGACGGCTTCCCGGCTCGCCGCGCGGCGTCCCAGGCGGCGGGCAAGTTGCGCGGTATCGGCCTCGCCCATCCCATCGAATCGGCCGGCGCGCCGAGCATGTAATTCGCCGAGATACGCTTCTCCACCGGAGGCACGGCGACACTGATGATGGGTACCAAGGCGCAGGACCAGGGCCACGCTACGATCTTCAAGCAGCTCCTTTCCGAGAAGCTGGGCATAGATCCCGCCGATGCGCGCTACATCGACGGCAACACCGACGTGGTCAATGTTGGCATGGGCACGATGGGATCGCGCTCGACGGTGATCGGCGGAACGGCCATCACGGTCGCCGACGACAAGGTGATCGTCAAGGCGAGGAAGCTCACCGCGCACATGATGGAGGCGGGCGAGGCCGACATCGAATTCTCCGACGGCACTTTAACCGGCGCCGGCACCGACCGCGCGCTGCCGCTGAAGGAGGTCGTGCGCACCTCCTTCCTGCCCGAACGTCTGCCGAGTGGCATGGAGCCCGGCCTTTACGAGACCGTGTCATTCTCGCCCGACGCCGCCACCTGTCCCAATTGTTGCCATGCCTGCGAGGTGGAGATCGACCCGGGGACGGGCGTGACCTCGATCCTCGGCTGGTGGGTGGTCGACGATGTCGGCGTGGTTATCAACCCGACGATGGTGAAAGGACAGATCCATGGCGGCATCGCGCAGGGCGTCGGCCAGATCCTCGGCTAGGAGGTGGTCTACGACCCCGACAGATGGCAGATCTTGTCCGGCTCGTTCATGGACTACGCCATGCCGCGCGCGGGGGACTTTCCCTATATCCACATCGTCAGCCGCCCGGTGCCGACGAAGCGCAACCCGCTGGGCGTCAAAGGCGCGGGCGAGGCCGGCACGGTCGGGGCGAGCTACCGGCGCTGATGAACGCCATCCTCGACGCGCTGCGTCCGCTCGGTGTGGAGCACCTCGACATGCCGGCGACGCCAGAGCGCGTCTGGCAGGCGATCTAGGCGGCGCGGGGGTAAGGAAGCCTCAGTACGATTTGGGCAGGCCCAGCACGCGTTCGGCGATGTAGTTCATGATCATGTGCGGGCTGACCGGCGCGATGCGCGGAATCCAGCTTTCGCGCATGTAGCGCTCGACGTGGAATTCCTTCGAATATCCCATGCCGCCATGCGTCATGATGGCATTCTCGCAGGCGTGGTAGGCTGCCTCGGCGGCGAGGTACTTGGCGGCGTTGGCAGCCGCACCGCAATCGGCGCCACGGTCGTACAGTTCGGCGGCGTGCAGCGTCATCAGGTTCGACGCCTCGAGCTGCATCCAGCTTTGCGCCAGCGGATGCTGGATGCCCTGGTTCTTGCCGATCTGGCGGCCGAACACGATGCGCTCGCCGGCATATTTGGCGGCACGCTTGAGGGCCGCGCGGCCGATGCCGACGGCCTCGGCGGCGATCAGGATGCGCTCCGGGTTCATGCCGTGCAGGATCTGGCGGAAGCCGTCGCCCTCGGCTCCGATGAGATTCTCGACCGGCACTTCCATGCCGTCGAAGAACAGCATGTTGGAGTCGACTGCGTGGCGCCCCATCTTGTCGATCTCCCGCACCTCGCACCGGCTGCGGTCGAGATCGGTGTAGAACAGGCTCAGGCCCTGCGTCTTGCGCTCGACCTTGTTGAGCGGCGTGGTGCGCGCCAGCAACAACATCTTGTCGGCGACCTGGGCGGTCGAGATCCAGATCTTCTGTCCGGTGATGATGTAGCGGTCGCCCTTGCGCTCGGCGCGCGTCTTCAACTCGGCGGTGTTGAGGCCGGCATCGGGCTCGGTGACGGCGAAGCAGGCCTTGTGCCGGCCGGCGATCAGCGGCGGCAGCATGCGCGCCTTCTGCTCGTCGGTGCCGAACACGACGACCGGGTGCAGGCCGAAGATGTTCATGTGAACCGCAGAGGCGCCTGACATCGCGGCACCCGATTCGGCGACGGCCTGCATCATCACCGCAGCCTCGGCGATGCCCAGGCCGGCGCCGCCGAATTGCTCGGGCATGGCGATGCCGAGCCAGCCATCGTCGGCCAGCGCACGATACAGCTCCTCCGGGAAATCGCCGGAGATGTCCCTCGCCCGCCAGTAATCGTCGCCGAACTGTTCGCAGAGCCTCAGGATGGTGGTACGGATTTCAAGCCGGTCGGCCGACAGCGCCGAATCCATGATGGCGTCTCTCCGGATACCTGCAGTCGCAGTCTGGCTACACTAGCGCAGGGGCCCGGGTCGCGTATCGGCCGGGCCGGCGACGGTATACTGGCCGATGGCCAGCGACGGGAGGGGCATCGCTACCATGGTCCATTGGGTGAAATTCCGGCGCGGCACGGCGGACGGCTTCGGGACGCTCGCCGGCGCGGCGATTGCGGTGCATGCCGGCGACATGTTCGGCGCCGCGCAAGCGACCGGCGAGACGCTGGCGCTGGGCGCGGTTGCGCTGCTGCCGCCCTGCCTGCCGGGGCAGCTGGTAGCGCTGTGGAACAATTCTCTCGCGCAGGCCAAAAAAAGGGCCTAGCCCAACCGAAGGAACCGCTGTTCTTCCTCAAGTCCCGACCAGCTACCTGCCGCATGGCGGCGTCATCCGGCGGCCCTCCGGCTATGACCGGCGCGCGATCTACGAGGCCGAACTCGGCATCGTCATCGGCCGCGCCTGCAAGGAGGCGGACGAGTCGACGGCGGCGGCGGCTATCTTCGGCTACACCTGCGCCAACGACGTCACGGCGCTCGCCATCCTCGACGAGGATCCGTCGTTTCCCCAATGGGCGCGCGCCAAGATCTTCGACACCTTCGGCGCCTTTGGGGTGGCGATCGCTACGGACATCGATGTCGCTGGCGCCTCGACCCGCGCCATGCTCAACGGCCACTAACGGCAGAACAATCCGGTGATCGACCTGTTCTTCCAGCCGGCCGCGCTGGCCAGCCGCTTGTCGCACGCGATGACATTGCTGCCGGGCGACATCATCTCCTGCGGCACCGGGCCCGGCGCGCTTCCGATGCGCGACGGCGTCACCATTGAGGTGGTGATCGGCGGCAGCGGCACGCTGGCGAATACCTACGCGGAGTATGGTCCGTCGTCAGGCGGCGCGCGCGCCTAGCCAGCCGGCCATCCAGTCGGCCGATTGCGGCCGGTACAGATGCGGCAGGTTGTTGACGACGTGATTGCCGCCGGGAACGATGTTCAGCGTCACCGGGCCATTGGCCGCAGCGGCCAGGCGCCGCTGTTCGTCCGGGGGCGTCACGCGGTCGAGTTCGCCGCCGACGATGTAAAGCGGACAGGCGATGCGTTCTGCGACACCGGCGAGATTGATCCGGCGCGCGACCTCGTAGCCCGCCTCGGGCGTGGTGCAGTGGGCGCGCGCCATAAACACTTTTTTGGTGCCCGATTCGTGCCAGTGACCGGCATAGTAGAACGGGCCGCAGATGGCGACGCAGGCCCTGATGCGGGCCTCGAACGCGGCCGCGCGCGGTGCGTAATAACCGCCTAAGCTGACGCCCCACAGGCCAATGCGTGCCGCGTCTAGATCGGTGCGCGTCTCTACCCAATCGATCACCGCCGCGACGGCGACCTCATAGTCTGGCCGGATCGGCCGGTCGTACTCGCCCTTGCCATGGCCGGGGCTGTCGAAGGCAATCGTGGCTACACCCCGGGCCAGGAAAGGCGCCTCGTTGGTCGACATCTCCTCATTCGCCGAATCCATGCCCATGCACATGACGAGGACGGGCGGACGCACCACACCCCGCGGCTTGCGCAGGATGCTGTACAGATATGCGCCGTCGTAAGTGATGGCGACGCGCTCGCTAGGCGGGTCGAGACAGGGCGAAGCGAGGTGGCGGCATTCAATGGCCTTCGCGTGCACGGCACGCAGGCGCGCCCTGTCCTAGACGAAGACTAATTTGGCGAAATGGTAGACGACGCCCGCCGTCTGCAGGTGCTCGCCGGCGCTGATGGTGTGCCAGGCGGCAAGTGCCTCGTGCCCCAGCGCCTCTTGCCGCGCCGCTAGTTCGGCCCAGACGTCGATCCAGCCGTCCCAGGTCCCGATGCGTCCGCTCGCCTCATGCCAGTCGGCCAGAGGCACCCCGTTGATCACGAAGCGCGGCGCCCAGCGCTCGGTGACGAGAGCGACTCTTTCGTCCCTTGCCATCGGCTTCCCCGCCATCGCTCCACGCAGGCGACCTGACGGAAAGCATCCGGCAAGACGCCTTGCGAAGCAAGGCGGACGGCATGGGGCGGCGAACCGGGCGCCTCGGCCGCCGAACCCACCGATATGTGTCGTGCCGGCGGCAACATGGCCTTGTCTGCCTGCGCCGGAGGCAGGATGACGGACATCGCCTATCTCGCGCGCATGCGACGAAAAAGATGTCTACGAAAGCGGCGGTCAGCCTGCCCGTTCCCGCGCCCCGCCAACGATCCCCGCGAGGGCATGCCGCTTGCTTCGGTCGGTGCGGGCCATTCCCGGCGCGCCGGGCGTAACGCCATCCGTCATCGTTCATCCATACCCGCGAATGCCATCGTCCCGACCTGTCGGACTGCCCGCCGGCCAAGCGGCAGCGCGGACCCGTCCCTGCGTATTGGCTATCCCGGGCCGATGGGCCGCCTGCTGGTGGCCGGCGAGAAGGGCGCGGAGATCATCCCGGCGCTGGCGCCGCTGCCCGGCGAGACGGTCATCGACAAGCCGGGCAAGGGGGCCTTCAATGCAACCGATTTGGACGCCGTCCTGCGCGGACTTTACGTCAGCCACCTCGCCATCGGCGGCGTGACGACGGAAGTCTGCGTGCAGACGACGATGCGCGAGGCCAACGACCGGGGCTACGATTGCCTGATGGTCGAGGACTGCACCGAGAGCTATTTACCCGAGTTCAAGCAGGCGACCCTGGCGATGGTGCGGGCCCAGGGCGGCATCGTCGGCTTGACCGCGCCGTCGGACGCGCTGATCGCGGCGCTCGACCGGCCGTGAGCGACGCCGTGCCGCCGCCGGTCGTCCTCGCCGGGCTCGCCGCGCTGGCGGCGCTGCCCGGCGCGCTGGCCTGGCGCGATTTCCGCCCGGGCATCGCGTCGCACCAGGTCTACGGCACCATGGGCGCGCCCGGCCCCTCGGCCTGCCTACTGAAATACGCGCCGGGCGCCCGCGTCGCCTTCCACCGCCATACGGGCTGGGAGCACATCTACGTGCTGTCCGGCGCCCAGCGCGACGAAAACGGCACCTACGGCACCGGCGATCTGCCGGTAAGCCCGCCCGGCAGCGTCCACAACGTCGTCAGCGTGGCGGGCTGCATCGTGCTGGCGATCTACGAGGCGCCGGTGAGTTTCGAGGCGCCGCCGGCCTGACGCACGGTCAGCTTACCCCCCGTGCCGGTTGCCCGTCAGACCGCCTATTGTTGCGGCAAACTGACGAGCATGACACCGGCGGCTACGCCGGCGAAGCCGGCCAGGGTAGCGGGGCCGACCGGCTCGCCGAGCACCGCCGCACCGCACAAGATAGCCGCCAGCGGGCTGGCCGTGACAGCGATGGCGACGCGGGTCGGCGTCGTCATCCGGATCGCGACAAGGTAGAGGCCGTAGGAGCCGGCGCCGCCGACGATGCCGATCAGAAGGATCGCGCCCCAAACATCAGTCGACGGATCGATCGTCAGCAGCGGCACCCCGGCCACGGCCATGACCGCGACGAGCACCAATACGGCCGGCGCCATGCTAGCGGTGATGAAGGCTAGCGGCGTGCAGCGGCGCGAGACCCCGCGCACCGCGAAATTATAGGCGACGTAGAGCACCGTCGTGCCGGGCATGATGAGGTCGCCGCGCCAGCTTCCGTGCAGGCTTTCGACGCTTCCGCCCATCGCGACCACAACTCCCGCCGTGGCCAGCGCCACGCCGCCGCTCTTCACCATGGTCAGCCTTTCTATGCCGAGCGCCGCCGAGGCCAGCAGAGCCATCACCGGCATGGCAGAGAAGATGATGGCGGTGTGCGCGGCCGTGGTCATCGTCAGCGCGACGAGGATCAGCCACTGGCCGAAGGCGAACAGGGCAATTCCCAGCACCACGACGAGCGCGAGGTCGCGCCCGCGCGGCCAGATGGAGCGCGTGACCAGTGCCAGCGGCGCGATCACGGCGAGCGCGATTGCCATGCGCAGCAGGGTCAGGGTCAGCGGCTCCACCTCCGCGACGGCGAAGCGCGCGAAGACCAGCGCCGCGCCGGCCGTCGAGGTGCTGCCGACCCCGGCGAGCGCCCCCCACAGGGCCCGCCGGTTGGTGGTGACTGGCTCGGCACTCATGCGCCCGCTCCAGCCGGGGTTGGGCGAACACCTGTCGACACTGTCTGGATCACGAACGCATTCCGGCCCCGGGGAGTGAGGTCGGCCGACGCAAGATCATGCGCCGGTCCTTGGCCAGCGGCGGGGGCGGCCATGGCCGACACATGGCTTCCGCCTCTTGCGCGCCACCGCGTAAGATCGAGCGCGCACGGTACAGGCAAGGACCGGAGAACAGGGGAGAGGGGCATGCAGCGGCTGGCGGAAGCCGACGTGGTCGTCGTAGGGGCCGGCAATTCAGCGTTCTGCGCGGCGCTGGCGGCGCGCGAGCAGGGCGCCGCGGTGATCGTGCTGGAGCGCGCACCGCAAGAGGAGGCCGGCGGCAATACGGCCTTCACGGCCGGCGCCATCCGCGTCGTCTATGACGGCGTCGAGGATCTCAAGCGGCTGATGCCGGACCTGACCGCGCAGGAGCTGGCGATCACCGATTTCGGCACCTACACCGAGCCGCAGTATTTCGACGACATGGGGCGGGTGACGGAATACCGTACCGATCCTGACATGTGCGAGCTGCTGGTGCGCCGCTCGCGCGAGACGCTGCTGTGGATGCGCGCCAACGGAGTGCGCTTCGCGCCGATCTGGGGACGGCAGGCTTTCAAGGTCGATGGCCGCTTCAAATTCTGGGGCGGCCTCACCGTCGAATCCTACGGCGGGGGCCCCGGTCTCGTGCAGGCACTGACGGCGGCGGCGGGGCGCAAGGGCATCCCCGTCCGCTATGGCTGCCGCGCCGTGTCGCTGGTCGCCGGCGACGACGGCATTCACGGCGTGGTCGTGCGCGAGAATGGGCGCACCTCCGAGATTGGCGCGAAGGCGGTGGTGCTGGCGGCCGGCGGATTCCAGGCCAATCCGGAATGGCGCACACGCTATCTCGGTCCGGGCTGGGATCTCGCCAAGGTGCGCGGCACGCGCTTCAACACCGGCGACGGCATCCGCATGGCGATCGATATCGGCGCCGCCACCTGCGGCAACTGGTCGGGCGGCCACGCCGTCGGCTGGGACCGCAACGCGCCGGAGTTCGGCGACCTCGATGTCGGCGACGGCTTCCAGAAGCACAGCTATCCCTTCGGCATCATGCTCAACGCCAACGGCAAGCGCTTCGTCGACGAGGGCGCGGATTTCCGCAACTACACCTATGCGAAATATGGCCGCGTCATCCTAGAACAGCCGGGCCATTTCGCCTGGCAGGTCTTCGACCGGAAAGTGCTGCACCTGCTGCGCGACGAGTACCGCATTAGCCGCGTCACCAAGGCCAGCGCCGACACGCTGGAGGAACTGGTCACGAAGCTCGACGACGTCAATGCCACGCAGGCGCTGGCTTCGATCAGGGCCTATAACGCCGCGGTGCGCACCGACGTGCAGTTCAACCCTAACGTCAAGGATGGGCGCTCAACCGTCGGTCTCGACGTGCCCAAGTCCAACTGGGCCAACGTCCTCGACGAACCGCCATTCGAGGCCTACGCCGTGACCTGCGGGTTGACCTTCACCTTCGGCGGCTTGCGCATCGTGCCAGATACCTGCCAGGTGCTAGATGTCGACCGCGCGCCGATCCGTGGGCTCTACGCCTCGGGCGAGATGGTCGGCGGGCTATTCTATCACAACTACCCGGGCGGCTCCGGCCTCGCCGCCGGCGCCGTGTTTGGCAAGATCGCCGGCACCGCGGCGGGGCAGGCCGCGACGGGCGCCTCTCCTTGACGGAAACCCGGGAAAGGTGAGGCCGCGCGATCCTCGACCTTCGAGCCGCCCGCTGGCGCGGGATCCTCAGGGTGAGGACCGCGGGGAAAACGGTGTTTATGCAAACAAGGATGGCCTCATCCTTAGGAGTCATCCTAAGGGTGGCGTCTCTAAGGACGAGGCCCGGCGGCGGCGATGGACTTCGACTGCTTGCGAGATACTTCCTCATCTCCGTTCAGGGACGGAGACGGTCACCAACATTACCCTCATACCATCCTGCGCTCCCGTGCCTCACGCGCTGCGTCTTCCATCGTCATGAACACGGCGCCCGCTGCGGCCAGCTTGTCGAGCAGGCCCTCGAAGGCAAGCATGCGGAAGCCGCGGCCGATGACATAGGGGTGCATGGTGTAGGTGACGATGCCCCAGTCCACCGTCTTCTGCATGTAGACGAATTCGTCGTACCAGCTTTCCATGACGCTGCGGGCCGATTTCAGGCCCGGCATCGTGAACTCCTTGGTCCGCAGGAATTCGAAATGCGGGTGATCGTCTAGCGACCAGGTGATCGGCATCTCGATCAGCCCAGTCGGTTCGCCGTAGACGATAGGTTCACCGAGCTTAACATGGTCTCGCCTGCGCGCGCGGTAGGGGATGTAGTCGCCACCCATCAGGCTGCTGTCGTATTCGAAACCGTGCTCGAGCAGCAGGTCGACGGTGTTCTCGCTGAGGTCCCAGGAGGGCGATCGGTAGCCGCGCGCCGCGCGCCCGGTGAGACGCCGGACCGCCTCGTTGGCGCGCGCCATGTCGGCATCTTCCTCTTCGCGGCTCTGCAGGGCCGGCGGCACATGCGCCCAGCTGTGATGGGCGACCTCGTGGCCTCCGGCTACCACCATTTCGCATTCGCGCGGGTGGCTTTCGATGGTGAAGCCGGGGATGAACCAGGTCGAGGGCAGGCCGCGCTGCTCCAGCATGTCGACCAGGCGGCGCGAAGCGGTGAGGCCGAACTCGCCGCGCGACAGCGAGGTTGGCGTCGTCAGGCCACGCGCGATGAAGCCAGATTCGGTGTCGAAATCGTAGGTCAGGCAGACGATGTGGCGCGGCATGACGCTCCCCCGGACGACGATGGCTGACAGGTTGGCCCCTCCGGCCGCTAGAGTATAGCCGCTCGGCGGGCCGGCGCAGGCCCCGATAACGGATACGGGCGGGGACGGCATGGCAACGCGGACACTCGGCATCATCCTCAACGGGGCGACGGGACGCATCTGTTCCACCCAGCATCTCGCCAATGCGCTGGCGCCGATTCGAAGCGAGGGTGGCCTGCTCGTCGGCGAGGATCGGGTGATGCCGCGCCTGCTGCTGGCCGGGCGCGACGCGGCGAAGCTGGCTCAGGTCGCAGCGGCGCACGGCGTCGAGGCGTGGACGACCGATCTCGACTCAGCACTCGGAGATCCGGAATTTCCGGTGTTCTTCGATGCTGCGGAGACGCATCTGCGAGCGGTGACGCTGCGCCGCGCCATCGCCGCCGGCAAGCACATCTATACCGAGAAGCCGGTGGCGCCTACGGTGGCCGAAGGCCTCGACCTGCTGCGCGCCGCCGTGGCGCGCGGGCTCAAGCACGGCGCGGTCGAGGACAAGCTGTATCTGCCCGGCTTCCGCAAGCTGAAGCGACTGGCCGAGGAGGGCTTTTTTGGCCGGGTCGTTGGCTTCCGGATGGAATTCGGCTGGTGGGTGTTTGACGGGGTGGAGGCCCCGTCGCAGCGTCCGCCGTGGAACTACCGGCGCGCTGGCGGTGGCGGCATCGTGTTGGACATGCACCCGCACTGGCGCTACGTCATCGTGGGCATCCTCGGCCCGATCCGCCGCGTCGTCGCCGCCAACTGGACGGCGCAGCCCGAGCGCGGCGACGAGCGGGGCGGGCTTTACGCCGTAGATGTCGAGGACAGCACGACGACGCTGGTCGAACTGGCCGGCGGCGCGCATGGCACCATCTACAGCAGCTGGGCGACGCGGGTGCGCGGCGACGACCTCGTCACCTTCCAGGTCGACGGCACGAAGGGGTCGGCGATGGCGGGGCTGCGCCGATGCTGGATACAGGCGGCCATTGATACGCCACGCATCGTCGGCTTCAACCTCGGCGGCGACGCGGCGACGCTCGACTACCGCATGGACTATGCGGCGCAGTGGCGCGAGGTGACCGACGAGCCGGCCTATGTGAACCCGTACCGTCCGGGCTGGGAGGGTTTCATCCGCCATGTTGTCGCCGGCGAGCCCTTCGCCTCCGACCTGGCCGCCGGAATCCGCGATGTTCAGCTCGCCGAGGCCTGCCTCGCCAGCGGCGCCGAAGGTCGCTGGGTCGAGCTGGCGCCGATCGGGGGTTAGGCACCCGTCTGCCGCCGCCGCTATGATGGCCCCGACGCAATGGGGGCGCGATGACCGCACTGCCTGTTCTCGATCTCGGCGACGATCCCTACGAGCGCGGCCTCGTCCATGGCCGGGCGCTGGCCGGAGAGGTGCGCGAGAACCTTCACACCTACCTCGCCCGCTTCGTCGCCGGCGGCCTCGATGCCGATGCCGTGCAGGCGGAAGGCAACAGCTGGGTCGAAATCATCGCCGCCGAGAACGCCGAGTATGCCGAGGAAATGCGCGGCATCGCCGACGGCGCCGGCATGACACTGTCCGATCTCGCCGTACTCAATGCGCGCTACGAGATCACCTTCGGCCTGTTCGGCCGCGAGGCGAAGGCTGCCTATGCGCTGAAGGAGACCGAGGCAACGGATGGCTGTTCCAGCTTCGGCGTGCTGGCCGAAGCCACCGCCGACGGCCACACCATCCTCGGCCAGAACTGGGACTGGCAGGCCGGCATCCACGGGCGCTGCGTCGTCCTGCGCATCCGCCGCCATCGTCGCCCGAGCCTCGTCTGCTTCACCGAGGCCGGCATCGTCGGCGGCAAGATGGGCATCAACGAGTATGGCATCGGCCTCGTTGAGAATGGCCTCGTCTCCGACCATGATGGTTGGCACGCGCGCGAGAAGCCGTTCCATGTGCGTTGCCGCGAGGTGCTCGATGCCGAGACCTACGACCACGCGCTGGCGCCGATCGTGGCGACGCGTCGCGTGTGCTCGGCCAATTTTGTCATCGGCCAGGCCGGCGGCGAGATCGTCGACCTCGAGACCAGCCCCGACGCCGTCTCCTACCTGTTCCCGCGGGACGGGATGGTGACGCATTCCAACCATTTCATGGACCAGCGCCACGGTCCCTCGCAGATGGAACGCATCGGGCCGAGCACGATCTACCGTGCCAATCGCCTCGACCGCCTGCTGCGCCGCCATCTCGGCGGCATCGACCGTGACGTCATCGGCGAGGCGCTGGCCGATCATTTCGGCTATCCCAACGCCATCTGCCGCCATCCGGACGAACGCCAGCCAGCGGCCAAACGCACCATGTCCAACGCCTCGCTGATTCTCGATCTCGACGACCGTGTGATGTGGGTGGCCAACGGCCCGCCCTGCTGCAATCCGTACGTCGCCTATCCGCTTGGTGCCGGCGCTGCCGTAGCCTCGGAGGCCGCATGAAACGCCCTGCGAAAGCGCGCCCGGCCTCGCGAACCGCTGCCGGCGGCCGCAAGGCGGCTCCCCGCGCCGTCGATCTGTCGATCGCCGGCCGGTTCGACCGTGCCGCCGAGGATGTCGGCAACATCGTCGCGCTGGATCATGTCAACCTGCTGGTTGACGGCCAGCGGACGGCGACGATGTGCTACCTCGTGGCCATGGGATTCACGCGCGATCCCTATCTGATGCCGGGCGTCGACCTCATGTGGGTCAATCTCGGCCGCAGCCAGTTCCATCTGCCGAACGGCGAGCCGCAAATCCTGCGCGGCCGCATCGGTATCGTCGTGCCAGACTGTGCGGCGCTGCTGGCGCGGCTGGAGCGCGTGCGTCCGCGCCTTGCCTGCACGCGTTTCGTCTGGCGCGAGTATACCGGCCATGTAGACGTCACCTGCCCCTGGGGCAATACCTTCCGCTGCCATGCGCCGGACGCGCAGTACGGTCCGATGGCGCTCGGCATGCCATATGTCGAGTTCGACGTGCCGGCCGGCACCGCCGACGGCATCGCCCGTTTCTACCGCGACATCATCGGCGCGCCGGCGACGGTGGCGGCCGGGTGTTCCGGACGCGTTGCGACCGTCGCCTCCGGCATCGGCCAGTCGCTGCGCTTTCGCGAGACGAAGGCGCCGCTGCCGGCCTATGACGGCCACCATGTGCAGGTCTATGCCGCGGATTTTTCCGGCCCGCATCGCCGCCTGCTCGAGCGCGGCCTCGTCACCGAGGAAAGCGACCGGCATCAGTACCGCTTCGTGTCGCTGGCCGGCCCGGCCGACGGGCGCGCGCTCTACGAGGCCGAGCACGAGGTGCGCAGCATGCGCCACCCGCTTTACGCCCGCCCGCTCGCCAACCGTGATACGACGCAGAGCAACATGGCCTACAGGCAGGGCCACGACGCCCTCCCGGTTTAGGCCGGGAGGCTAGCGCGCCGGCTGCTCGCGCACGAAATCCGGGCCGATCTGGGCCAGAGACGGGCAACCCATCTGCCCCATGTTGAGGTCGATCTCGCGGCGCAGGATTTCGATGGCCTTCTTCGCCCCGGCGAGCCCGCCGGCCGACACGCCATAGACGGCGGCGCGGCCGATGAAGGCGAATTTTGCGCCGAGCGCCAGCGCCACCAGCACGTCCGTGCCGCGCCTGATGCCGCTGTCGATCATCACCGTGGCGCGACCGCCGACGGCGGCGAGCACGCCCGGCAGAGCGTCGAGCGTCGCCGGCGCACGGTCGAGCTGGCGGGCGCCGTGGTTCGACACGATGATTCCCTCGCAGCCCAGCTCGACGGCGCGGCGCGCATCGTCGGGATGCAGGATGCCCTTGATGATCAGCGGCTTCTTCCACAGGCGGCGATAGGCTTCGATGTCGCGCCAGGTGTGGCCCGGCGCCGGCACCAGGGTGTTGACGTAGGCGACAACGACGCGCGCATTGGCGCCGGGCGGCGCATAGGGCACCCAGTTGCCCAGCGTTGGCAGGCCGCCATGCCTGAGGAAATCCAGCGCCCAGGCCGGGTGCAGCATGGCGTCGAGCAGCACCGACGGCGTGATCTTCAGGCTGGAGGAGAAGCCGGTGCGGATATTGCGCTCGCGGCGCGGCCGCACGGGCACGTCGACGGTGACGACGAGCGCGGAGAGACCGGCATCGGCCGAGCGGCGCACGAAGTTCTCGTTGATGGCGCGGTCGCTGGCCGCATAGATCTGGTACCAGGTATGCGCCGGCGCGACGCGCGCGGCTTCTTCCAGCGTGGCGTTGCTCGCGCCCGACATGATGAACGGGATGTCGGCGTCCGCCGCCGCCCCGGCCAGAGCGAGGTCGGCGCCACCGCGGAAGAAGCCTGTGGTGCCGGTCGGCGCCAGGCCGAAGGGGCTGGCGTAGCGGCGGCCGAACAACGTCGTCGTCTGGTTGCGCTTCGTCACGTCGACGAGGTAGCGCGGCATGATGCACCAGCGCTGGAACGCCGCCTCGTTGCGCTCCAGCCCGCGCTCGTCCTCCACGCCACCCTCGATGAAATCGAAGGCCAGGCGCGGCAGGCGCCGCTTCGCCATGCGGTGGAGGTCTTCGATGTTGACCGCGCTTTCGATGCCCATACCGGTCGCTTCCGCTCGTTGATTCGCCGGCTTGCCCCCGCCGGCGGGCGCATCCTAGCCCCGCCGCCCCCGGCCGTCGCGGCGAAAGGACGCGCTCCCGGCTTGTCCCGCGCCCCCTTTCCGCCGTTTCCATGGGCGGCGTGCGACGCGGGAGGACCACATGGTGGGACA
Organism: Alphaproteobacteria bacterium; assembly: GCA_009691025.1. Lineage (GTDB taxonomy): Bacteria > Pseudomonadota > Alphaproteobacteria > UBA6615 > UBA6615 > SHWB01. The sequence goes on from SHWB01000002.1 coordinate 128,050, forward strand.
TTTGTTGGACGACCAGGCGGAGCGCTACCGGCGCGACGGCTTTCTGTTTCCCGTGCGGGTGCTGACGCGCGCCGAGGCCGAGGGCTACAAGGTGAAGCTCGAAGCCTATGAGCGGTCCGCCGGCGGGCCGATCAGCGGCAACCGCCGCCACAAGGTGCATCTGCTGTTCACCTGGGCGGCCGAGCTGGTGCGCAACTCGGCGATCCTCGATGCCGTCGAATCCGTGCTGGGTCCCGACCTCATGGTCTAGGGCACGGACTTCTTCATCAAGGAGCCGCGCGATCCTGGCTTCGTCTCGTGGCACCAGGACTCGACCTACTGGGGCCTCGACCCAGCGGACATCGTGACGGCGTGGGTCGCCTTCAGCGACGCGCCGGTCGAGAGAGGCGCGATGAAGTTCATGCCCGGCTCGCACCTCATCGACCAGCTGCCGCATGTCGATACCTTACACGAGCACAACCTCCTGACTCGCGGGCAGGAGATCGCTGTCGAGGTTGACGAGTCGAAGGCCGTCGACGTGACGCTGAACGCCGAGGAAATGTCGCTGCACCATGTCCGCCTGGTGCACGGCTCGAAGCCCAACACCACGGCCAACCGCCGCATCGGCTTCGCCATCCGCTACATGCCGACCTATGTGCGCCCGGTGAAGATCAAGGACGGCTCCATGCTGGTGCGCGGCACCGACCGCCACGGGCATTTCGTGCCGGAAGTGTCGCCGATGGCCGATCTCGACGATGCCGCCATCGCCGCCCACACCAATTCTATCCAGCGGCAGATCGCAGCGCTCTACGAGGGGACCGACCGCACCGAGATGCGGCCCTAGGCGAAGGCGGGTATCCTTGATACTCGTTTGTGCCTGCCAGCAAATGGACTAGCGTAACCGGAACGCTCGGCGGCCATATTCCCCGGCACCGCCGCTGTATCCTCCGCCGGGCGCGCACGAGGGTGGCTCCGTGATCGACCCCCACCTGCCGCCAGTTGGGACTAGGTCAAGTTCACGCATAAAACTGCTCAGACTGCCGCCCAGTTTCAGTTCCCTGCTCTGGGTCTTGACCGCCTCGGTGGTCACCCAAGCCAGCAGCAACCTTGGTACAGACCCGTAGGGCAAGCCCATGGTGCTTGGGGAGAGGATGGTCAGGCTGTAGTTGACGTTCTTTCTGGTGAACTCATTGCCTACAACTTTGCGGTGGGGAAGGGTGGCTTGCACCATAGCCCATGCCATGAACCCCAAGGCATCAGCGTCCTGCGCCTTCTCATCCTCGACGGCAAGCGCCCTGTTGATCAGCAGGTCTACGTTCTTGTTGTTTAAATTTGATGCCATCTTGCGCTTTTGGCTATGTGGGTTTTGACTTATTGTCACATAGTATTATAAAAACGATATTTGCATACTTATGTGACTATGCACACATATATTTTCATAGATCTACACAAGCCGTTGGGTGTACTGAAACTACTCTGCCAAATACCTTGATAGTTGGCGCAGGCATGGTCTGTGACCACCTTTAAAAGCATTGCGTGACACCACCGCATTGCCCTCAGGGGTCTTTGCCCCTGTGGACTTAGCCCAAGGCTTCCATTGCCTGATGGCTTGGGACTTCTTGGCTTTGCGCTCAGGTGTCCAAGTCATTGGTGTTCCAACTTGGCGGCTTCAGCGCAAACAACGGTGCGGTAACTGTGACCTAAGTCACATATTGTGACCATAAGCGCACCACTTGGTGTGAAGCTAAAGCCAGATTGGGCGTGGGCTTCTTTGATGGTTAGTTGTATTGCAATACCTGACAAGGCAAGAGCAATCACTGTTAAAATGAACTTTGTGTACAAATCGGTTTTCAAGGGGCATCTCCTTGGTTAAACAGCCACTTTATCCAATAGTATATTTGGCGCAAGTAGGGAAATTTTATCCGATGATTGCATAGATATGCAAGATGACGCCGCACCTTTCGGTCATCTGCAAGGGCTGCTGGCAGCAGTTGCACTTGACGATCCCCCTGCGCGGCCGGGCATCGGTGCCATTCCGCCTCGTTGGTGTCCGGACCAGCCGCATGAATCCCAACACCTGCACGGTCTGCGAGATGATGTTCACGCGGGGCATGAAGGCCACCAAGGTCACCATCGACGCGAGCGTCATGTTCGTCGACCTGCGCTGCTATACCGGCCTGACGCAGTCCCTGTCGCAGGAATCTATGGCGACGCTGCTGGGTACCTTCTATGACGAATTCCCCAGTGCGATCTGGGCGCATGACGGGCTGCTGAATAAGACCATCGGCGATGCCGTCATGGCGGTGTTCAATTTTCCCATCCGCCATGTCGACCATGCCCACAACGCCGTGCTGGCGGCGCGGGAAATACAGCAGCGCTGTGTCGACCGCGGGGCGGCGGTGCTGCGTAGCCACGGACTGTCGCGCGCCGCGCTCGGCATCGGCATCGACTACGGCACGGCCAGTTTCGGCGAGTTCGGCCACTCCCAGCGCGACCTGACGGCCATCGGCACCGTCGTCAACATGGCGGCGCGGGCGCAGGGTGCCTCTGCGGCCGGAGAGATTCTCGTCACCCGTGCCGTCTACGACCGCACGCAGCCCGACCTAGCGGCGAGCCGGTCCGGCAGATACAGCCTCAATGGCTTCTAGGCGCCAGTCGAGCTCTACGCCGCCTGAGCCCCGGTCAGTCGCCCGCTAGATCCTTGCGCCGGCGCTTGTAGTCGTCCTCGCGGGTAACGCGGGCCACCAGCGCCGGCGCGGCCACCTTCACGCTCGCGGCGGGATCGGCGCCGGTGATCTGCGCAGCCAGCGTGTCGTGCACGGCCTGCATGGCGGCGAGAGGCGCGATATGTGGCTGGATCGAGACGCGCACGCGGTGTGCGGCCAGCCCGTCATGCGTCGTGCCCGGTATGCCGCCGCCGATGACGAGGGGCAGCTTCGTCGCCGCAGCGACCGCCGCGAGCTGCTCGGCCGAGCGCAGGCCAACGGCGAAGATCGCATCGACCCCGGCATCGCTGTAGGCGCGGACGCGGGCGAGGATGTTGGCGAAATCGTCGGTCGCCCGCGCATTGGTGCGGCCGGCGATGATCAGCCCGGGATCACGCCGCGCGGCGACGGCCGCGCGCATCTTGCCGGCGGCCTCCGCGATGGGGATCAGCCGCTGCTGCGCGCCGAGACCATAGGGCTGCGGCAGTTCGGTATCCTCGATCGACATTCCGGCGACGCCCGCCGTCTCCAGCTCCTCGATCGTGCGCATGGTGTTGAGCGCGTTGCCGTAGCCGTGGTCGGCGTCGACGAACAGCGGTAATTCCGAGCCGCGCCCGATGCGCCGCGCCTGCTCGGCCAGCTCGGTCAGGGTCAGCACGATCAGGTCGGGCGCGCCGAGCACGGCCATTGAGGCGATCGAGCCGGCGAGGATGCCCACATCGAATCCGATATCCTCGGCGATGCGGGCGGTCACCGGGTCCCAGACCGTCGCCGTGCGGAGACAGGCATTGCCGGCGAGGTTGGCGCGAAGGCGGGCGCGGCGGCGCGATGGCATGTTGGGGTTCCTTCTGACTGGCGTTTGCGGCGCGCATCCTCCCCGCTGGCTGGAGGCGCGTGAAGGGTCAATCCTGCCCGTCGTGTAGCCAGGCCTCGAGCAGCGCGCGCAGCGCGGCAACGAAGGCCAACGGCTGGTCGAGCATGATGTGGTGCTGCGCCTCGGGAATCTCGATGACCGGGGCCCGTGGGCCCATCAGCCCGGCGATCCAGGTGACGGTCGCCGGCGTGGCGAGCGCGCTGCGGGAGCCGTGGATGTAGGCGCGGCGGCAGCTAACGGCGCGCAAATAGTCGGAGAACGGTTCGGTGAACCGCTCGGGGCCCATCGCCCCGCAGTCGAACTTCCACACCCAGCCGCCTTGCGCCGGCATCAGCGAATGGCGCGCGATATGCTCGACGATGAAGGCGTTGGCGCAATCCTGCGTCGGCAGCAGACGGAAACGCGATACCGCATCCTCGAAATCGTCGTAGACGCGCTTCGGCCCGTCGCGCCGGCGCGGCAGTGGGCGGCTGGCTGTTTCCTCCGGCGAGCGGATCGGCGTGTCGACGATCACCGCGCCGCCCAGCCGCTCGCCGTACAGAGAGGCCATGCGCGTCAGCATGTAGCCTCCGAAGCTGTGGCCGACCACGAAGGGACGCGGGCCGAGGCCGGCATGCTCTGTGACCGCTAGCATCTCGGCGGCCCGCAGCGTGGCGTCGTAGCGTTCGCGGCTGCCGCTGTCGCCCATGCCCGACAGATCCATCGCCGCGACGCGGAAGCGGTGGGCGAGGAAGGGCGCGATGAAGCTCCACCAGTTTGCGTGCGCGCCGCCGCCATGCACCAGCAGCAGGCCCGGCGCGTCGGCCGCGTTGCCGTCGTGCGGCCAGAGCAGATAGTGGATCGGGCAGCCCTCGACCGCCACCGTGAGCGACCGCTTCGGCCGGACGACGGCCCAGTGGAACCAGTCGGGTGCCGGCTTGCGCACGGCGAGGCGGTCGTCGGCGGAGGAAGTGGCGTGATCGTTCACGGACACGGGACCGGATCGGGCGCGGCTACGGCGCGGAGGATGGCCGGCGGGCCGCACGCTGTCGAGCGCATTTACGCCCCGCGGCCGCAATGTTTGCCGCCAGCAGGCCGGTAGCGTAAGGTCGCGCCGGTTCCGGGCAAACGCGGCCAGGCCCAGGGAGCACGCGATGCTGATCGTCGATTCGCAGGTCCACATCTGGTACGACTCGGCGCTGAACGCGCTTCACCGCCAGGTCAGAACCTTCTCCAGGGAAGACCTGCTGCGCGAGATGGACGAGGCCGGCGTCGGTGCCGCAATCATCCATCCGCCGGGGACGCTGGCGCCCGGCAACGAATGGGCCGTCGAGGCGGCCACGGCGCATCCGGACCGCCTGTCGATTCTCGGCTGGATTCCCACCGACGATGTTGCCGCGGGTAAGGCGAAGCTCGCCATCTGGAAGCAGCGCCCGGGCATGCTAGGCCTGCGCTTCACCTTCATGGCGCCCTACCAGCGCAACTGGGCGACCGACGGTTCGGTCGACTGGCTGTGGCCGGAAGCCGAGCGCCTCGGCCTGCCGATCGGCTTCATCGCCCATACTGCCCTGCCGAAGATGGCCCAGATCGCCGAGAAGCATCCGAATCTGCGTCTGCTGATTGATCATTTCGGCGTCGCGCCGGTGCTGAAGGACGCAGCCGCTTTCAGCACGCTGCCCGACCTGCTGAAGCTGGCGAAATTCCCGAATGTTGGCGTCAAGCTGTCGGGCGCGCCGAGCAATTCGAGCGACCCTTACCCGTATCGCAACATCCACGACTACATTCACCGCATCTTCGACGCCTTCGGGCCGCAGAGATGCTTCTGGGGCACCGACATCACGCGCATGCCGTGCACGTGGAAGCAGTGCATCACCATGTTTACCGAGGAACTACCCTGGCTCAAGGGCAAGGACCTCGACCTGGTGATGGGCCGCGCGCTGTGCGACTGGATTGGCTGGAAGCTGCCGGCGAAGTAGGTGGGCGGGCTGATTGTCTTCCTCTCCCATAGGGAGAGGCGAATAGAATGGTTTCACCGCAGCAGCAGGATGACGATGCCGGCGACGACCAGCACTATGCCGATCAGTTCGAGCTTGAGGATGCGCTCGCGGAAGATCAGCACCGACGAGGCGATGGTGAAGACCAGCTCGATCTGACCGAGCGCGCGCACCAGTGCCACATGCTGGATGGTCATGGCGGTGAACCAGCCCATCGAGGCGGCGGCGCCGCTGAGACCCACCCACACGGCAACGCGCCAGGCGGCCAGCGCCTGGCGCAATTCGTGCGGTGTCCGCCAGGCCATCCACGCGGTCATCACGATCGTCTGGAAGACCAGCGCGACGGCCAGCGTGAACGACGCCTGCACTAGAAATCCCACGCCGCCGAGAGATAGCGAGGCACCGCGAAAGCTGACGGCCGCCACGCCGAACAGCGCGCCTGACGCCAGGCCGATCAGCGCCGATCGCTGGGCCCACGATGTGGCGAGCTGACGCAGGCCGGCCGGGCTGCGTGCCGCCGAGATGGCGACCACGCCGACGAGGCTGACAATGATGCCGATGGCGGCGCCGGGCGAGACGGCCTCGCCGAGGAAGATCATCGCGAAGACCGCCGCCTGCACCGTCTCGGTCTTGGAATAGGTTGTGCCGACGGCGAAGTTGCGCGCATCGAACAGCGAGACGAGCAACCCGGTCGCGAGAATCTGGGCGATGCCTCCGAGGGCGGCGATGGCGAAGAATTCCACGCCCGGGGTCGGCAGCGGCAGGCCGATGACCAGCACCAGCCCTGCGAGGTAGAGCAGCGCGAAGGGAAAGCCGTAGCCGAAGCGCACGAAGGTGGCACCCGTCGTGCCGAGGCGACCCTTCAGGTGCTTCTGCAGCGCCGATCGGATGTTCTGCAGGAAGGCGGCGGCGACGACGAGCGGAATCCACAGGGAGGTCATGCGGCAACGGGGGCGAAGGCTGATCCGGCAGGTCGGCGCGGGCACGCTAGAATAGCCTCGCCGCGCGCCGGCGCCAGCGCCAAGATGCCGCCGCAGCGGCAGGGGAGGTTTGCATGAAGATCGCTGGGATTCCGGCCATCGTGACGGGGGCCGTATACGGGCTCGGGGCGGCGACCGCGCGGCGGCTGGCGGCGGACGGCGCCATCGTCGCGATGCTCGACCTCGACGGCGATGCGGCGGAAGCGACGGCGAAGGATATCGGCTGCATCGGCTTCGTATGCAACGTCGGCAGCGCGGACTCGGCCGAGGCCGCCATCGCGGCGGCGCGCAAACGCCACGGTCCGGCCGGCATCGTGATCAACTGCGCCGGCATCGGCTGTGGCAGCGCGGTGGGCGGGCGCGACGGCAGGCCGGCCGACCTCGCCTGGTTTGAGCGCGTCGTGCGGGTCAATCTGACCGGCACCTTCAACGTCATCTGCCTCGCCGCCGCCAACATGATGGCGCGCGCGCCCAACGAAGATGGCGAGCGCGGCGTCATCGTCAACACCGGCTCGACCTCCGGCTACGAGGGCCAGATCGGCCAGGCGGCCTATGCCGCGTCCAAGGGCGGCGTCATCGCCATGGGCATCGCTCTGGTGCGCGAGTTCGCGCGGTCAGGAATCCGTGTCATGACCATTTCGCCTGGCCCGTTAGACACCCGCATGTTCAACGGCATGTTTGAAGGCGCCGACAACCGCCTGCTCGATGCCGCGCATTTTCCCAGGCGCGCCGGAAAGCCGGAGGAGTATGCGAAGATCGTCGCCGATATCGTCGGCAACCCGATGCTCAACGGTGAATCGATCCGGCGGGACGGCGCGCTGCGCATGGGGCGCGTTGATCAGACCGGCTTCTGGCCGGTGACTAAGCGTTCCATGAAATGCGCCTTGCGGTCGATCACCAGCGCGTCGGCCACCTTGCGGAACGCGGCGTAGTGCGGCATCGCCTGATGCGCCTTGAAGGCATCGGCGTCCGTGTAGACCTCGTATAGCACGAAGGTGCCGGGCGCGTCGTTGTGCACAGAGAGGTCGAATTGCAGGCAGCCTGGCTCGTTGGCGACCGACAGGCGGGCGTCCTCCTCCAGCGCCTTGCGCATGGCGTCGGCGTTCTCCGGCTTCACGCTGAGCATGGCGACGAGGCTGAAATTACCCACGGCGTTCCTCCTTGCGCGTTCGTATGCGCGGCCCTCCGTCAGGCACCGCGTCGAGGGCGGGATAATCGATATAGCCGGCCGCGCCGCCTTTGAAGAAGGTAGTCGGGTCGGCGGCATTGTAGCCGGAGCGGCGGCGGAAGCGCTCGACCAGGTCGGGATTGGCGATGAACAGCGCCGCGAAGGAGACGAGGTCGGCCTGGCCTTCGGCGATGGCGGCCTCGGCGGCCTCTCTCGTGTAGCTGCCATTGGCCATTAGCGGGCCGTCGAAAGCGTCGCGCAGCGCCGGCAGCAGGGGCTTCATCTCCGGCGGCGAATGCGGCGTGCCGGGCACCACCGCCTCGATGACGTGCAGATAGGCCAGCCGGCGCGCGCCAAGCTCCCGTGCGATGTAACGGAACGTACCCGCGGGGTCGGAATCGGCGATGCCGTCGACGCCGAAATGCGGCGAGAGGCGCGCACCGACACGGTCCGCGCCGAAGATGGCGACGGCCTCCTCGACGACCTCCATCAGGAAGCGCGCGCGGTTGGCGATGTCGCCGCCGTAGCGGTCGGTGCGGCGGTTGGTGCCGTCGCGCAGGAATTCGTCGATCAGGTAGCCGTTGGCGCCATGGATCTCGACGCCGTCCATGCCGGCGGCCCTGGCATTGCGGATGGCGTCGCGGAACTCGCCGACGACGCCCGCGATCTCGCTGGTTTTGAGCGCGCGCGGCACGGCGAAGTCGACCGGGCCGTTGGCGCCGACTATCTTGCCGTGGCAGGCGATGGCCGAAGGCGCCACGATTGGCGCGCCGCCGGGCATGCGCGTGTGATCGGCCTTGCGACCGAGGTGGTAGAGCTGCTGGAAGATGCGCCCGCCTGCCGCATGCACCCGGTCCGTCACCAGCCGCCAGCCCGCGACCTGAGCCGCGTCGTAAATGGCCGATGTACCGGGCCGGCTGACGCTCATCGGCGAGACGCTGGATGCCTCGGTGACGATCAGCCCGGACGTCGCGCGCTGCACGTAGTAACGTGCGACGATTTCTCCTGGTGCGCGGTCGGGTCCGGAGCGGGCGCGGCCCATCGGGGCCATCACAACTCGATTCGGCAGGTCCAGCGCACCTATTCGCAACTGCGACAGCAGGCCTGACATCATCGGAACTCCGAAGATCACGCGTTCGGAACGATGGCGAACCCGTCGCCGGCCAGCTTTACCCTGACCGTCGAGTAGGGGTGCGGAAAATGGGCCGGGATCAGGGTGTGGCCATACTCCGCCGCTTCCTCCAGCAGTCTGCGTCGGGTGGCGCGCGCCGCGTCCTGGTCCTCGCAGGCATAGGTGTTGACGTGCGGGTAGGTCATCTCGATGGGCGAATGCATGATGTCGCCGCAGAAGATGCCGGTCTCGCCGCGGCTCGTCGCGCGCAGGCTGCAATGGCCGAGCGTATGGCCGTAGGAGGCCTCGACCTTCAGCGCGTCGTCGATTTCGTGGCCGTCATCCACCATCACCGCCTGGCCGCTCTCGATCACGGGCCGCACGCTGTCCTCGAAGCAGCTTCCCTGCAGGTTCAGCGGCGGCAGGGTGCGGGTGGCGTGGTTCCAGTTGTCGAACTCGCGCTGCGCCATCAGGTATTTCGCGTTTGGGAAGGTTGGCACCCAGCGCCCGTTCTTCATCTCCGTGTACCAGCCGATATGGTCGACATGGAGATGCGAGCAGAAGACGAAGTCGACCTCCTCGGGCGCCACGCCGGCGCTGCGCAGGCGCGACAGCCAGGGCGAGTCGAGCTGGTGGACGCGCGGATATTCCGGCCGGTTCTTGTGGTTGCCGCCGCAGGCCTCCATCAGCACCGTGTGCTTGCCGGTGCGGACGATCCAGCCATGCAGGCTGAGGATCAGCGCGTCCTTCTGAGGGTCGTAAAAGGTCGGCGCGAACCAGCTCGCATGGCGAGCCTCGGCGTCGGGCGGCAGTTCCGGCAGCAGCTTGCGCGGACTGACGGCCGGGCCCGACAATTCGTCGATGCGGTCGAGGCGCAAGGCGCCGATGGCGGTGGTGAACATCCTGCTTCTCCTCAAGGCATCCCGTTGCCGCGTCGCGACGCCCGGACGCTACCGGGCCGTCGCCCCTTGGGCAATCGGGGTCGCTCCGAGGCCCGTGCGTGCCATCTTGACGCTGTCGCGGACTTTGTGCCGCTGTGTGCACGACTACGGTCCCGCCGCAGGTTAGTGGCTGTATTGCGCAGGGGAGATTCATTCCCCTCATCCTGGAGCACAGCCATGCGGCACAGTACCGAGCGGACCCTTACCAGCCCTGTTGGCAGCCTGCCGCGGCCCGCCGATGTGGTCGACATGATCGTGCGCAAGCTCCATGACGAGGAGGTCGATGCGGGTCGGCTGAAGTCGCGCGTGCGGGAGGCGGTGAGCTAGGTCGTCCGACACCAGGAGGATATTGGCACCGACGTGGTCTCCGACGGCGAAATGAGCAAGCCGGGCTTCAGCAACTACATCATCGAACGCTACACGGGCTTTGGCGGCAGCCCTGTCAGCGGCACGCCGACGGACATGCTAGAATTCCCCAACGTGCGCAAGCGCTGGTCGGCCAGCCACGCCGACACGCGAGCGCACCGACTGCTGGAATGCGTCGGTCCGATCGGGCTGCGCGACGAAGGCGCGCTCGCGGATGACGCCGACAAACTGAAAGCCGCGCTGGCCGGCGTCGATGTCGCCGAGGCCTTCATCCCCGCCGTCACTTCCGGCCAGATCTAGTTCAACTTCCCCAACCGTTACTATCCGTCGCACGAGGCCTATCTCGAGGCCGCGGCGGAAGCCATGCGGGCCGAGTATCGCACGATCTCCGAGGCCGGCTACGTGCTGCAGATCGACGCCCACGACATGGCGCTCAGCGCCCACGTAACCTGTGCAAGGCGGACGACAGGCCGCCCTTCCAGCGCCGGATAGAACTGGCCGTCGAGGCTATCAACCACGCCATCGACGGTATTCCGCCCGAGCAGGTGCGCCTGCACATCTGCTGGGGCAACTACGTAAGCCCCCATCATCGCGACGATCATCGAGGCGAAGGTTGGCGGCCTCTCCTTCGAGGCGGCGAATCCCCGCCACGAGCACGAATGGGAAGTGTTCAGGGAGGTCAGGCTGCCGGATGACATGGCCCTGCTCCCGGGCGTGATCGATACCAAGACGCATCACATCGAGCATTCGCGCCTGATCGCCCAGCGGCTCGGGGGTTACGCCGGGCTGGTGGGGCGGGAGAACGTGATCGCCTCGACCGATTGCGGCTTCTCCACCTGGGTCGGCCAGTGCCTGATCGACGAGGACGTGGCTTGGGCGAAGCTCTCGGCGATGGTCGATGGCGCGCGCGAAGAGACGAAGGAGCTGTGGGGGTAGGGCGGCATCCGTTCAAACTGGATTTTATACTGTCGTCCCGGACAAGGCCGCGCAGCGGACGCGATCCGGGACCCATGAACACCGGACAGTGCGAGGCGGCCACGGTCTGATGTTCATGGGTCCCGGGTCTCCGCGCTACGCGCTTCGCCCGGGATGACGAGTCTTCCGTTCGGATCTATCGTAAATTGCCTTGGAGGCCCCGCCTCACACCGGCTTGAAGGCGCGGTCGAGTTCGACCTCGATCAACGTCGGAACACCCGAGGCGATCGCCGTCTTCAGGGCCGCGCGCACCTCGGCGATGGTTGTCGCCGCATGCGCCGTCACGCCCATCGATCTGGCGAGGCCGCAGAAATCGATCGGCGGGTCGAGGAAATCCATCGCGACGAAGCGGTCGAGCTGGGCCGAGTAGCCGCGCAGCGCGTTGGTTCGCTGCTTGAGAATGCGGTAGGAGCGGTTGTTGAAGATCACCCAGGTGACCGGCACCCTGTCGTGCGCCGCCGTCCATAGCGCCTGGATGGTGTACATGGCACTGCCGTCGCCGATCAGCGCCACCACCGGCCGGTTGGGCAAGGCGAGCTTCACGCCGATGGCGGCGCCCATGCCCCAGCCGATGCCGCCGCCGCGCATGCCGAAGAAGCTCTGCTCGTCGTCGCTGGCGATCAGTTCGCGCAGGCCGGGGGCGGAGGACAGGGTTTCCTCGACGACCACCGCGTTCCTCGGCAGCGTCTCGCCGATAGCCTGCAGCAACGCCAGCGGCATGACAGGCGATTTGTTGGCGAGTGCGCGTGCCTGCGCGTGCAGCGCCGCGCGCTCCCTGGCGATGGTGGCAACGAGGCCGGCGCGGCGCGCCTGGGCCTGCGCCTTCTGTGCCGAACTCATCGACGCCTCCAGCGCCGCGACGAGGTCCGGCACCGTCGTCTTGGGGCTGCCGAGCATGGCGATGTCGGTCGCGTAGTTCTTGCCCAGTTCCCAGGCATCGAGGTCGAGGTGGATGACCTTGCAGCCGGGCGGAATCGGCTCGACCTTGTCCGGCAGCGACAGCGTGAACAGATCGCCGCCCAGCGACAGCAGCACGTCGTGCCCGTCGAGCAGCTTGCGGATCGGCGCCGGCAGGCGATGGCTGAGGCCGCGGAACAACGGGTGAGAGGTGGGGAAGCCCGCCGTGCTAGGTACGCTTTCCAGATGCACCGGCGCGCCGATCAGCTCGGCTAGCGCCGCCACCTCTTCATGGGCGTGGTGCTGCGAGACGGCGTCGCCGGCGATGATGATCGGGCTGCGCGCGGCGGCGAGCAGGGCAGCGGCGTCACGCACCGCCGCCGGGTCTGCCCGGATGTGCGGCGCCACGCGCACCGGCGTGCCGAGGTCGATATCGGCCTCGGCATTGAGGATGTCGCCGGGCAGGGACAGGAACACCGGCCCGGTCGGCGGTGCCAGCGCCGTCTTGGCGGCGCGATGGATCATGCGCGGCAGGTCTTCCAGCCGGTGCACCTCGGCCGACCATTTGACCAGCGGGCGAGCGATGGGCGGCAGATCGGCGTAGAGGATCGGCTCGGTTACATTGAAGCCCTGCTCGTGCTGGCCGGCCGTGACCAGCAGTGGCGCGCCGGCCTTCTGCGCGTCGTAGAGCATGCCCATGGCGTTGCCGAGGCCTGGCGTCACATGCAGGTTGACGGCGGCGAGATTGCCGGAGGCCTGGGCATAGCCGTCGGCCATGGTCATCACCACGGCCTCCTGCAGGCCGAGCACGTAGCGCGGATGGTCCTCGACCGCCAGCGCGTCCATCAGAGGCAACTCCGTCGTGCCGGGATTGCCGAAGATCACCCCGACGCCTTCCTGGCGCAGCAATTCGAGGAAGGCGCGTTTGCCCTGCATCGCTGGCATGGAAACTCCTGTACCAAGGCCGCGGGCGCATAATAGCCTCGCAAAGGAGGAAACAGGCAACGGCGCCCGTGGCTGCGCCGGACAAGAAGAAGGCAGGCGACGATGGTCAAACTGGCCCGTTCGGACACCCGCACCACCGAGGTTCTCCACTGGAAGGGCTTGCACCTCTTTCATTTTGCGGGCTCTTCGTGCTCGCAGAAGACACGCATCGCCTTCAACGAGAAGGGCGTGCCATGGACCTCGCACCACGCCGATCTGACCAATTACGAGAATTTCAAGGAGCGCTATCTCGGCATCAATCCGCGCGGGCTGGTACCGGCGCCGGTGCATGATGGCGAGGTGCATATCGAAAGCAACGACATCATCCGCCATGTCGACGCGGGCTTCGACGGGCCGAGCCGGCTGCCCGAATATCACCGCGAGCGGACGGAGCTGCTGGCCTCGATGAAGGTCGAGGACGATTTGCACCTGCATCTGCGTGCCTTGACCTTCCGCTATCTCGCCCCGGTCGAGGTGATGATGAAGGACCAGAAGGCCGTCGATCCCTACGAGAAAGAAGGCTCGGGCACAGTCGACGGCGTCGTCGACAGGAGCAGGCCGATCGAGGTCGCCTTCTGGCGCGGCATGAAGGCGAATGGCGGCATCACCGACGCACAGATACTCGCCGCCGTCGATGTTTTAGCGCCGCGCTTCGCCGAGCTGGACAGGCGGCTTGGAGCGGAATAATGGTTGCTGAAGAGCGGCTTCTCGGCGCTCGACATTGCGTGGTGGATCACCGTCTTTCTGGTCAAGGCGATCGGCTTTCCACTCGAGCGCTACCCGCATCTCGCCGCGTGGTACGAACGTCTCGCGGCGCGGCCGACCTTCGCCCGCGAAGTGGCGATGCCGGCGGAACTCGCCGAACTGTCGTGCCGCCACCAGGCCGCCTGCGACGCCGACGGCACCGGTCTGCGCCAGGTGATGGCGGCGCACGTCCGGTCACGGCGCCCCCTGCGGCTCGGGCGACAATCATCATTGGTCGCCGGGCGGGAACCGGCAGCCGTTAGGCCGGGTCATCGTGGGCTTGCCGGTCTATCCTGGCAGCTTCCTCGAGTGCCGCGTGCGCGTCGGGCGCTACGAGATCAACGTTCAGATCGACCCTTACGAGCGTCTGGGGGCGGGCCAACTTGTGCACCCGAGCTTCCGCACGGTCACGCCCTGTGCCTCGCCGACCAGGCGAGTATCGGCTTCAGGTACGCATCGTCGCCGCCACCGCGTCGCGTACCAGCGCCGGCGGGATGTCGTCGAACGAGGCGTAGTTGTAGGCATAGAGCCTGGCGTACAGCCCGCCCTTAACCAGCAGCGCGGCGTGCGTGCCGGTCTCGACGATGCGGCCTTCCTGCAGCACGACGGTGCGGTCGGCGCCGCGCACCGTGGCGAGACGGTGAGCGATGACGATGCCGGTACGGCTTTGCAGCAGGCGCTTCAGCGCCACCTGAATCTGTCGCTCGGTGTAACTGTCGATGTTGGCGGTGGCCTCGTCGAGGATGAGGATGCGGGCATCGGCCACCAGCGCGCGGGCGAAGCTGATGAGCTGTCGCTGCCCGAATGACAGGTTGCGCCCCTGCTGTTCGAGCACGGTGTCGTAGCCCAGGGGTAGGCGGGCGATGAAATCGTGCGCGCCGACGGCGCGGGCGGCCAACTCGACATCGTCCCGCGTGGCATTGTCCTTGGCGAAGCGGACATTCTCGAAGATGGTGCCGGTGAACAGGAACGGATCCTGCAGCACCATGGCGATGTGCCGGCCGAGCGCCGCCTTTGTCCAGTTGCGCACGTCCACGCCGTCGATCAGCACGGCGCCGCTGTCGACCTCGTAGAAGCGGTGCAGCAGGGCCGTGATGCTGGTCTTGCCGGATCCGGTCGGGCCGACCAGAGCCACCACCTCGCCCGGCCGCACGGCGAAGCTGACCTGCCGCAGCACAGGCTGCCCCGCGACATAGGCGAAGCTCACATCGCGGAACTCGATGGCGCCGACCGACGCCGCGGGGTCATAGGCGCCGGGCTTGTCGACGATGGCCAGCGGCACGTCGAGCACCTCGAATATGCGCCTGCCGGAAGCCATGGCGCGCTGCATCACGCTGTACTGGATGGTCAGCGAGCGGATCGGGTCGAAGAATCTCTGCACGTAGAACAGGAAGGCGACCATCACGCCGACATCGAGGGTGCCGTCGAGCACCAGCGTGCCCCCGATGACCACGACGACGCCCATTGCGGCGCCCGTCATCGTGTCGACCACGGGCACCATGACCTGGGCGAATTTCGCCGCCCGCAGATGCGCGCGTAGATTCTCGTGCGCCTTGTCGTCGTACAGATCGAGGTTGACCGTCTGCCGGTCCATGCTCTGCACGGTGCGGACGGCGTGGATTCCCTCCGCAAGCGCGCCGTTGGCGCTGGAATTGGTCTCCCGCGCCCGCTGGAACACCGCGCGCGCGCGCGGTAGCCAGACGATGCGGATGACGAGCAGGATCGGCAGGGCCGACAGGGTCAGCAGCCCCAGCTCGAAATTCAGCGCCAGCATGATGGCGACGATGCCGAACAGCAGCACGATGTCGCCGATCGCCGAGATCGAGTTCTCAAGAAATTCCTGAAGCGTGTTCACGTCGCCCTGCAGGCGCGACATCATGCGGCCGACTTCCGTGCGGTCCATGAAGGCCAGAGCCACATCCTGCAGATGCGCGAACATGCCGCGGCGCAAATCGAAGATCACGTGCTCGCCGATGCCGCTTACCAGCGTGTCCTGCCACCAGTTCGCGGCGGAGTTGACGACGATGACGACGGCGAAGACCGCGACCGTGGCCAGCAGCACGGCCGTTCCGCGCTCGCCGCCGGCGATGACGTTGTCGATGCCGTGGCGGATGATTAACGGAATGGCGAGCTGCGTAAAGGTGACGATCAGCACGGCGACGAGCGACAGCATCGTCTCGAGCCGATAGGGCCGTACATAATCGAGGAAGCGCCGAACGACATGGCCGTCGAACAGCTTGCCGAACATCTCCTCGTCGCGGTCGATCTGCGAGCCGACGATGGCGCGCGGAGGGCGCGTCCGGCCGGAGCGGTGTTTGGTAGCGGCGGTCACTGAGCGCCCCCCGCTGCGACGGGATCGTCCTGCCCGTCTGAGCCGTCGGTGCTCTGCAGCGCGTGCAGCGCGGCGTAGCGGCCGCCCAGCGCGATCAGCGCCTCGTGCGTGCCGCGCTCGACGATACGGCCGTCCTCGAGGAAGGCGATCTCGTCGGCCTGGCGCAGCGCGACGAGGCGATTCGATATGATGATGGTCGCGCAGTCGCGCATGCGCACGGCCAGCGCCTGGCGGATGCTCTGCTCGGTGCCGGCGTCGACGGCCGCCGTCGCGTCGTCGAGGATGAGGATAGCCGGCCGCAGCATCGCCGTGCGGGCGATGGCGACGCGCTGCTTCTGGCCGCCCGACAGAGACACGCCGCGCTCGCCGACCAGCGTCTCGTAGCCCTCCGGCAGACCCTCGACGAAGCCGTCGATATGCGCCAGCGCGGCGGCGTCACGGATGTCCTCCTCGGCCACCCAGGGATTGCCATAGGCGATGTTGTTGGCGAGCGAGGTGGTGAACAGATGCGGCGATTGCGCAACCGTCCGGACCTGCCCGCGCAGCGACGCCAGCGTGACGTCGCGGATGTCCTGGCCGTCGATGGTGATGCGGCCGCTATCGACGTCATAGTACCGGGTCAGCAGATGCGCGACGGTCGATTTGCCGCTGCCGGGCGGCCCGACGATGCCGAGCGACAGTCCGCGCCGCACCTCGAAGATGACGCCGCGCAGAGCGGCCGGCCCGTCGGGTCCGCCATAGGCGAAACCGACATCCTCGAAGCGCACCACGGCGTCCGTGACGACGAGCTGGCGGGCGCCGTCGCGGTCGCGTATCTCGGGCTGCAGGTCGAGCACGGTGAACAGGCGTGCGCCGCAGGTCGAGGCGCGAGCGATAGCGTTGACGATCATGCCGATCTGCTGCACCGGCATCTGCAGGATGGTCATGAAGGCGAGGAAGGTCGTCAACGTGCCGACGGTCATCGATCCGTCGAGCACGCGCTGGCCGCCGACCCACAGCACCAGCCACATGGCGACGAAATAGGCGAAGGTGACGATGGTGGTCGAGCCGACGCGGGTACGGATGCGCTGGCCGACAAGGGCCATCGCCTCGGCGGCGGCGACGTCGTACTTTGCCATCTCGTGACGCTCGGCGGCGAAGGCGCGGACCACGCGGATGCCGGTCAGGTTCTCGTCCATGATGCGGCCCATCACCGCCATGCGGTCCTGCAGGGCGAGCCACAGCGTGCGCAGCCGCAGCCGGGCGGTGGCCGAATGCCAGGCGACGAACGGCACGAAGATGAGGCTGAGCGCGCCGAGCAACGGGTCGGTCGAGATCAGCATCCAGGCCCCCGCGCCGACCAGCACCGCCAGCAGCACGACGCGCAGCGCGCCGGTATTGATGAACATTCGCACGCCTTCGATGTCGAGCATGCCGCGGGTGATCAGCCCGCCGGTGTGTGCGCGGTCGTGGAACGAATAACTCAGGTGCTGCAGCCGGTTGTAGAAGGCCAGTCGCAGATCGTAGGCGATGAGGTGGCTGATCGACTCGCCATTGTAGTTGTGGACCAGCGTGAAGGCGCCGCGCAGCATCGCCACCGCCAGCAGCACCAGTGCCGCGTCGACCAGCGCGCCCCTCGCCACCGCGCGACCGACGGCCTCGCTACCGAGCAGGCCGAGCGCGCCGTCGACCGCGTGGCCCAGCAGGCGCGGCACCGCTAGATGGAACACGGCGGCGGCGATGGCGGCGCCGACCGCGACGGACAGGCGCCACTTGTAGCGGAAGGCGAGCCGGAGGATGCGCCAGAGGACGACGAAATCGCCGCCGGCCGTCGCCTCGCTGTCGCCCGGCAGGCCCTTGTAGGCGCGCGCGATGACCGGCCGTGCGCTCGCGGTCGAGGCGGCGGGCCGGTCGGCGGAAGCATCGACGGAGCGGGAGACGTTCACGGTCTATACGGACAGAAGCCTGATGGGACGGAAGCTAAGCGCGGCCGGAAGCGGCGGGCACCCGTATCGCGGCGCACCCGACCCCCGACCATCCTGCTCGAAGCGTGGGGCAATCCACCACATTCCGGCCCGCGCCGTCGAGCCCCCCCCCGCTCCGGGGCGCCGGCCGACCCTCTCGCCGCACATGGCCGCCCTGCGGTGGGTGCCATGCGATTCGGCCACGCGTGGGCTATCATCCGGCTGCGACCCCGTGGCGGACCGGCAAGGAACCGTCGATCGCGCTCGCGCTGGAGGAGATGGATGAAAGACAAGAAGATCGCGGTACTCGGCACCGGCGCCAATGGCAGTTGCACGGCCGCCGACCTGATCCGCACGGGGCACGATGTCGTCCTGATCGACCAGTGGCCGGACCATGTCGAGACCATGCGCAAGGAGGGCCTGCGCATCCGCATGCCAGAGGAGGAGGTGCACGTTCCCGTGCGCGCCTACCATCTGTGCGACGTGGCGACGATGACCGGCAAGTTCGACTACGTCCTGCTGCTGGTGAAGGCCTACGACACGCGCTGGGCGGCCGAGCTGATCAAGCCCTACCTCGCCGATGACGGCCTGCTGGTCGGCGTGCAGAACGCCATGACGGTCGACGACATCGCCGCGATCGTCGGGCCGTCGCGCACCGTCGGCTGCGTGCTAGAGATGTCTTCGGAGATTTTCATTCCCGGCATCGTCCAGCGCAACAATCCGCCGCCGCATACCTGGTTTGGCGTTGGCAGCGTGCATCCCTCGACGACCGGCCGCGAGGAGGAGATCGCCGCGCTGCTACGCAATGTTGGCAAGGTGTCGGTCTCCACCGACATACTGTCGGCCAAATGGATGAAGCTCGTCGTCAACTCTATGTGCCTCGGCCCGCTCGCTCTAGCCGGCATCAATCTCTACGACTGCTTCAAGACGCCGGGCGTGCGCGAATTGATGATGCGTGCCGGCACGGAGGCGCTCGCCGCCGGCCAGCACCGCGGCCATACCATCCAGCCGATCTTCGGCCTCAGTGCCGAGGAGGTGAAGGACACCAACCGGCTGCTGGAGAAGCTGCTCGACAAGCTCACCCGCGATGTCGGCCCGGCGGCGCGCGACTGCGTGCAGCAGGACCACATCAAGGGGCGCTTCAGCGAGGTCGACATGATCAACGGACTCGTCGTCGAGGACTACGCCAGCCGCGGCGAAGCGGCGCCGGCCAATGCGGCGGTGGTGGAGATCACGCGGCGCATCCATGCCGGCGAGTTGCGCCCGGACCCGTCGAACGTCGCCCTCGCGCTGAATATGATGGCGAACTGACAGGCCAGGGCGTGTACCGCCGCCGGCCCCGCGGGGCCGGCGGCGGTACACGCCCGTTCGCCATGGCGGCGACAGGCGATATCGCGGCGAAGGTCGCGCGCCCCGGCCTCGGGGCGCTGGTCGGCGATTCGTTGTTCCGGCGCATCTGGCTGGTTGGCCTGTGCAGCGGCATCGCGCGCTGGCTCGAGATGCTGGTCGTCGGCATCTTCGCCTACGACACCACCGGCTCGCCCTTCCTCGTGGCGCTGCTCGTCATGCTGCGCATGGCGCCGCTCAGCCTGTTCGGCTCGCTCGTCGGCGCCGCCGCCGACCGCACCTCGCCCCGCCTTCTGCTGATCGTGGCACTCATCGGCGCCGGCCTCATATCGGGCAGCGTGTGCGCGCTGTTCTTATTCGGCTTTCCCTCCTACTGGGTGGTGGCGGCGGCGAGCGTCGCGGCCGGCCTGGTGTGGACCTGCGACATGCCGTTGCGCCGGCGCATCCTTGGCGATATCGCCGGCGCGGCGCGGATCGGTCCGGCGATGGGCCTCGACAGCGCCACCAACAATTTTACCCGCATGATTGGGCCGTTCATCGGCGGCGTGCTGTACGAATGGCTAGGCACCGACGGCGCCTTCGCCCTGACGACCTGCCTCTATGTCGTCTGCGTCGCCATGGTGTTCCTGCTTCCCGCCAACGTGTCCGAGATCGCCGAGGCGCGGGCGCCCAGCCGCCTCGTCTCCGATTTGCGCGAGGGCTTCGCATACGCTGCGCGCAATCCCGACATATTGTGCATCCTGATGGTGACTGTGGTCTTCAACGTCTGGGGCTTCCCCTTCGTCTCAATGGTGCCGGTCCTCGGGCGCGACGTGCTGATGCTGAGCGCCGACTGGATTGGACTGCTGGCGGCTCTGGAAGCCGGCGGCGCCTTCGTCGGCACGCTGACCATCGCCGTATGCCTGCAGCACTGGAACTTTCGCGGCCTCTACTACTACGGAACGCTGATGTACCTCGTGTTCATCTTCCTGACAGGATGGATGACCACGGTCGTGCCGATGGCGGTGGTGCTGTTCGGCGTCGGGCTGGGCATGGCCGGCTTCTCGGCGATGCAGAGCACGCTGATCTACAGCGTGGCGCCGCCGCACATGCGCGGGCGCCTGTTCGGTCTGGTGACGCTGTGCATCGGTTCCGGCGTGGTCGGCGCCGCCAATATTGGGCTGATGGCCGAGTGGTTCGGCGCCGCCACGGCCGTGCGAGTCATCGCGGCGGAAGGGCTGGTGGCTCTGGTCCTGCTGGGGATTGGCTGGCGCGACCTGCGTCGCGCGCGCTGAAGCGACCACGGAGGCGGACGGCGGTGGTGCCGAGAACTAACGCTAGTTCCTGTCCGAGCTGACGCTAACGCAGGCGGTCATGACGTGGTCACGGTCGAGGGACTCGTCGGTGAGTTAGCCCTCGATGGTCTCATCGTCGACCGTATGGCTGTTCATGGACAGAGCTCCCGAGGGTGCGTGATGCGCCTCTGGAGGCTACAGACCGTTGCCCGCGCGGGCGATACGGGATGTCTTGTGCGCGGCGCACCCCTGTCCGGGCGGCGCCACGACGGCGCGGGTAGTCCCGGCCGTACGCATCATCGACGCGATACGACGGGAACGCGGAGGCGGACGTTTGGCCCTCTGCCCCCGCGCCCGTCGGTGTGGTGAATCAACGATCGGTCTTGACCCCCGAGCCTTCGCGGCAGCCGCAGGGGCAGCAGACGCCGAACCGCACACGGTCGAGAGACTCGTCTTCGAGTTCGCCATCGGTGGTGTCGTCGGCGGTCATATCGCTGTTCATGGGAGAGCACTCCTGCAAGTGCGCGATGCGCCCAGGCATCGTAGATCGTCGCCCGCGCCGGCGAAACGGGAGCGCGGGTCGGATGCGTCCCTATCCGAGCAGCAGCGCCGCGCCGACACGGGCGACGATCCGTGTGGAGGAGTAGATGGCGGATGAAAAAGAGCTGAAATCCAAGTGTCTCTTAGCCAAAATCCGCTACTGACCAATCCCCGCGCAGGGTTGGCTGCGTATTCTGTCGATGGCTTGGATCCGACAAATATTAACTCCCACCTCGAGCGCAAGTTGACGGATCGCCACGAATGTGTTCACTTTTTGTTCGACATGTCAGATGAGGCTTCCCGACGTGCTTTCATTCACCTCCGAACCAACCAAGCTTGAACTTGTACTTTATGGTTCCAGCGTCCAAGCAGGCTTCCCAAGCCCGGCGGACGACCACATTGAGGGGAAGCTCGACCTCAACGAACACATGATACGTCACCCAGCCGCCACCTTCTTCGCAAGAGCCACCGGTGAGTCTATGAAGGATGCAGGCATATTTCACGGTGACCTGCTGGTGGTTGACCGCAGCCTGACAGCCCAAAGCGACGATATTGTTATCGCCGTGCTGCATGGCGACCTCACTGTGAAGCGCTTAAGAAATCCTAATGGTGCATGGGTCCTCGCCGCTGCTAATCCTCTCTTCCCAGACCTGCCAATTAACGATGAGGGCTGTGAAGTCTGGGGCGTTGTCACCCACAGCATCCGTCGCCACTGTGATCGATAACTGCCGTGCCGACGTTTGGGCTTGTCGACTGCAATAATTTCTATGCGTCTTGCGAACGCGTTTTTCAACCTGGTCTGAATGGTCGCCCTATAGTTGTTCTCTCAAACAACGATGGCTGTGTTGTGGCGAGATCGGCTGAGGCAAAGGCCCTTGGGATCGCTATGGGCGTTCCTTTGTTCAAAATCCGCGACCTAATTAAAGATCATAACGTCGTCGTTCGTTCCTCTAACTATGCGCTCTATGGAGATCTCTCAGAGCGTGTCATGAGTATTTTATCGGCGGCGGCCCCAAGGCATGAGATTTATAGTATCGACGAGTGCTTCCTTGATCTTGATCGTATGCCTGTGAAAGACCTGACGGCATGGTTTCGTGATCTGCGGTCGCGCACAAGGAAATGCACTGGCATTCCAGTGTCTGTCGGGATTGGGACGACCAAAACGCTTTCAAAAATTGCCAATAAGCTTGCAAAGGCATCGGCAAAAGCCGATGGAGTCATCGATCTTGCCGGTCATCCAGAGTGGGTGGATGCAGCGCTTAGAAAGACACTGGTTGGCGATGTTTGGGGGATCGGGCGGCAGTGGTCCGCTATGCTCGGGGAGAGAGGCATAGTTTCCGCGTTAGATCTCAGAAATGCGCAGGATGGTTGGATTCGGCAGCGTATGGGCGTCGTTGGGCTGCGCACTGTTCATGAACTTCGCGGCATTCCCTGCCATGAACTCGACACACAGCCGGCACCCAAAAAGACCACTTGTTGCTCACGGTCATTTGGAAGCGCCATCACGGACAAAAATCAGGTAAGAAACGCTGTTGTGTCATTTGCCGAGCGCGCCTCAGAGAAAATTCGGCACTCCGGTCAAGTCTGCGGGTTTATGAAGGTTTTCATAAGCACTGATACTTATGCAACAGCGGCGCCCCAGCACTCCGCTTCAGCATCAACAAACTTCATGTCGCCTACCGCCGACAGTCGCGTGATAGTGGCGGCGGCGATGAGAATATTTGATAGGATCTGGCGAGACTGTTTTGCATGGCGCAAGGCAGGTATCCTGTTGATGGACTTATCATCTGGCGCCGATGTTCAGCCCAACCTTTTTTCAAATCAGATACCTAGTGGATATAATCTGATGAAGGCTGTGGATCGAATTAATGACCGTTTTGGTCGGGGCTCAGTGGGGCTTGGAATTTCGGCAAAGAATGCTGAGTGGCGTATGCGCCAGGACCAGATGTCACCTCACTACACTACGCGGTGGAAGGAGATCATGCAGGTTCGAATGGACGATGACCGTTCGTTTCATACCTTAGTGTCTGTCCGATGAGATATTGCACAATTTGAATCATTTGTGATTCAAATTAGGCCCCTGATTCTAGGGAGCCTCCGATGTGGACGACGGGAAATCGTGGACGCTACGAGCGTTCAGGGTTGCGCTATCCGAGCGATTTGACGGACGAGTGATGGAGGCTTATCGGCCCATTGATTCCTCCCGCCAAACTGGGCGGCGACAAGCGTTCTGTGAACCTGCGCGAGATCATGAACGGCCTCATGCGCTGCAGGGAATCGCGCGCGCCTGGCTTGCCGCCGGAGGCGTCCTGCTGGTGGCTGGATGCGCGTCCTTCGATCGGCGCGGAACTGCCGATTCGCTAAATCAGACCGCTTCATTGACGCGTTCTCTGATCCGCACCGACACGTTCATTCTGACGGCGTTCGAACGGACGCGCGATCCGGCTGCGCCTCTGGTCGTCTATATCGAAGGGGACGGCTTGGCCTGGCTGTCCCACTTCGAGCCCTCGATGGATCCGACGCCGATCCACCCGATAGGCCTGCAGCTCGCGGCCACCGACCCTTCGCCGGACCTGCTCTATCTCGCGCGCCCCTGCCAATACACGCCGCTTGACCTAGACCTCCGCTGCAACACCGATTACTGGACGGACAAGCGGTTTGCCGAAGAGGGGATCGTCGCGGTCAA
>SHWB01000010.1 GCA_009691025.1 Alphaproteobacteria bacterium
TGTCCTTGCCACTCTTGAAAGGCCATCAGGCCCACCGGAGTTGCGAGTAGTGCCGACATCAAAGTAGCATCGCCCGCACGCAGTTTGGCTTCCATCTGCTTTAGCGTAATGCCGAGGTGCTTGGCTTTGTCGGCAATCAGTTCCTCGAAGTGATCCGCGTAGGATTTTGAGTCACCAGTTATCGCGGAACCCCTGTACCTCTGCCCGAATAATTCAGACTTGTTTTTAATCGTCTCTCGGATGCCCGTCCAGATGTCTGCGCTGACATCTCGGACAGACCGCCCCGTGGTCTTTGCGTAATCAGCCACGCTCTGCTTGAGCTGACCGTACTGCTTACCTGGCGTAATGACCCCCTCTTGCGTAGCGGTGAAAATACCCCGCGCGGGGTCTTCGGCGAGGCGCGCCCAATGTCTATCAAAAACAGCAGCGTTAGGATCACCAAGCAGTGCTGCGGCCTCTTCGCGCACCTTGTCTCGCCGTAGTGCTTCTACATCGCCGCGGGCAGACTTTTGCAAGTTGGCAGCGCGGCTTTGTTCCATGCCGATCTTGACGCCTTACTTCCGCTTCATCTCCCCGGCAGG
Source organism: Alphaproteobacteria bacterium (assembly GCA_009691025.1). Lineage (GTDB taxonomy): Bacteria > Pseudomonadota > Alphaproteobacteria > UBA6615 > UBA6615 > SHWB01. Next base: position 582 of record SHWB01000010.1, read on the forward strand.
CACACGCCAATCCGGCTGCACAGTTGGCTCGCCCTTGATGAAACGACGCATATATTCAGACATCATTTGCAAGTTCTCTCGCGGCGCTGTGTTGGGCGCTGTGGACGCGGTGAACCCCGCCGCCTGCGGCAGATTCTGCGGGCCATACACGCGCTCGAATGCTGTGCCGTGCAGGGCGCCGACGACGCGGTGGACGGCCGCGCCCGCAAGGCCGGCGTCTGTCGCGGCGAGGATCTGCGCGAACGCCTCGACGAGGTGTGGGTTGGCTTGCTGACGGGCCGCCTGCCGCGCGCCACGCTAGAACGCCTCGTGGTCCAGCTCGGCCAGCGGAGCACCACCGGCGGCGATTCCCGGCTCGGCGAATTGCTGGACGAGATCGAACTTCGCACCAAGGTCGAACTGGCGAAACTGTCCTACGCCTGACCGGCCGGGGCAGTGCGACGGGCGGCCGCGCCTACACGGCTCTGTCACCACTTCCCGCTTGACTCGTAACCGCCTGGAAGGCCAATAGGCGCGCGCATCGCAGACCAGCCGGTGACGGCACGGGCTGCGTGCCCGGGCAAGCGGCGCAGCGCGGCATCCGGGCAGCAGGCGAAGTCGTCGGTTTCGGCGCTTCGGGCCGGCGATGCTGGTTGTTGGTCTTTCGGAGACAAGGCATGTCTGCGACGTTATTGCCCCCGGACTACGTGCCCGCCGACGGGGAAGATTTCATGAACCCCATGATGCGGGAGTTCTTCCGCCAGCGCCTGCTCGATTGGCGGCAGGAACTGCTGCGCGAGTCGTCCGAGACGCTCGTCAACATGCAGGAAACCAGTCTCGCCGAGCCGGACCTCGCCGACCGCGCCTCGCTGGAGACCGAACGGGCTCTGGAACTGCGCACCCGCGACCGCGAGCGCAAGCTGATCTCGAAGATCGACAGCGCGTTGCGCCGCATCGAGGACGGCTCCTACGGCTATTGCGAGGAGACCGGCGAGCCGATCAGCCTGCGTCGCCTCATGGCCCGGCCGATCGCCACGTTGTCGATCGAAGCGCAGGAGCGCCACGAACGCATGGAACGTACCCACCGCGACGATTGAGCCAGCGTCGGCACGTTGTCCGGCTCGTCTGCCGTATCTACGGAATTCCGAGGCGAAAGCGGTCGTGGCGTTACCGGCGAAACGGTACGGCCGTGTTCGCCGTGCACAGCCCATGATGCAAGCAGCCGAACCGTGATCGATTGACAATTTTGAGCGCGCACGCTTACCTCGGCCAACATTGAACAAACGTTCAATACTGGGGAGGACGACGATGCGTGCGATGGTCGTGCCCAAATGGGGCGAGGCCTTCCGCCTCGAGGATAGGCCGGTGCCGAAGCCGGCGCCTGGCGAGGCGCTGATGCATGTGCGCGCCGCCGGTGTCGGACTGACGCTGGTGACGATGCGCACCGGCATTTTCGGCGGCGAGGCGCCGCGAATCATGGGGCACGAGCTGGGCGGCGACATCGTCGAGGTCGGCGAGGACGTGTCCAACGTCAAGGTCGGCCAGCGCTGCGCCGTCTATTTCTACCTCAATTGCGGCTGGTGCCGCTGGTGCAAGGGCGGCCGCGAGACGCTATGTGAGAACTGGAAAGGTTATGTCGGCGTGCATCGTGACGGCGGCTACGCCGATTACGTCTGCCTGCCGGCCGACAATTTCCTGCCCATCCCCGACGGGCTGGCCTACGAGGCCGCGGCCGTCGCCGCCGATGCCGTCAACACCAACTGGCATTGCATGCGCGAGCGCGCGAAGGTCAACCCGCATGATGACGTGCTGCTGATTGGCGCCGGCGGCGGCGTCGGAATCCACGGCGTGCAGGTGGCCAAGCTGTTCGGCGCCCGCGTCATCGCCGCCGACGTCTCCGAGGAGAAGCTGGCACTGGCTAAGCAGTGGGGCGCCGATGAGACGATCAATGTGCGCGCAGTCGGCGATCTCGCCGCGGCGGCGAAGAAGCTGACGGACGGGCGCGGCGTGCAGGCGGCGGTCGACTATGTCGGCAGCTCGGCCTCTTTCACCAGCGCCGTGCAGTCTCTCGCCGTCTCGGGGCGTGCCGTCATCATCGGCGCCACGCCGCCGGCCGAGGTGAAGATCGACGCCATCAACCTGATTCTGACCGAGAAGATCATCACCGGCTCGCGCCATTCGTCGCGCGCCGAGCTGATCGAGACGATGGAATTGATGTCGCGCGGAGCGATCAAGCCGGTCGTCGGAACGCGTCGCCACTTCACCGAGGTCGAAAGCCTGTTCGACGACCTCAAGGCCCAGCGCTTGCTCGGTCGCGGCGCGCTCACCTACGACTGAGCCGCCGTCCAGCCCTACCCGACAATACGCCACCACGCCAAACGTCAATCAGGAGGAAACCCATGGTCGACTTCACGCTGTCACCACGGCAGAAGGAACTGCGCGAGATCGCGCTCGACTTTGCCATTCGCAAGATGATCCCTTCGGCCGAGAAGAGCGACCGCATCGCCGATCCGGCCGCGGCGTTCGACTGGGACATAGTGCGCGAAGCCTCGCGCCTCGGCCTGCGCACGATGACGGTGCCGAAGGTGTGGGGCGGCGAGGGTGCCGACGTGCTGACCTGCGCCATGGTTGGCGAGTGCCTTGCCTACGGTGACCTCGGCATGGGCGTCGCCTTCGACCAGACGTGGAAGATCATGACCATGATCGCCCACCTCACCACCGACGAGCAGCGCAAGCGCTGGATGCCGCTGGTGGTCAACGACCCTACATGCGTGCTGGCGGCGGCGGCGACTGAGCCGATGTCTGGCTCGGACTCGATCCTGCCCTACAACCATCCGGATGGCGGCGTGCGTATGACCGCGGTGAAGAAGGGAGACCGCTGGGTGCTGAACGGTACCAAGCGATACATCTCCAACGGAGGTATTGCCAAGGTCATTTATGTGATGGCCCGCACTGACCTGTCGAAGCCGCCGCTGGAAAGCATGTCTGGCTTCCTGCTCACCGACAAGACTCCGGGCTACAAATGCACTGAGGTGTGGGACAAGCTCGGCCAGCGCTGTGTGCAGAACGGCACGCTGGAGTTCACCAACTGCGAGATTCCCGAAGAGGATCGCATTGGCAAGCCGGGACAGGCGCTGATCGAACTGGGCCAGCTGCTGACCCGGTTCGGCTCTAACATCCAGGCCGGCGCCACCGTGCTCGGCGTCGCCCAGCGCTGCTACGACGTGTCACTGCAATACGCCCGCGAGCGCGTGCAGAGCGGCGTGCCGATCTTCGAGCACCAGATCCAGAAGACGCGGCTCGCCCGCATGACGATGCTGCTCGACGCGGCGCGCAACTACCTCTGGTACTCGGCGTGGGGCGCCGGCATCAATCCGGATGTCCGCGTCGGATCGATGTCGAAGGTGTTCGCCTCCGAGGCCTCGGCGAAGGTGGCGATGGACGCCTTCGAGCTGTGGGCTGCGACGGGATACATGAAGAAAAACCCGATCGAGAAGCTGCTGCGCGACGCGCTGTCGTTCATCCACTCGGATGGCACCAACGACGTGCTGACGCTTAAGTCCGGAAATTTCCTCGGCACGATCGAGCGTAACGACCCACGCTGGAGCCAGCGCGTCAACGAGGCGGCGATGGGTCTCTAGGCACCGCGATGCCCATCGCCCTTCGGGACGCCTGTTTCGCGGGCTCCTCATGGTGTGAGGGGCGTGGGAAGCGGAGCGCTCGTGTAACCTCGAGGGCCTCATCCTGAGGTGCCGGGCGCAGCCCGGCGTCTCGAAGGATGAGGCCCGGCGGTGGGCGAAATGGAGCGGGGCCGGTTTCGCGACCGCCCCCGCTTCTTTCTGCGATCCGCGGTCAGAACGGGAAGATGATGTTGAACACCTTATGGCCGTGGCGCAGCGCCGCGGCGCGGAGATCGTGCCGGCCGGCCAGTATGTAGCGCTGTCGGTCGCCGACACCGGCATCGGCATCGGCATCCCGCCGGAGAACATGGAGCACATCTTCGAGCCGTTCTTCACCACCAAGGAGATCGGCCACGGCACCGGCCTCGGCCTCTAGACCGTCTACGGCATCGTCAAGCAGGCCGGCGGCTTCGTCACGGTGGCGAGCGCGCCAGGCACCGGCACCTCCTTCTAGATCCTGCTGCCGCGCTGGCAGCAACCGGCCGCCGCCGACGGCGCGTGCGCCGAGGCCGACGCGCCGGCCGCCGCCTCGCTCACCGGCGCCGGCACCATCCTGCTGGTCTAGGACGAGGACGCCGTGCGCCTGTTCTCCGCCCTCGCGCTGCGCGCCAAGGGCTGCAAGGTGCTGGAGGCGCGCACCGGCGAGGCGGCGCTGGAGATGCTCGACGTCATGGACTATCCGGGCGACCTGCTGATCACCGACGCCGTGATGCCGGAAATGGACGGCCCCACCCTCATACGCCATGTCCGCGAGCGCACCCCCGGCATGCGCGTCGTCTGCATCTCCGGCTACGCCGAGGAAGCCTTCCGCAACCGCCTCGGCGAGGCCACCAACCTCGACTTCCTGCCCAAGCCCTTCTCGCTCGCCAAGTTCGCCGGCAAGGTGAAGGAAGTGCTGGAGGGCGCGGGCGGGCGGTGAGGGCGGCCTCCCGATCACCTTCTCTACCCCTCGGGGCAGAGAGGAAGAATCGCCGAAACCCGCTGCCATGCCGTGTCGCTCACTTGCTTCGTGCGTCGCCTTCGGGCCTGATCGCGCAAATCGTGCCGGGAGAACGCCGATGACTGTGCGGATGTACGCCATGACCTGCGGCTGGATCACGCTGCCGCGCGGCATGTTCCTCGCTGGCGACGAGGGCGAGCTGACGGTGCCGGTGCCGGTATACCTGATCGAGCACGACAAGGGCCGCGTGGTCTACGATTCGGGCCTGTCTCTGGCCGTGCAGAAGGACGCGGTCGGCTACCTCGGCAAGCGCGGCAGCGTCTTCAAGGTGGCCTACAAGCCGGGCGAGGAGGTGGCGGCGCGGCTGGCCGAATGCCAGGCCGATGCCGGCAAGGTCGACACGCTGGTCCTGTCCCACCTGCACTGGGACCATGCCGGCGGCACGGCGCAGATCCCCAACGCCAGCATCGTCGTGCAGGGCGCCGAGTGGGACTATGCCGCTAGCCTCGACGATCCCTTCGCGCGCGGCTACAAGCCCGACGAATTCGACTGCGGCCACGATGTGCGGCGGGTCGACGGCGAGCACGATCTGTTCGGCGACGGCTCGGTCGTCTGCCTGCCGACGCCCGGCCACACGCCGGGCCACCAGTCGCTGCGCGTGCGCCTGCCGGGCGGCGAGGTCGTGCTGGCCGGCGATGCCTGCTACCTATGCAAGACCCTCGATACCTTCCAGGCGCCGGTTAATTCCTGGGACAAGGACATCCAGCTTGCCTCGCTGAGGAAGCTGCGGGCGATGCGCGATGCCGGCGCGCGGGTGTTCTACGGCCACGATCCAGAGTTCTGGGCGACCATCCCGCACGGCCCCGCGCCCGTGGCGTAGCGCAGGTATGGGCATGGCCGGCCGGTCCCGACTCGCGGCAAATCCTCGCTCCGGCGATCGCCGGCCGGCGGGAGCCGCGTTACCGGCCGCTCCGCCGCCGGCTTTTTCGCCCGGCGTATGGTGCCGATCCTGGAGCGGCTACCATCCTGCCGTCATTCGTTTAACGTGTTGAAAATAAACGATTACGGCGGAAAATGATCCGGAACTAAATCGGAACTTGCGACGCGGAACGAAACATGTACAATGCCGGTCTCCCCAGCGGCACGGGCTTCGCTTGCGGCCCCGACGCAGGGTGTGGAACAAGGGAAGGAGAGTTCCGATGGCGAGTTCGCCGCTCAGGGTCGTCGAAGCGGAGACCATGCAGGACAAGCAGAAGGCCCTGGACGCGGCGCTGGCCCAGATCGAGCGCGCCTTCGGCAAGGGCTCGGTCATGCGGCTGGGCGGTGAGGCCAAGGCGACCGATGTTGGCGTCATCCCCTCGGGCTCGCTCGGCCTCGACATCGCCCTCGGCATCGGCGGCCTGCCGCGCGGTCGCGTCGTCGAGATCTACGGGCCGGAAAGCTCGGGCAAGACGACGCTCGCCATGCACGTCATCGCCCAGGCGCAGAAGACCGGCGGCATCGGCGCCTTCATCGACGCCGAGCATGCCTTCGACCCCGGCTATGCCAGGAAGCTCGGCATAGACCTCGACGATCTGCTGATCTCGCAGCCCGACACCGGCGAGCAGGCGCTGGAGATCGCCGACACGCTGGTGCGCTCCGGTGCCATCGACGTGCTGGTGGTCGACAGCGTCGCGGCGCTGGTGCCGCGCGCCGAGCTGGAAGGCGAGATGGGCGATTCGCTGCCCGGCCTGCACGCCCGCCTGATGAGCCAGGCGCTGCGCAAGCTGACCGGATCGATCTCGCGCTCGCACACTACCGTCATCTTCATCAACCAGATTCGTCACAAGATCGGCGTCATGTTCGGCAGCCCCGAGACCACGACCGGTGGCAACGCGCTGAAGTTCTACGCCTCGGTGCGCCTCGATATCCGCCGCATCGGCGCGATCAAGGACCGCGACGAGGTGGTTGGCAACCAGACGCGCGTGAAGGTGGTGAAGAACAAGATGGCGCCGCCCTTCAAGCAGGTCGAGTTCGACATCCTGTACGGCGAGGGCATCTCGCATGTCGGCGAGCTGATCGACCTCGGCGTCGCCGCCGGAGTGGTTGAAAAGTCGGGCGCCTGGTTCTCCTTCGATGGCGAGCGCATCGGGCAGGGCCGTGAGAATGCCCGTCAGTTCCTGAAAGCCAATCCGGCCATGGCCGACGCGATCGAGGCCAAGGTGCGCGCCAACGCCGGCCTCGTCGCCGACGCCATGCTCACCGGGCCCGAAGAGGATGCCGACGGCGAAGCCGCCGCCGGCTGACGCGCGGTCCCTTTGCCGGGCCGCTCTCCTGCATTGGCCGCCGGGGCGCCACCCGGCGGCCAATCGCGTTTGGCGTCCCGCTTCACAGCGGGGAGAGGCCTGGCTGGCCCATCCGGAACGCCCACGCGCAGCCTCGACTCTGGCGGGTCAGGGCTGTAAAACCGCGTGGTCCGGCCGGCTGGCGGGGTGGGAGTGCCGAACCCGGAACCGTCCTTAGTCTTCCGCTGCGCTCGAGGAAGAGGAAGCCAGATGGCTGCGACTCTGTTCACCAATGTTACGGTCTGGACCCACGAGAAGGCAGCCTTCCCGGGCGAGGTGCTGGTGGAAGGCAACCGCATCGCCAAGGTGGCCACCGGTGCGCAGCAGATCTCGCGTAGCGGCGCTGCGGTCGTCGATGGCGCCGGCGCCACTCTTATGCCGGGACTGATAGACGGCCATGCACACATCCCCTTTCCCGGCCTCAGGAATTTCTATGACTGGGGGGCGATCCCGGCCGAGGAGCACACCCTGATCGCCATGCACAATGCCCGAACCCTGCTGGACGCCGGCTTTGTCGGCGCTATCAGCGCCGGGTCGGTCAAGGCCAGGCTGGATGTCGTGATTCGCAACGAGATCGAGGCCGGCCGGATCCCGGGCCCGCGAATTCTGGCGGCCACGCCGGAGCTGACGGTGACGGGCGGCCTCGGCGACGACCGGCGCCTGCATTTCGATGTGCAGACGATCAGCATGGTGGTCGACGGTGTGGAGAATTACCGGCAGGTGGCGCGCACCTTCTGCCGCGAAGGCGTCGATATCATCAAGATGGCCGTGTCGGGGCACCAGACCATGCCGCACGCGCCGGCGCAGGCCACGGTTATGACCGAGGCGGAGATCGCCGCCGTCGTCGAGACCACCAGCGCTTTCGGCAAGCGGACGGCCGCGCATGCGCGCGCCAACGAGTCGGTGCAGATGTGTCTGCGCCAGGGCGTCGACTTCCTCTACCACTGCGAATACGCGGACGAACGCACGCTGGACGCCATCGAGGCTGCCAGGGAGCGCGTGTTCCTCGGTCCGGCGGTCGCGCCCTTCCATGCGCAGTTGTTCGAGAACGCCATCCCGGGCATGGACCGTACGGCCAGGGAGCGACTGGAGGTACAGTTCGAGCAGGTCTGCGCCACGTATCAGTCGCTGCGGCGACGCGGCGTGCGGGTGCTGATCGGCGGCGAGTACGGATTGCCAGGTATTCCGCACGGCACCAACGCCCGCGATCTTGCCCATTTCGTGCGCTACTTCGGCTATGAGCCGGCCGAGGCGCTGGCGACCGCGACCCGCTATGCGGCGGAGGCAATGCAGATGGGCGATCGTCTCGGGCAGGTGAAGGAGGGTTACCTGGCTGACCTGATTATGGTTCATGGACGGCCATACGAGGATGTCGCCGTACTGCAGAACATCGACAACCTGCAAGCGATCATGAAGGATGGCGCCTTCCACAAGCGTCCGGCCGGCGCAGCATGGCTGTCGGCGGCGGCCTGACCCGTCGCCGAACGGGCCCCCTCCCGGGGGTCGTTCCTGCCGGAAGCCTGGTCGGCCGAGTGGGCCTTGGCCTATTGTCGGACATCCCGATCGAGGGCGGTTAGACGCCACGTCGATTTGCTGTCCGTTCGGTTTGCGCTTCGTCGTTGGCAGGGTCTGCCGCGCTTCGCCGGCACCCCCGGCACGCGCGATCGACGCTCCCGTAATCTCGTATCCCATAATCTCGTTCCTACAGAGCGAAGACGGGGCGGCTTCCGTGGCGCACGCCCCGGAGTCCGCTCGCGCGCCGGGCCCCGCAGTCTCGACTCTGATCAATCCGGGTTGTAAAACCGCGCGGTCCGGCCGGCCGGCGCCACCGACCAGCGGGGGCGGGCCGGCAGCGTATCGGGTCCGCCATGCCGTCGACCAACGACATCCGCAAGGCCTTCCTCGACTACTTCGCGGCCAACGGCCATACGCCGGTCGCGTCGTCGCCGCTCGTGCCGCGCAACGATCCGACGCTGCTGTTCACCAATGCCGGCATGGTGCAGTTCAAGAACGTCTTCACCGGCGCCGAGAAGCGTCCCTATTCGCGTGCCACGACGGCACAGAAATGCGTGCGCGCCGGCGGCAAGCACAACGACCTGGAGAATGTCGGCTACACCGCGCGCCATCACACCTTCTTCGAGATGCTGGGGAATTTCTCCTTCGGCGACTATTTCAAGGACGTGGCGATCGAGCTGGCCTGGAATCTGGTGACGCGGGAATACGGCTTGGCGAAGGACCGCCTGCTGGTCACGGTATATGCCGAGGACGACGAGGCCTTCGGGCTGTGGCGCAGGATCGCCGGCCTGCCCGAGGACCGCATCATCCGCATCGCCACCTCCGATAATTTCTGGGCCATGGGCGATACCGGCCCGTGTGGCCCGTGCTCGGAAATCTTCTTCGACCATGGCCCGCACATTCCCGGCGGCCCGCCTGGCAGCGCCGAACAGGACGGCGACCGTTTCATCGAGATCTGGAATCTCGTCTTCATGCAGTACGAGCAGGTGGCGCCTGGCGACCGGCGCGACCTGCCGCGCCCGTCCATCGACACCGGCATGGGGCTGGAGCGCCTCGCGGCCGTGCTGCAGGGCAAGCACGACAATTACGACACCGACGGTCTGCGAGTGCTGATCGAGGCTTCGGCCGCCGCCTCGCGCACTTCGGCCGATGGCGAGCGCGCCGTCAGCCATCGTGTCATCGCCGACCATCTGCGCGCCGGCAGCTTCCTCATCGCCGATGGCGTGCTGCCGTCGAACGAGGGGCGCGGCTATGTGCTGCGCCGCATCCTGCGCCGCGCCATGCGTCATGCTCATTTGCTAGGCACGATCGATCCCTTACTGCATCGCCTTGTGCCGACACTGGTCGCCAGCATGGGATCCGCCTACCACGAGCTGGTACGGGCCGAGCCGCTGGTGACGGAGACCATGCTCCTAGAGGAGGAACGCTTTCGCCAGGCACTAGAGCGCGGCCTGCGCCTGCTGGCGGAGGAGACCGCGCGGCTGCCGCGCGGCGGCACGCTGCCCGGCGACGTCGCCTTCCGGCTCTACGACACCTTCGGTTTTCCGCTCGACCTGACGCAGGACATCCTGCGCGGCCAGGGCGGCGCGGTCGACACCGCCGGCTTCGAGGCGGCGATGGCCGAACAGCGCGCCGCCGCGCGCCGCGCCTGGGCCGGGTCCGGCGAGGAGGCGACCGAGACCGTCTGGTTCGACCTGCGCCAGGAGGTCGGCGCCACCGAGTTCCTCGGCTACGACGCCGATGAGGCCGAGGCGCGAATCGTCGGCCTGGTCGTCGGCGGCCAGCTGGTCGAGAAGGCGAAGGCCGGCGACGAGGTCACCATGGTCGTCAACCAGACCCCGTTCTACGGCGAGTCGGGCGGCCAGATGGGTGATACGGGCGTCGCCTTAACCGCCGGCGGCTGCGAGATCTCCATCGCCGAGGCGCAGAAGAAGCTGGGCGATCTCGTCGTCCACCTCGGCAAGGTCGAACGCGGCGCGCTGGCGGTCGGCGACGTGGCCGAACTGCGCATCGACAAGCGGCGGCGCAACCGCCTGCGCGCCAACCACTCGGCGACGCATCTGCTGCACGAGGCGCTGCGCCGACGCCTCGGCCGCCATGTGACGCAGAAGGGCTCGCTGGTTGCGCCCGACCGCCTGCGCTTCGACATCAGCCACCAGAAGCCGCTCTCGTCCGAGGAAATCGCCGATGTCGAGGACATGGTCAACCGCCGCGTCGCGCTCAATGTCGACGTGGCGACGCGGCTGATGACGCCCGGGGCGGCCGTCGGCGACGGCGCGCTCGCCCTGTTCGGCGAGAAATATGGAGACGAGGTGCGCGTCGTTTCTATGGGCGGTCCCGTAGACGATGCCGAGCCCGCGGCAGGCGGCAATTTCTCGACCGAGCTGTGTGGTGGCACGCATGTGCGCCGCACCGGCGATATCGGCCTGTTCAAGATCGTCGGCGAGGGCGCCGTCGCCGCCGGCGTGCGCCGCATCGAGGCGCTGACGGGCGAGGATGCGCGCGGTTATCTGGCTGGGCAGGAACGGCTGCTGCGCGAGGCCGCGGACGCGCTGCGCGTGCCGCCGGCCGAAGTGCCCGGACGCGTCGTCCAACTCGTCGAGGAGCGTCGCCGGATGGAGCGTGAGCTGACCGATGCGCGCCGTCGCCTAGCCACGGGCGGCGGCGGGGAAGCGGCGTCGGCCGGCGGTGGCGCCCGCACCATCGGCGGTGTGCGCTATATCGGCCGCGCCGTCGCCGACGTGCCCCCGCGCGAACTGAAATCGTTGGTCGACGAGCTGAAGCGCCAGGTCGGCTCCGGCGTCGTCGCCGTCGCCGATTCCTTCGAGGGCAAGGCCTCGCTGGTCGTCGGCGTCACCGATGATCTGCTCGGTAAGGTAGATGCCGTGGCACTGGTGCGCGCTGGTGTGTCCGCACTCGGCGGCAAGGGAGGCGGCGGGCGGGCCGATATGGCGCAGGGCGGCGGGCCGGACGGCGCGCTTACCGGCGCCGCCATCGATGCCGTCGCCGAGGCGCTGTCGCAGCGTGCCGCCGCCGAGTAATCGAGTGATAGCAACCTTCGCCGACGGACGGGTTACTTCATGCGCTTCCAGGGTACCGACAGCTATATCGCCACGCCAGACCTAGCCATTGCCGTGAATGCGTCGGTCACTCTCGAACGGCCGCTTCTGGTCAAGGGCGAACCGGGTACGGGCAAGACGGTGCTGGCACGCGAGGTGGCGCAGTCGCTAGGCCATCCGCTGATCGAATGGCATGTGAAGTCGACCACGCGAGCCCAGCACGGGCTCTACGAATACGATGCCGTGGCACGGCTGCGCGACAGCCAGCTCGGCGATGCCCGTGTTCACGACATTTCCAACTACATCGTGCGCGGCAAGCTGTGGGAGGCGTTCACTGCGCCGGAGCGGCCGGTGCTGCTGATCGACGAGATCGACAAGGCCGATATCGAATTCCCCAACGATCTTCTGCTCGAGATCGACCGCATGGAATTCTTCGTCAACGAGACGAAGGAGACGGTGAAGGCGCGGCAGCGGCCAGTCGTCATCATCACCTCCAACAACGAGAAGGAGCTGCCCGACGCCTTCCTGCGCCGCTGCTTCTTCCACTACATCGCCTTTCCCAACCGAGAGACGATGGAACGCATCGTCGCCGTACATCACCCAGACATCTCGCACCGCCTGGTACGCGAGGCTCTGACGGTGTTCTTCGAACTGCGCGAGGTGCCGGGCCTTAAGAAGAAGCCATCGACTTCGGAACTGATCGACTGGCTCAAGCTTCTGATGGCCGAGGACATCTCGCCCGAGGTGCTGCGCGAGAAGGAACCCGGCAAGGCGATCCCGCCGCTCTATGGCGCGTTGCTCAAATCGGAGCAGGACGTGCAGCTCTTCGAGCGGCTGGCCTTCCTCAACCGCCGCGAACGCGCGCGCGAGTAGCGTCGGTGCTGACCTGGCGCCACCCCCACCTCACCTTCCCCGTCGCGTGCCCGACGGGTCCCCTCCCTCTCCGCCCCCAGTGGGCGGAGAGGGCTGACGGAGGCGGCGCGGAAGCAATTATCACCCTCTCCTACCCAGGGGGCCGAGAGGGCATGGAGAGGTGGGGGTGCTACCGTCAAGCTGGTAGTAATACATGACCTCCCGCGCTGCGGCGGCACGCGGTACGGCGACCTTCGCCTCGTTCTTCGAAGCGCTGCGGCGCGCCGGCGTGCCGGCGACGATACGCGAATATCTCGACTTGCTGACCGCCGTTGATCGCGGCCTCGCCCGCTTCGATGTCGAGGCCTTCTACCATCTCTCGCGCGCCGTGATGGTGAAGGATGAGCGGCATTTCGACCGTTTTGACCAGGTCTTCGCGCATGTCTTTCGCGGCCTCGAATCGCCACCCGACGCGGCCACCATAGACATCCCGAAGGAATGGCTCGCCATCCTCGCCGAACTCAACCTGAGCGACGAGGAGAAGACCCAGATCCAGTCTATGGGCGGTCTCGACAAGCTGCTGGAGACGCTGCGCCAGCGGCTGGAGGAGCAGAATGGCAGGCACCAGGGCGGCAGCAAATGGGTCGGCACCGCCGGCACCTCGCCCTACGGCTCCGGCGGCTACAACCCCGAAGGCGTGCGCATCGGAGACGAGGGCGAGCGGCAAGGCCGCGCCGTCAAGGTGTGGGAGCGGCGCGAGTTTCGCGATCTCTCCGGCGATGTCGAGCTGGGCACGCGCGCGATCAAGCTGGCGCTGCGCCGCCTGCGCCGTTTCGCCCGCGAGGGCGCGGCGGATGAGCTGGATCTACCCGGCACCATCGGCGCCACGGCGCGCAACGGCGGCCTGCTCGACCTGAAGCTGGTGCCGGAGCGGCGCAATGCCGCCAAGGTGCTGCTGCTGCTCGATGTCGGCGGCTCTATGGACCCGCATGTGCGCCGCTGCGAGCGGCTGTTCTCGGCGGCGCGCGGCGAGTTCCGCCACCTCGAGCATTTCTACTTCCACAACTGTGTCTACGAGAGCCTGTGGCGCGAGAACCGCCGCCGCCACGACCGTCGCATCGACACCTGGGAGATCATCAACACGTACCCGCCGGACTGGCGCGTGGTGATCGTCGGCGATGCCGCCATGGCGCCATACGAGCTGACGGCGCCCGGCGGCAGCGTCGAGCACTACAACCCGGAGGCGGGCGAGGTGTGGCTGCGCCGCCTCGTGCGCAGCTTCCCGCGCACGGTTTGGATCAACCCGGTGGCGCCGACTCGCTGGCGCTACTTCGATTCCGTCGGCGGCGTTACCGAGATCCTCGACGGCCGCATGTACCCGATGACGCTCGAAGGCCTCGACGCGGCCATGCGGGAGATGACGTAACGGCGGCGCGGGCAATCGGGCCACATTTCCACCGCCGGGCCTCGTCCTTCGAGACGCCGGGCTATCCCCGGCTCCTCAGGATGAGGCCCTTCTTGTTTGCATAAACACCGTGTTCCCCCGAGGTCCTCACCCTGAGGAGCCCGCGCAGCGGGCGTCTCGAAGGGCGAGGATCGCGTGGTCTCGTCGCTTTCGGCGCGCCCGACGCTACTTCGACAGCGCGTGCTTGAGATTGTCGTCGATGGCGTCGAAGAACTTGCCGGTCGACAGGTGTGGCTGTCTCGGGCCAACGAGGATGGCGAGGTCCTTGGTCATCTTGCCGCTCTCGACCGTCTCGATGCAGACCCGCTCCAGCGTCTCGGCGAAGAGCGTGACCTCGGGCGTGCCGTCGAACTGGCCACGATACTTGAGGCCGCGCGTCCAGGCGAAGATCGAGGCTATCGGGTTGGTCGAGGTCTCCTCGCCGCGCTGATGGGCGCGGTAGTGGCGCGTCACCGTGCCGTGCGCGGCCTCGGCCTCGACGGCCTTGCCGTCCGGCGTCAGCAGCACCGAGGTCATCAGGCCGAGCGAGCCGAAGCCTTGGGCCAGCGTGTCGGACTGCACGTCGCCGTCGTAGTTCTTGCAGGCCCACACGAAGTCGCCTTCCCACTTCAGGGCGGCGGCGACCATGTCGTCTATCAGGCGGTGCTCGTAGACCAGCTTGCGCTTGGCGAACTCGGCCTTGAACTCGGTGTCGAACACCTCCTGGAAGATGTCCTTGAAGCGGCCGTCATAGACTTTGAGGATCGTGTTCTTGGTCGACAGGTAGACCGGGTAGTTGCGGGCGACGCCGTAGTTGAAGCAGGCGCGCGCGAAGCCGCGGATCGATTCGTCTAGGTTGTACATGGCCAGCGCCACGCCGGCGCCGGGGAACTTGAACACCTCGTACTCGACCGGTTTGCCGCCGTCCTCGGGCTCGAATTTGATCGTCAGCCTACCCTTGCCCGGCACCTTGAAGTCGGTGGCGCGGTACTGGTCGCCGAAGGCATGGCGGCCGATGACTATGGGCTTGGTCCAGCCCGGTACCAGGCGCGGCACGTTGGAGATGACGATCGGCTCGCGGAACACCGTGCCGTCTAGGATGTTGCGGATGGTGCCGTTCGGCGACCGCCACATCTGCTTGAGGCCGAACTCGGCGACGCGCGCCTCGTCGGGGGTGATGGTGGCGCATTTGACGCCGACGCCGTGTTTGAGGATGGAGTTGGCGGAGTCGATGGTGATCTGGTCGTTCGTCGCGTCGCGCTTCTCGACCGACAAATCGTAATAGAGCAGGTCGATGTCGAGATAGGGCAGAATCAGCCGTTCGCGGATCCACTGCCAGATGATGCGCGTCATCTCGTCGCCGTCGAGTTCGACGACGGGGTTACTCACCTTTATCTTGATCATGCCACGGCTCTCCGCGAAGGACGGGCGAAGGAGGGGGGAGTGCTGCGGAAGGCGGTGTGCCGGCCGGCCGCGTGGCACGCCGGCCCATCGGCCGGCGGCGGAACATAGGCGAGGCGGTGGGCCGGCCGCAACCCTCCGCGCGGGGCTCTAGAGGCGGGCGCGGTCGACCGACTGGTCGTGCCCGGTGATGGCCGCCAGCGCCGGCAGTACGTCCTCCAGCCGGTCGAGGAAGGTGAACAGCCTTCCGTGCTCGGCGCGCGCGTAGCCATTGGTGACGATGGCGTCGACGAGGGCGCGCAGGGGGCCCCAGTAGCCGTCGCTGTCGAGCACCACCACCGGCTTGTCGTGCAGGCCGAGTTGGCGCCAGGTGACGATCTCGAAGGCCTCGTCGAGCGTGCCGAGGCCGCCCGGCAGCACCACGAAGGCGTCCGACAGCTCGGCCATGCGGGCCTTGCGCTCGTGCATGCTGGCGACCACCTCCAGCCGAGCCACGCCATGGTGGCCGATCTCGCGGCGGTCGAGGAAGGTGGGAATGACGCCGATCACCTCGCCGCCGGCGGCGATGGCGGCGTCGGCGACCGCCCGCATCAGGCCGATGCGGCCACCGCCATAGACCAGCGTCACGCTGGCTTCGGCAAGGGTGCGGCCGAGCGCGGCGGCAAGGCGCCGGTGGCTGTCGGGTCCGTGATCGGACGATCCGCAGTAGACGGCGACGGCAAGGGGATGGGGCATTGCAAATGGCTGATTCCGGGGCTTTGCTGGGAAGGCGGGAGCCGGCGGTTCTATCGACACCTGCGCCATACTAGCGTAAAGACGAATCGTCGACAGGGAGCTGGCACGAAAGGCGCGCGCGTAAACCGGTCCCGGATACTCGGTGGAGTCGCCAACCTGTTCATTGCCGCACTGGTTGGCATTTACGCCTATTTCCAGCTGCCGTCGCCCGACGCGCCGGCGACGACACCTGTGGCCAACGCGCCGTCCCAGCCGGCACGCCGGCGCCCACCCCGGCCACGCCAGGATCTCCCGCCAGGCCTGCCTTCGATATCGTGCGCGTCGACCCCTACGGCAACCTCGTTGTCGCCGTGCGCGCCGATATCGACTGCACCATCGTCGTGCGCGATGGCTAGCGCATCGTCGGCACGGTCAGTTACGACAGCCGCGGCGAATGGGTCCTGGTTCCCGGCGAGCCGCTCGCCGCCGGCCGCCACGAATTGTCGTTGAGTGCCGATTGCGGCGATGGCGGCCCGCGCCTGTCCGCCGCGTCGTGGTGGTCGTGGTGCCGGCGCGCGGCCAGAGCGTTCCCGGCCAGCCTGGTCCCGCGGCTCGCTCGCCGTCGCCGTGCCGGCGCACCGGCGAAGGGCCCAGCGAGGTGCTGCAGACGCCGGACATGCCGTCGCGCTACCTTTCGGGCTTCGTCGTGCCGCAGCAGGCGCTTCGCCCCGATGGCACGCCCGCGCCGCAGCCGTAGATGGGCGCCGACCGGCCGCTGTTGGGATTCGTCGTGCCGGAAAATATGCTGCGTGGCGACGCGCCCGTGCTCGGCGCCATCGATTACGACGATACCGGACGCGTCATCTTGTCCGGCCGCGCCGAGCCTGGCGCCCGCCTGCAGGTATATCTTGACAACGAATAGATCGGGGCCGCCTAGGCCGACCAACAGGGCCTCTGGCCTTTGCGCCCGTCGCACAATTTCGGTCCCGGCGAGCACACGCTGCGCATCGAACAGGCAGGGCCCGACGGCAAGGTGGTCGCGCGCATCGAGCAGCCCTTCACACGCGGCACGGCGCACGCCAATCCAAAGGCCTCCCGGCGAATCGTCGATGATCTCGACCGGGTCGAAGACGATGCGATTGTCGGCGCCAACCAGATTGACGACGACGGTGCCGTCATCGGCCAGCGTCAGCACCGAGGAAGGAACCAGACAGCCGCGGCGCTCGCCGAGAGGAATGGTAAGCCGCGCCGTCAAGCCGTCGCGCAGCGCGAGATCCGCGTTGGGGACCTAGACCTCGATGCGGAAGGTGCGCGTCTTCGGATCGGCTTCGGCGGCGACGAAGGCGATTGTACCGGTGACAGTGGAGCCGCCGATGATGCTGGCGCCGGCGGCCCGGCCCCTGGCCAGGGCGCCGACCGCGCGTTCGTTGGCCTGGGCGACGACGAGCATCGGATCGAGGTCTACGATGGCGGCGACGCGCCCGCCGACCGACAGGTAATCGCCGAGTTCAACATGTTCGGCGCCGACGATTCAGGCGAATGGGGCTCGTATCTCGGCGCGCGCGATGTCGAGGCGGGCCTGTTCTATGGCGGCGCGCGCGCCATCGAGTTGCGCCTGGGATGCGGCAATCCCGGTCTCGGCGCGGTAGCCCTTGCGGGCGAGGTAGGCCGCCGCGGCATGCTCGATCTGGCGCTGGCGCAGCAGCGCCTCGGCCTCGGCAAGTCGGGCCTTGCGGTCGTCGGTGGCGAGGCGGGCGATGACGGCGCCCTTCTCGACGCTGTCGACACGGCGCACGAGAAGTTCGGCAACTCGACAGGGCGTCTCGGCGCGGCGGCGCGCCTCGGTCCGCCCGGCCACGGTCTGGATGATGGCGTGGGTGGTGGAGACCATCTGGACGACGCGAACGGAAACCGGAGGCGTCGC
Organism: Alphaproteobacteria bacterium; assembly: GCA_009691025.1. Lineage (GTDB taxonomy): Bacteria > Pseudomonadota > Alphaproteobacteria > UBA6615 > UBA6615 > SHWB01. Next base: position 18,414 of record SHWB01000010.1, read on the forward strand.
GGCGGCACCTGTCGGCTTGCCATCGGAGGTTGAGGTGTCGCCCGGCGCGGCGCCGCCGATCTGACCCGACATAATCCACAGCGTCGCGACCGCCGTGATGGCGACCGCGATGGCAATTTGACCATTGAGTTTCAGGCTCATTCCCGAACCCTCTACAGCGTCGCCTATTAGGCGATGGCGCGTTCCCCGAGCAGCGAGGCGGCGACGACCTCGTGGCCGTGTTCGTCGATCCACGCCGCCATGGCCTCGTAGATCGCCAGGCCGAAGCCGTGAACGAAGCGTTCTCCCGGTCGCGCTGCCGCCGCTTCGCAATGCGCCTTCATGCGCTCGATCGTGGCCTGCAGTTCGGAACGACGCTGCGCAATCAGGCCTTCCACCGCGCTGGCCGGAATCAGATGGGCGAACAGCAGGCGGAAGAGGAAATCGGAGCGAAACTTGTCGGCGCCGCCAGGCGCTTCGAGCGCGTCGAGCAGCGCCAGCCGGCCGGAGGGCGTTATGGAGTAGACCTTCTTCGCCGGTCGGCCTTCCTGGGCGCGCTCGATGACGGTCGCCGAGCCTTCGTCGAGCAGGCGGGCGAGCGCCGGATAGATCGAGCCGAAGCCGATGTCGTGGATGTGGCCGTATGGACCGTCCTCGAAGGCTTTCTTGATCTCGTAGCCGGAGGCCGGCCCGTGCGACAGCACCGCGAGGCACAGGGTACGCGTGTCCATGGGTAATCCTGCCCACTATTGACAGTCGCATATATATCGCGCAGAGAATAGCAACACAAGATATATCGTAAAAATATATCTATCATGGCGCATAGGGCGGCTGCGGATGCGCGAGGCGTTCGCCAGAGCTGATTGGCAATCTATAGTGCGTTCGGTTGTGCCGGCGGGGCACCGCCATGTGGTCAGGGACGGCGCATGAAAGTGGGTGAATTTTACATCGCGGCCGTAGGTTGTTCGCGATGACGCCGCCCGGTGGTGGCTGCGGCGTCGAGCACGCCCGTTGGGCCGAGGCCTGAGTCTTGAATTCCGTCCTCGGAATGGGGCTCGATGAGCATCGGGATCAACGACCAGTGGCGTATCTGCTTTTGCTGGGCCGACGGCGATGCCGTCGAGGTCAGGTGGTCGATTACCATCGATGACGAACGTGGAGTATTGCGGAATGTCAGAACTGCACAACCCTCATTCTGGAGAGATTATGAAGCTGTAATTTCTCGACGAAATCGGAATGAGCCAGAACGCGCTGGCACGTGCGATCGCGGTGCCGGCCAATCGTATTCACGCGATCGTCAAGGGCGCCCGCGACACAACGGCCGACACGGATTTGCGTCTGTGCCGCTTCTTCGGCCTATCCTAAGGCTATTTCCTGCGCTTGCAGAACGCCTTTGACACAATGGAAGAGAAGCGCCGGATCGCGGCCGAGATCGGCAGTATCCGGCCCTGGCGCGCGGCCTGACAGCTCAGTAGCTTACGCAGGCGGCGTTGATGGCACCGATGGCGACGGAGGCCGCCGCCAGCGTGATGCCGGCCGCCATATTGCCTTCCTCGATGTGCCGCGAGATACCACGCAGCAGGAAATCGACCAGCGCGAAGACCGCGATCTGCACGACCAGCGCGATCGCCGCCCAGACCGCCATGTCGATCAGAGAGACGCTGTGTATGACGGTGCTGGCGAGCGGCAGGACGAATCCCAGCACGGCACCGGCCAGACTCGCCGCAACCGCCGTGTTGCCCTTGCGTATCAGTGCCGCTTCGTTGTGCGGCGTGATTGCCATGTACACGACGAGAAAGATGCCCAGCGCCGTCAGCGAGACGGCGAAGTACAGCAGGAAGCTGCCGATGCCATGCAGTGAGATCATGATGCCCATGTCGCCCCCCTTGTCGTCAGCCCGTGCGCGGCAAGGTGCCGCTCATGGTTAGACAGGCTCACCATGAGAACCTCATCCCGAGCCTGTCTAGGGACTAAGGATGAGGGCCGCCGCCCGCCTACACGAAGAAATGCGGCACGAAGCGGCTGCTGTCGCGGGTGATCGCGGTATTGTCCTCGCGGATGCCCATGCCGGCCGGCTGGCTCGCCACGACCCACGATCCGATCACCGGGTAGTTGCCGTCGAATTGCGGCAGCTCGGCGTAGCCCTGGTAGACGAAGCCCTCGGCGCCGTAACCGCCGCCGGTCTCGGCGATCACGCGCCCGTCTGCCAGAACCTGGATGTTGGCGCCCTCGCGGCTGTAGATCGGCTTGCGCACCAAGGGCCCGTCGATGGCGCCGGCGTCGAGCGCGGCGGGCAGCAGATTGGGGTGGCCGGGCGCCATTTCCCACAGCAGAGCCAGCGCCGCCTTGTTCGACAGCACCATCTTCCACGCCGGTTCGATGACGCGCGCCACGCCGGTTAGCAGATGCGCCCCGAACGGCTCGGCCACCAGCCACTCCCAGGGATAGAGCTTGAACAGCGTCGTGATCGGGGCGTTGTCGAGGTCGCGGAAACCCTTGCCGTCCCAGCCGATATCCTCGACGGCGACGCGCTGCGTGGCGAGGCCCGCCTGCACGGCGGTATCGCGCAGGTATTCGACCGTGCCTTCGTCCTCGGCGTGGTCGCGCACGGCGGCGAAATGCACCGTGCCGCGGCCGATGCCGAATTGTCGCCACGCCTCGATCAGCCGTTCGTGGATAGAGTTGAACTGGTCGGCCTCGTGGCGGATTGCCTCCAGCCAGTTCCACTGCACCACCGCCGCCTCGAACAGCGCCGTTGGCGTGTCGGCGTTGTATTCCAGCAGTTGCGGCGGCCCGTCGCCGGCGAAGCGCAGGTCGAAGCGCCCGTAGAGATTCCTCTCGCCGGCCTTCCAGCTGCCCTCGATCGCCTGCCAGGCGATTTCCGGGATGCGCATGCGCGTATAGGCTTCCGCGCCCACGGCGACGACGCGGTCGACCAGTGCCAGCGCCATCTGCTCCAGCTCGCCGGTCGCTGCCTCGATGGCGTCGATCTCGGCCTCGCCGAAGCTGTAGCAGGCGGTCTCGTCCCAGTAGGGCGCGCCGTCGATGGTGTGGAAGACGAAGCCGAGCTCGCGCTCGACATGCGCGCGCCAGTCGGGGCGCGGCGTCGTCGCCAGTCTCTCCAAGGCCGCTCAGCTTCCGGCGGAGGTGCGGTAGGAGGTGGCCGTGCTGCCGAAGCCGCCGCGCGGCACCTGGGCCACCTGCGTGGCCGGGCGGAAGGCCGAGGTGCTGGTGGCATTGCTGCCGAAGCTGCCGACGCCGAAGAAGCCGCCGCCCTTGCCGGGCATCACAGCCTGGTTGTTGGTGCCGCGCCAGACCGGCTGGCTGTAGCGGTTGCCGCTCAGCATGTTGCCCATCATGTAGCCCATCAGCAGCGGCATGAATAAGCTGCCACCGCCATCGCTGGCACTGGCCGTCTGCTTCGCGCAGTTCTCGGGGCCGAATTCGGCCTCGCACTCCTCCTTGCGGGTGAAGCGTGGCGCCTCGGCAGCGTGGGTACGCTCGGCGGCGGCCACGGCCTCGCGGCACTCGGCTTCCGTGGCGATGGAGGAGCATTTCTCGATGCTGGAGAAGAAGCGTGCATCCTTGGGCGGGCCGTCGTCGCCGCAGCCCGCGAGCAGCATGCTGGCGCTGCCGAGCAGGACGAGGCGGATCGAGGTGGATTTCTTCATGGCGCTTCGTCTCCCGGTTGCCGGCACTAATATATGGTGACGGAGCACCGCGACGCGAAGCAAAATCGGCGCGCCCGCCGAGAGGAGACGCCAATGACGCTCCCGCCGCCCGCCACACCCGGCATGCAAGTGGAGGAGGTGGACACCCCGGCCCTGCTGATTGACCTCGAGGCCTTCGAGCGCAACCTGCAGCGCATGGCCGATGCCGCGCGCCTCGCCGGCGTGGCGCTGCGCCCGCATGCCAAGATGCACAAGAGCCCGTTGGTCGGTCGCCTGCAGATGGCCCATGGCGCGGTCGGCGTCTGCTGTCAGAAGGTGGCCGAGGCCGAGATCATGGTCTGGGGCGGCATCGGCGACGTGCTGGTCAGCAACGAGGTGGTTGGAACGAAGAAGCTTGTCCGCCTCGCCGCGCTGGCCAGCACGGCGCGCATCGGCGTCTGCGTCGACAATGCCGAGAACGTTGCCGGCCTCTCCGACGCCGCCGTCGCCGCCGGCGCCGAGATCGCGGTGCTGGTCGAGCTCGATGTCAATGGCAGCCGCTGCGGCGTGGCGCCCGGCGCGCCGGCTCGCGCGCTGGCCGAGGCGGCGGCGCGGGCACCCGGCCTGCGGCTCGCCGGCATCCAAGCCTATCACGGCCGCGCCCAGCATATGCGTGGATGGGAGGAGCGGCGCGCGGCCATTGCCGCCACGACTGCCGCCTGCGTGGAAACCAGGGCCGCCTTCGCCGCCGCCGGTCTGCCCTGCGCGGTGGTTACGGGCGCGGGCACGGGATCCTTCGAGTTCGAGGCGGCGAGCGGGGTCTATACCGAGCTGCAATGCGGCTCCTACGCCTTCATGGATGTCGACTACGGCCGCAATTTCGACCGTGACGGACGGCCCTTCCGCGCCTTCGAGCAGGCGCTGTTCGTTTACGCCACCGTGATGAGCGTGCCGGCGCGCGACCGCGCGGTCTGCGACGCCGGCCTCAAGGCCATCGCCTTCGACAGCGGCCTGCCGCTGCTAGTCGACCGCGACGGCATCGAGTATGCCGGCCCATCCGACGAGCACGGCACGCTGCGTGTGGCCGAAACCAACCGGCCACCCCGCCTCGGCGAGAAAATCCGCCTGATCCCCGGACACTGCGACCCGACGGTGAACCTGCACGACTGGTATGTCGGCATCCGCGAGGGCAGGGTGGAAGCCGTCTGGCCAATCGCGGCGCGGGGAGCGATGGCTTAGAGTCGTCGCATGACGCCGATGTGCGGCTCCGGCCCGATACCCTGGCGATGACCGTTGCGCGGATTGGCACCTGGGCGCTTGCCGCGGCATTGCCGCTTCTGCACGGCTTGCTCGTGCTGGCGTTCGACATGGACGCCAACTGGGACCTCCGGAACTACCATTTCTACAACGCCTATGCCTGGATCGGCGGCCGCTCCGGGCACGACCTGCTCGTCGCGTCGGCTCCGACCTTCTTCAATCCGCTGATCGATCTGCCATTCTATCGCGCGACGGAACTCTGGCCGGCGCGGACGGTCGGCGTGACGCTCGGCATTGTGCAGGGGCTCAACGCGATACCGGTCTTCGGCCTTGCGGCGGCATGCCTTGCGTCGCCCGACGGCACGTCATCGCGTGGACGCCTGGCGCTTGCGTTCGCGGTTACGGTTCTGGCCGGGTGCGGATCGATCGCCCTGTCCCTCGTCGGCACGACCTTCTACGACAATGTCGTGACTCTGGGCGGCCTGGCGGGACTCTGGCTTGTGGTCGCGGCGCGTGTACGGCTTGCGCGCGGCGGCCCGGCGGCGCTGGCGCTTGCCGCCGTAGCGGGGATCGGCGCTGGTCTTGCCATGGGCCTCAAGCAACCGGCGGCGCTGTATGTCGCCGGGCTCGGCGTGGCCGTCCTCGCCATGCCGGGGTCGTGGCGATTGCGCGCGGCGCGCACGGTCGCGCTTGGCTGCGGCGCGCTGGCCGGCTTCGCCGCGACCGGCGGCGCCTGGATGCTCCATCTTTGGCGGGCCTACGGCAATCCGGTCTTTCCCTTCTACAATCATCTCTTCCGGTCGCCCTGGGCGTTGCACGACAGCTACAAGCACCTCTTCTACCTGCCCGACACACTGTGGGAACGGCTGCTCTATCCGATCGCCTACACGCGCAACACCGCGTTCACGAGCGATGTCGATTTCCAAGATTACCGTATCCTGTCCTGCTTCGTCCTGCTGCCGATGGCGGCGTCGTTCATGCTTTGGCGGCGCCTGCGCGGCCGTGCCGAGCCACCGGCCCTCCTCGCCCGCGACGCGGCGCTGCCGGTGATGGCGTTCTGGGCCGGCACCTATGTTGCCTGGGTGGCGCTTTTCGGCATCTATCGCTACGCGCTTGCGCTCGAGATGCTGGCACCGCTCGTGCTGCTGCTCGCCTGGGACCGGATCCTGCACGCTCCGGCCCGGCGCCTCTGCGCGGCGGGGGCGACGATCGTCGTGGTCGTTGCCACGATGCAGCTAGCCGACTGGGGGAGGGTGCCGTGGACCGCGCGCTGGGTCGACACGCGCGTGCCGGACATCGCGCGGCCAGACGCGACGCTCGTCCTGCTTGCCGGGCACGAACCGTACGGTTTCCTCGTGCCGGCCTTTCCGCCGGCGGTGCGGTTCCTGCGCATCGACGGCGGCTTCACCACTCCGGCCCAGACCGAGGTTCGCTTCAACGACGTCATGCGGGACATCGTGGAGGCGCATGCCGGCGACATTTTCACGCTGAACATCGAACACGATCGCCGATCGGCCGCGAACAATTTCGCGATCTACGGCCTGACGGTAGACTTCGCGCGGTGCCAGCCGGTCACCTCCTCGATCGGCATTGCGCCCTACGAGTTGTGCCCGGCGACGCGGTGACGCTCGACACCGTCGGCCGGGCAGCCCTCGACGTCGTAGGATCTCACTGTGCGATGGCCTGCCAGGATCGGATGGGGTATGCTCCGGACAGGCGCAAGTCTGGGGTCGTTCTTACGCATATTAGGTACGGCCGGCCATTCACCGGAAGCGTGGCGGCATCGCCGAGAAGGATTTCAAACCGGCGCAGGCTGTGGTTCTCCGCGGCGAGGTCGCGTGCCATGACGATGGCGATCCCTGCCGGCAGCGACCGCAGGTCATCGTGACGATAGGTCAGTGGCGAAAGCCCTGCGCGGAAATCCTCCGCCTCGATGGCGATCGGCCAGATTGTCCTTGCGTCCTCATGCGCGACCAGTCGCAGGACGGGGCTGTCCCGGCCGAGGCGCGCGACGATGCTCCGTTCGCTGTCGGCGCACGTCGTGACATCGGCTTTCGCAGCCCGATCGTTGAGCGGGAATGAGTCCATCATCCTTGCGGTGGCCGGAACGGCGCCGGCGATCGACACGACGAGACCGGTAAGGACCCATGCCGCCAGCGCTCCGCCATCGTTTGGCCGCTCGCTGGAGATCGCGTCGTTCGCCGCAGGGCGCTGCAGGCCGATGGCGGCCACCGCAGCAACGACGATGGCGCCTCCCCATGCGCGCAGATCGCCCGGGGCCAGCACAGGCGCGGCTATGAGTAGCAGCGCCAGCACAAGCGGCGGCAGATAACCGCGTGTCCGGCCGAATGCCGTCGCCAGGCGCGACAACCCGTAGGCGGCGACGATGCCATCGAGCGCGATCGTCGCCGCGAAGACCCGGATGTCGCCCTCGATGGCCAGAATCGGAGCCGACATTATCACGCCGGCCATCATCGCCAGCAGCGCCCGTTCGGCATCGGTGCGTGAGGAGAGGGCGAGACTGGCCAGTCCCCACAGCCAGCAGACCGCGACCGCGACGCGTGCCGGTATCCAGCCGATGTAGAGATGCAGGCGCTGAAGGTATTCGAGCCAGCCTTGGAAGAGACCGAGGGCCAGCAGATGTGGCTGGCGGATAAACAATTCCCATGCGGCCCGGTACACGGCGTCTGTCGTCAGCGCGCCTCCCTGAGGCGTCAGGGTATTCGCGGCGAAGGTCCACCTTTCTCCGCCGGCGACCAGCCCGTACATGGTGTAGGAGAAGTTGGAGTGCATCTGGCCGGTGCCTGTGCCGAATATCTGCGCCAGCAGGTAGCCCGGCAAGGCCCCGGCCAGAGCCGCCAGCAGGATTGGCAGGGACAGCCGCCATTTTCCCGCAAGGGGATTCGTTCCTGACAGGAACGGCCACGCCACCAGCGCCGGCAGCACGAGAAACCCTCCGGCCCGGGCGTTGAGGGCCATCGCGAGAACGAAGGCACCACCCGCTAGGCGAAGCGGCGAGCGGTCCTGCGCGCCGGCAAGAAACAGGACGGATCCTGCGGCACCCAGCACGAGTCCCAGGTTCTCGGTCAGTGTCGTCGTCACGTTCGTGGACGCGAAGGCCGCCACGACGCCGATGGACAGGAGGCTTGCGACCAATCCCCAACGGGGGCGAATGGCCGCGGCGACGACCCACAAGGCGCCCGCCGTAACGACTGCCTGCAGGACGAGGGCGCGTTGCAACTCGTTGCCAGAGAGCGTCAGAAGGCCGGCGAGATAGAGGGAGTAGGCTGGCCGGCGTTCGCAAAACGTGGAAAGCGTGCCGTGGTCGAGCACCGCGACCGCGCAGCCGAAGTACCCGGCGGCATCGTTCCAGGGCAGCAACCCGCCGATCGCATTCGGATGCGACAGGCCAGTGGACCAGATGACGAATAGCGGCACGAGGACGGCCGCCAGAGAGGTTAGCGCCAAAGCCAGCTTTTCGCCCGCCAGCCGGGAACCGACTGGTTCCTGGCAGGTGCCACGCGACCATGCCGTGTCAGCCATAGACAACCCGCACTGCGCGCGCTCCGTGGACACGAACCCGTCGACTAGGCCGGGGTGGCTTGGCGTTGTCCCGACCGGACCGCTACCGGGCGATGATCCGTGCCATCTCGTCGAACCCTCGCGCCCGGGCATGTGCCAGTGGTGTCACTCCGTTGCGGTCGGCAATCGCGGTATTGGCGCCGGCCGCTACCAGTGCGCGCACCGTGGCGACGTCATCGGGGCCGCCATTGCCGAGGATGACCGCCTCGATCAGCGCGGTCCAGCCGAGGTTATTGACGTGGTCGAGCGGCGCGCCGGCGGCGATGAGGCGCCGTACCACCTCGGCGTGGCCGAGATGAGCCTCGGCGATCAGGGCGGCACCGTTGTAGGGGCTGGTAATCAGGTCCGCCCGGTTGCCGAGTTCGATCGCCAGCGACATGAGGTCCGGCTCGTTGGCAACTGCGGCAATGGTGACGATGTCGTAGGCATGGCCCTCGTGCGCATTCATGTCGGATCCGGCCTCGGCCAGCGCCCTCAGTGCCGCCGGCTTGACGGCGAAGGCCGCCACATGGGCCGGCGTGCGGCTGTCGCCATCGCGGGCATCGACATCCGCCCCTTGCGCGGCAAGACGCCGGATTTCCCCGGCGTTGCCGTCATGCGCCGCCCGGTGCAGCGCATCATAGGCCATGGCCTGCGCGGGTGTGGGCGGCGTCTGCGCCGCAATGCCCTTGGCATGGATCAGCATCGCCACGCAGATCGCAAGGCACGACGCGGCCAACTTCGAGAGAGCGCGATCGGGCGCGCCGCGGGCCGGCGATCCGGTCATGGGCGTCCGGTCACTCCGTCGCCGGTCACTCCGCCGCCCTGGGCAGGTCCAGCGCTTCCAGCACCTTCGGCGGCGACATCGGCAGGCTGTAGAAACGGATGCCAAGAGCGTCGTGGATGGCGTTGGCGATGGCCGCCATCACCGGCACGAGCGGCACCTCGCCGACGCCGCGCACGCCCTGGGGATGCTTCGGATTGGGAATCTCGATCATCACCGCGTCGAGCATCGGCAAATCCGAGCAGACGGGCATGCGGTAGTCTAGGAAGCCCGCATTGTCGACCTGACCGTTGCGGTTGTAGATGTATTCCTCGTTCAGCGCCCAGCCGATACCCTGCGCCACGCCGCCCTGCATCTGTCCTTCCACATAGCTCGGATGTACTGCCTTTCCGACGTCCTGGAAGGCCGTGTAGCGCAGCACGCGGACGATGCCGAGATCGACATCCACCTCGACATCGCATATATGCGTGGCGAAGCCGCCCTCGGCGCCCGTCGTGTTGAGCTGCACGCCGGCGCCAATCGGGCCGCCGGTCTCGGTCGCCTTAGCGGCGATCTCCGCCAGCGTCAGCGGCGCGAACTTGCCGGCATTGTCGCCGGCCGGGCGCGCCGCGCCGTCCTCCCACGTCACCGCGTCGGGATCGATGTTCCAGATCTTCGCCGCACGCGCGCGCAGAATAGTGATCACCTTCTCAGCCGACTGCGTCACCACCATGGCGGAGGCGAACAGCACCCGGCTGCCGCCCGTCATGTTGCTGTAGCCGATGGTGGCGGTATCGCCGATCAGCACCGACACGCTCTTGTAGTCGATGCCTATCAGCTCGGCCGCGATGTTGGCGATCGCGGCGCGCGAGCCGCCGATATCGGGATGCCCCGTCATCACCACGACGTTGCCGTCCTCGGTGATGTTGACCTGCGCGCTGGATTCACCTCCGGCGTTGAACCAGAAGCCGCTGGCAACGCCGCGGCCATGATGCTTTCCAAGTGGCGCCTTGTAGTGCGGGTGCGCACGCGCCGCCTCGAGCGTCTCGACGAAGCCGATGCGCGGATAGACCGGGCCGTGCGCCGCCTTGGTACCCTGCTTCGCCGCGTTCTTCAGCCGCAGCTCCAGCGGGTCCATCTTCAGCGCCACGGCCAGCTCGTCCATCACGCACTCGACCGCATAGGCGCCGATCGGCGCGCCCGGCGCTCTGTAGGCAACGACCTTGGAGCGGTTGGAGACGACGTCGAAGCCCTGCGAGAGGACGTTCGGGATGTCGTAGGGCGCGAAGGAGCATCCGGCGGCGCCGCGGATCGGCGAGCCGGGCAGGGCGCCGGCCTGCAGGTAGTAGATGCCGTGCGCGGCGACGATCCGCCCGTCTTTCGTCGCGCCGATCTTCACCGTGCTCGACGAGCCGGAGGTCGGGCCCGAGGCACGCATCACCTCCTCGCGCGACATCACCATCTTCACCGGACGGCCCGATTTCTTCGACAGCATCGTCGCCAGCGGCTCGAGGTAGACGATGGTCTTGCCGCCGAAGCCGCCGCCGATCTCCGCCGGGATGGCACGGATGTCGCTCTGCGTCAGGCCGGTCAGCAAGGCCGTCATCGCGCGCACCATGAACTGGCCCTGGCTCGAACTCCAGATCGTCGTCTTGTCGTCGGAGGCGACACTGACGAGGCAGGCATGCGGCTCTATGTAACCCTGGTGGACCGGCCTAGTCTTGAAGCTGCGCTCGACGATCACCTCGGCCTGCGCGAATCCGGCCGCGATGTCGCCGAGCTTGTGCTCCAGCTTGCCGGTGATGTTGGAAGGCTTGCCGTCAAGCTTGTTGAACTCGTGCAGAATCGGCGCGTCGGGCTTGATTGCGTCCTCGATCTCGATGACCCAGGGCAGCACCTCGTACTCGACGGAGATCATCTTGCAGGCTTCCGCCGCGATCTCCTCGGTGGCGGCGGCGACGGCGGCGACCGGGTGGCCATGGAACAGCACCTTCTCGCGCGCCATGACGTTGCGGCACATCCAGCGCATGTCCTGGATGCCGAGTATGAACGGTTTGTCGGTCGTAAAATTCACGATGTCGCGGGCCGTAACCACGGCCTTTACACCCGGCAACGACTCGGCCTTAGAGGTGTCGATCGAGCGGATGCGGGCATGCGCGTGCGGGCTGCGGAGCACCTTGCCCCAGATCATGCCTGGCATGGTGGTGTCGGCGCCGAAGGCGGCGCGCCCAGTCACCTTGTCGGCCCCGTCGGGACGGATGGTGCGCTGGCCGATCCACTTGTTGCTGTGCTCGTTCATCGCGCCGCTCCTCGCATCTCGGCGGCCGTTTCCAGTACCGCGCGGACGATCTTGTCATAGCCCGTGCACCGGCACAGATTACCGGCGAGCCAGTACCTCACTTCGGTCTCGGTTGGCTCCTGGTTGTGTTCCAGTAGCGCCTTCGCCGCGACCAGCATGCCCGGCGTGCAGATCCCACATTGAAGCGCCGCCATTTCGAGGAATTTCTGCTGCAGCGGATGCAGCATCTCGCCTTCGGCCATGCCCTCGATGGTACGGATCTGGTGGCCCTCGGCCTCCGCCGCCAGCATCAGGCAGGAACAGACCAGACGTCCGTCCAGCGTGACGCTGCAGGCGCCGCAATCGCCCGACCCGCAGCCTTCCTTGGAGCCGGTCAGGCCGAGCGAGCCGCGCAGGACATCGAGCATGGTGTGGTGCGGCTCGCAGAGAAACTCCACGGGATCGCCGTTGATCGTGGTGGTCACATGCAGCTTGGCCATGGCCTCAAACCTTTCCGGCGCGGTCGGCGGCGATGGCGGCGGTGCGCTTCAGCAGCACGCCGGCAACTTTGGTGCGATAGGCGATGGTGCCGCGCTTGTCGTCGATGGGACGGCAGGATGCCGAGCAGGCGGCGGCCGCGGTATCGAGGTCGGCGGCATCCAGTTTCGTACCGACTAGCGCCTTCGCGGCCGCCTCGACCAGCAGCACGGTCGGCGCCACGGCGCCCAGCGCCACGCGGGCGGCCGTGCAAATGCCCTTCTCCAGCGTCAGGCTGACGCCGCAGCCGACGACGGCGATGTCCATCTCGGTGCGCGGGATCATGCGCAGATAGGCGTCGCCCGAGCCCTTCGGCCGCGGTGGCAGGGTAAAGGCGACGAGTATTTCGCCCGGCGCGAAATTGGTGCGGCCAGGCCCGGCCGGCACGGCCTCCACCGACATTTGCCGGCGCCCCTTCGGCCCCTGCACGGTGACGATGGCGCCCGCCGCGATCATAGCCGGCACGCTGTCGCCGGCCGGCGAGCCGTTGCACAGATTGCCGCCGGCCGTGGCGCGGCCCTGCACCTGGGTCGAGCCGATAAGGTTCACCGCCTCCAGCACGCCCGGCCACACCTTGCCGAAGCGCGGATGCTCGCCCAGCACCGCGCCGGAGACGGCGGCGCCGATGCAGAAGCCGCCATCGGCCGTCTCCTCTATCGTCGTCATCTCGGCAATCTTCTTGATGTCGACGATCAGGCCCGGGCTCACCGTGCCGGCTTTCATCTGCACCAGCAGGTCGGTGCCGCCGGCGAGGATGCGGGCGGCGCCCGCCGCGGCGGCGAAGGCCCCCACCGCTTCGTCGAGCGTGCGCGGCGCGAGGTATCGGATATCCGTCATGGTCGTTCCTGTGTTTGTTCCCCGCCCGCTGTCGCTTCTGCGGCCAGCCTTGCTGGCTGCGCGGGACGGCGCAGGCTACGCGGCCCGCGCCGGTTGGAACAGTCCTTATGATACGGTGGGGGGCGTACGGTATAGCTGGTTTTCTTCGGAAGAGTTCGGAAGTGAAGTTGGGGGACTAGGATTCGAACCTAGACTGGCGGAGTCAGAGTCCGCTGTCCTACCGTTAGACGATCCCCCAGCAGGCGGGCGCTCCCTTATCATATCGATACGGGGATGTGTACCCCGGCCGCGACGCGCACGCGCGGCCGGGGCGCTTGTGTCGCGGCTCCCGGCGGTACAGTTTGCATCCTTCGTGGCATGCGGAATTCGTGGCTATACGGAGGCGCGGTCGTGGCGGACGGGCTGGGCGTGGCGGCGAAGGGGGCGGTGGCCCCGCCGGCGATGCCGCGCCCGGGTGGCCGTGACGGCGCCGTCTATGCCGCGCTCGACCTCGGTACCAACAATTGCCGCATGCTAGCCGCCCGCGCCACCGGCGACGGCTTCGCGGTGGTCGACGCCTATTCGCGCACCGTGCGCCTCGGCGATCGGCTGCTGCAGGACGGGCGGCTGAGCGAGCGGGCGATGGCCCGCGCCATCGTCGCGCTGCGCGTCTGCGCCCAGCGCATCCGCCGCCACGAGGTGGCCGGGGTGCGCGGCGTGGCGACCGAGGCCTGCCGGCGCGCCAGCAACGGCCGCTCCTTCCTCGCCCGCGTCGTCGCCGAGACAGGGCTGTCCTTCGACCTCATCGATGCGCGCGAGGAGGCCGAGCTGGCGCTGGCCGGCTGCGCGCCGCTGTTCGCCGTGGCCGCGGCGGTGGCGCCGCCCACGCACGGGCTGCTGGTCGATATCGGCGGCGGCTCGACGCAAATCGCCTGGGTGGCGCTGGGGCCGGCCGGCGCCTCCGGCGCCACGCCGGCGCTGCACACCATCGATACGGTCTCGCTGCCCTTCGGCGTGGTCACGCTGCTGGAGCGCTGGGGCACCGACCCGGACCCGGAGAGCGATCGCGCCATGCGCGCCGACGTGGCGGCCCATCTGGCGCCCTTCGCCGCGCGCCATGCCATTGGCGCGGCGATCGAGGCGGGGCGGGTGCACATGGTCGGCACTTCGGGCACCGTCACCATGCTGGCCAGCGTCGCCCAGGGGCTCGGCCGCTACAACCGCATCCGGGTCGACCGCTATGTCCTCGATTTTTCCGCCATCCACGCCCATTCGGCCGAACTGGCGCATCTCGGCACGGCCGGACGGGCGCTGCATCCCTGCATCGGGCGCGAGCGCGCCGACCTCACCGTCGGCGGCTGCATCGTGCTGCAGGCGATCTGTGACCTGCTGCCGGTCGGCCGCCTCACCGTCGCCGATCGCGGTCTGCGCGAGGGCATCCTGCTCGGCCTGATGGCCAGCGCGCGCGGCACGGTGGCGGTCTAGCCATGGCGCGCGGCAGCGGTGGTTCCGGCGGCGGCAAGCCCGGCGGCGGCCGGCAGGCGGGCGCGCCGGGGCCGCGCGGGCTGACCGAGCGCGTCAAGACGGCGCGGCGGCGCAAGCCCAGCTCGACCGCCTGGCTCAACCGCCAGCTCAACGACCCCTATGTACGCGAGGCGCAGCGGCTGGGCTACCGCTCGCGCGCCGCCTTCAAGCTGGTGCAGCTCGATGACCGCTTCAGTGTGCTGGTGCCAGGCGCCCGGGTCGCCGATCTCGGCGCCGCTCCGGGCGGCTGGTGCCAAGTGGCGGTGCAGCGGGTCGGGCCGAGGGGCCGCGTGGTAGGCATCGACCTCGTCGCGGTCGAGCCTGTAGCCGGCGCCAAACTGCTGGTCGGCAACGCCACCGAGCCGGACGCCGTGGCGCGCCTGCGCGCCGCGCTGGGCGGGGCAGCCGACGCGGTGCTGTCCGACATGGCCAATGCCGCCACCGGCCATGCCGGCACCGACCAGGCCCGCACCATGGCACTGGCCGAGGCCGCCGCCGAGGTCGCGGCCGAATTGCTGGCACCGGGCGGCTCCTTCGTCGTCAAGGTGCTGCAGGGCCCCGACGAGCCGCAACTCTTCGAGCGCCTGCGCCGGACCTTCGCCCATGTGCGCCGCGTCAAGCCGAAGGCCAGCCGCGCCGATTCCAAGGAACTCTATCTGGTGGCGACGGGGTTCAAGGGCGATTAAATGCGTGCGAGGATTAAAGAGTGCGGCGCCACGGCGTGGCGGCCGGAGCCGGTGCTGTCGAACACCAGGCCGGGCCGGTCGCTGCCGAGGTCGCGGGCATGGCCGTGGGCCTTGTCATGGTCCATGGCGGCGAGGGCGACGAGGCCGCCGCCGATGCGGGTATGCTCCAGGATGCGGGCCCTGGCCCCGTCGGCGACGACGACCCAGGTCACCGGTACGCGTTCGGAGATCTGCAAACTCCCTGTGGCAGGAATGGCCCAGCGTCGCGTATTTCGGCCGCAGCTTTATTGATATGGGTCATAGTCCGGCGCGGTGCGAGGGGTGGGGCTGCCGTCGGCGGCGGCTTGTCGCGCGCCACGGCTTCTGTATATAAGCCCTGCCAACCAAACGGAAGCAGCGACGTGGTCGGCATGCAGATACGCGAAGCTCTTACCTTCGACGACGTCCTGCTGGAGCCGGCGGCGAGCCGCGTGCTGCCGGCCGATGTCGATACCCGCACGCGCCTGACGCGCTCGATCGACCTAGCGATCCCGCTGATTTCCGCCGCGATGGACACCGTGACCGAGGCCAACATGGCGATCGCCATGGCGCAGGCCGGAGGTATCGGCGTCATCCACAAGAACCTCGACGCCGCCGCCCAGGCAGACGAAGTGCGCAAGGTCAAGCGCTACGAGGCCGGCATGGTGGTCAACCCGATCACCATTCGCCCCGAGCAGACGCTGGCCGAGGCGCTGGCCATCATGCAGCGCGAGGCGATTTCCGGCATTCCGGTGGTCAACCGCCGCTCGGGCAAGCTGGTCGGCATCGTCACCAACCGCGACGTACGCTTCGCGCGCGACCAGTCGCAGCCGATCCGCGAGCTGATGACGCGCCGCCTCATCACCGTGCGCGAGGGTGTTGGCACGGAGGAGGCCAAGCGCCTGCTCCACAAATACCGCATCGAGAAGCTGCTGGTGGTCGACGATGAGCGGCGCTGTGTCGGCCTGATCACCGTCAAGGACATCGACAAGGCGCAGAAATACCCCGCCGCCAGCAAGGACGAGCATGGCCGCCTGCGCGTCGCCGCCGCGACCGGCGTCGGCAAGGCCGGCATGGAGCGCGCCGAGGCGCTGCTCGATGCCGGTGTCGACCTCATCGTCGTCGACACCGCGCACGGCCATTCGCATGGCGTGATTGAACAGGTGGCGCTGATCAAGCGGCTGTCGAACCGTGCCCAGATCATCGCCGGCAACATCGCCACCGGCGACGCGGCGCGCGCTCTGATCGATGCCGGCGCCGATGCCGTGAAGGTCGGCATCGGCCCGGGCTCGATCTGCACCACGCGCATCGTCGCCGGCGTTGGCGTGCCGCAGTTCACCGCCATCGCCGACGTGGTGGAGGCGGCGCATGACCGCTCCGTTCCCGTCATCGCCGATGGCGGCATCAAGTATTCCGGAGACCTCGCCAAGGCCATCGCGGCCGGCGCCGACGTCGCCATGATCGGATCGCTCTTCGCCGGTACCGACGAGGCGCCGGGCGAGGTGTTCCTCTACGAGGGCCGCTCCTACAAATCCTACCGCGGCATGGGCTCGCTCGGCGCCATGGCGCGCGGCTCGGCCGACCGCTACTTCCAGGCCGAGGTTGCCGACAAGCTGAAGCTGGTGCCCGAAGGCATCGAGGGCCAGGTGGCCTACAAGGGCATGGTCGGCAACTCCATCCACCAGCTCGTCGGCGGCCTCAAGGCGGCGATGGGCTACACCGGCAACAGCTCGATCGCCGAGATGCAGACCAATTGCCGCTTCCTGCGCGTCACCAACGCCGGCCTGCGCGAAAGCCACGTCCACGACGTCGCCATCACCCGCGAAGCGCCGAACTACCGCCAGAACGCGTAGCTGTTTCCGCATACCTTTTTTTTCCTCTCCCATCGGGAGAGGGCTTCCGCCGTTGGCGCCGCAGGGAGCGCAAGCGACCGAGGCGCATACGACGGAAGGGTGATGGGTTACGGTCTTGGCCGCATCACGCCCACCGTAACCCCTCACCCTTTCGGCGCTGGGCTCTCTATCGCTCGCCAAGGCCGAAAGACCTCTCCCTTTGGGAGAGGAGAACGCACGGGTCGCAATGAACAAAATAGTCTCGGCATGACCCCCGCCGCGCGCATCGCCGCCGCCATCGAGCTGCTGACGCAGATCGCCGCCGGCTCGGCGCCGGCCGACACGCTGGCGAGCGACTGGTTCGCCAGGCGCCGCTATGCCGGCGGCGGCGACCGGCGGGCGATCCGTGCGCGCGTGTGGGAGGTGCTGCGTCGCCGCGGCGCGCTAGCCTGGCAGGTCGAACAGGCCGGCGGCGACGCCAGCGAGGCGCGCGCCCTCGTGCTCGCCGACCTAGCATTGTCCGACAGCCTCGACGCGGCGGGCGTGGCGGCGCTGTTCACCGGCGCCGGCTATGGCGCGCTGCCGCTCGACCCGGCGGAGGAAGGGCTGCTTGCGGCGCTGGCCGCGCGCCGGCTCGACGATCCGGCGATGCCGGATGCCGCCCGCCTCAATGTGCCGGACTGGCTGTTGCCGCTGCTCGACCATGCCTTCGGCCCGGCGCGCGAGGCGGAGATGGCGGCACTGGCCGGCCTCGCGCCGGTCGATTTGCGCGTCAACGCGCTGAAGGCGTCGCGTGACTCGGCGCAGGCGGCGCTGGCCGAGGCGGGCATCGCAGCACTTCCCACGCCATGGTCGCCGCTCGGCCTGCGTCTCACCGCGCCGGTGCCGCTCGACACGACGATGCCGTTCCGTGACGGGATGGTCGAGGTGCAGGACGAGGGCAGCCAGCTTCTCGGGCTGGCCGCCGCCGCCCAGCCCGGCGAGACGGTGATCGACCTCTGCGCCGGGGCCGGCGGCAAGGCGCTGGCGCTGGCCGCCGCGATGGGCAATGAGGGCCGCATCCTAGCCTGCGACGTCTCGGCGGCGCGCCTGCAGCGCATGGTGCCGCGCCTGCGCCGATCCGGCGCCACCATTATCGAGGCGCGCGCCGGCGACGCACGGGCTCTGCTCGTCGAGGGCGCGGCCCCGGCCGACCTCGCCGATCTCGTCTTCGTCGACGTGCAGTGCAGCGGCACCGGCGTGTGGCGGCGCGCGCCGGAGGATCGCTGGCGGCTGACACAAGAACGCCTCGACGCCCTCGTCGCCGACCAGACGGCCATCCTCTCTGCCGCCGCCGCGCTGGTGCGTCCCGGCGGGCGGCTGGTCTACGCCACCTGCTCGCTGCTGGCGGCCGAGAATGCCGACATCGTCGACGCCTTCCTCGCCACCGGCCCCGGCTTCCGCCGCGGCGATGCGCGCGCCTCGCTGCCGGTGCGGCCCGGCGGCGACGGGCCGGACCTCGTGCTGACGCCGCACCGCCACGGCACCGACGGCGTCTACGCGGCGCTGCTACTGCGCGACTGAGCCGGCACGACCCGCGCGGCGCGATATCCTTGACGGCGGGAATCGCGCTAGCCTCGCACCCATGGACGACATGGCCACCACCCGCGTGCGCCGGGCGACCGCGTCCGACGCCTCCGCCATCGCCGCCATCCATGTGGCGACCTGGCGCAGCGCCTATGCCGGCATCCTGCCAGACCGCTATCTGCTGGCCCTCGCCGAGCCGCGCCAGGCCATCCAGTGGCGCAGCCACCTGACGGCGCGCGCCGAATCGACCTGGGTGGCGGAGGAGGGGAGGGCCGGCATCGTCGGCTTTGCCTCCTGCGGGGCGGTGCGCCGCGCCAGCGTGCCGGCGCATGCGCCGTGGCAGGGCGAGATCTACACGCTCTATGTAGCGCCCGACTATCAGGGCAACGGCCATGGCCGCATCCTGCTGGAGGCCTGCCGCACGGCGCTGGCCCGCGAGGGCCGGGCCGGCGCGCTGGTCTGGGTGCTGGCCGCCAACCCCGCCCGCTTCTTCTACGAGCGCTTGGGCGGCCGGCGCGTTGCCGTGCGCACCGAGGCCTTCGCCGGCACGCGCCTGCCCGAATGCGCCTATGCCTGGGACAGCCCCTCGGTGCATTGAGTCCCGCAAGACCGATTGTCGCCCCGGACAAGCGGCGTAGCCGCGCGATCCGGGGCCCATGAACACCGGCCGTTACTGCGATGACTCCGGCCCGTGTTCATGGCTCCCGGGTTGCGGCCGCTGGCGCGGCCTTGCCCGGGACGACGGCTTGGTTTGGGTGAGTGAAGTGGGGGACACCCCCGTGCGTGCAGGCGGCCCGGGAATCGGCTATGACGCCGCATGACCGCGCCCGCCCCCGAATCCGAACAGATCCTCATCATCGATTTCGGCTCGCAGTTGACGCAGCTCATCGCGCGCCGCGTGCGCGAGGCCGGCGCCTATTGCGAGATTCACCCCTGTTTTCGCGTCGATGCCGGCTTCCTCGCCGCCTTCGCCCCGCGCGCCGTCATCCTGTCTGGCGGCCCGGCCAGCGTCATCGCCGCAGCGGCGCCCGACATCGACCCGGCGGTGTTTGCGCTGGGCGTACCGGTGCTCGGCATCTGCTACGGCCAGCAGCTCATGTGCGCGCGTCTGGGTGGTACGGTCGAGGTCTCCGACCACCAGGAATTCGGCCGCGCGATGCTCGACATCGCCGGGTATTGCGCGCTGTTCGATGGCGTCTGGCGCCAGGGCGCGCGCCACCAAGTCTGGATGTCGCATGGCGACCGCGTCACGGCGCTACCGCCCGGCTTCCGCCGCGTCGCCACCAGCGACGGCGCGCCCTACGCGGCCACCGCCGACGATGCCCGCCGCTTCTACGGCGTCCAGTTCCACCCCGAGGTGGTGCACACGCCGGACGGCGCGAAGCTGATCGCTAGTTTCGTGCGCAAGGTCGCCGGTTGCAGCGGCGCCTGGACCATGGCCGCCTTCCGCACCGCTGCCATCGCCCGCATCCGCGCCCGGGTGGGCGAGGCGGGCCGCGTCGTCTGCGGTCTGTCGGGCGGCGTCGACAGCTCGGTCGCGGCGCGGCTGGTGCACGAGGCGATCGGCAGCCGCCTCACCTGCATCTTCGTCGACCACGGCCTACTGCGCGCCGGCGAGGCGGATGAGGTGGTGCGCGTCTTCCGCGGCCGCTTCAACGTCGAGCTGGTGCACCGCGACGCGTCCGATATGTTCCTCGGCCGGCTCGAGGGCGTCGCCGACCCGGAGGAGAAGCGCAAGATCATCGGCCGCACCTTCGTCGAGGTGTTCGACGAGGAGGCGGCGCGCATCGGCGGCGCCGGCTTCCTCTGCCAGGGCACGCTATACCCCGACGTGATCGAGAGCGTCAGCGCCTTCGGCGGCCCCTCGGCCACCATCAAGTCGCACCACAATGTCGGCGGCCTGCCCGAACACATGAAGATGGCGCTGGTCGAGCCGCTGCGCGAATTGTTCAAGGACGAGGTGCGCGAGCTGGGCCGCGAGCTGGGCCTGCCCGACACCATCGTAGGCCGCCACCCCTTCCCGGGCCCCGGCCTCGCCATACGCATGCCAGGCGCCATCCGCCGCGACGCGCTCGACGTGCTGCGCCGCGCCGACGCCATTTTCATCGAGGAGATCCGCACTGCCGGCCTCTACGACGCGATCTGGCAGGCTTTCGCCGTATTGCTACCTGTCAAGACCGTCGGCGTGATGGGCGACGCCCGCACCTACGAGAGCGTCTGCGCGCTGCGCGCCGTCACCTCCACCGACGGCATGACCGCCGACAGCTACCCCTTCGATCACGCCTTCCTCGCCCGCGTCTCGACCCGCATCGTCAACGAGGTGCGCGGGATAAACCGCGTGGTCTACGATTGCACGTCGAAGCCGCCGGGGACAATCGAGTGGGAGTAGTAACATAAACGTAAGTCGTTGATATATAACGATTTATGAGTTACACAAAACTTTCACAACCCAAAAAAAGTTGTTGTTCTTGTTGAGTTTTGATATTACAGTTACGCAAAGAGTTACACGGACGTGTAACTACTACAAACTGTAATAACTCAACTGCTAAATGCCGCTTAAAAAACAGAGTTTAAGGAAGATGAAGAAGCGTTGTTTGACAACGTTGTCATCTATAAACGTGGTGAGTATTGGCACATGCGTATGTGGTTGCCAAAAGAGCACAAGTACGCACGTTTTAGTCTAAAAACACGCAACAAAGTCACAGCAATAGATAAGGCTGAGACTCACTATCTTGAACTGAAACTGTTAGAAAAAACAGGTAAAACGTACTTCTCTAAAACAACGAAGATGGGCGTTGAGATGTACTTAGAAGAGCGACTAAAGGATGTTGCTACGCAAATCATTGTTAAAGAACGCTTTTCCGTAATACGCACACAACTAAATCATTTTCTAAATGTGATTGGAAAAGATACTTGGCATGCTACTCCGCCGCCGCTCGTCGCGGCGGCAGTTTCCAGTTCGTCCGCACATAGTGGCAGGTGTAACCGTTGGGGTAATGCACCAGGTAGTCCTGGTGCTCTGGCTCGGCCTCCCAGAAATCGTCGGCCGGCGCCAGCTCTGTGACGACCTTGCCCGGCCACAGGCCGGCGGCATTCACATCGGCGATAGTGTCCTCGGCCACGCGCTTCTGCTCGGCGCTCGTATAGTAGATACCCGAGCGGTAGCTGGTGCCGGTGTCGTTGCCCTGGCGGTTATTCGTCGTCGGGTCGTGGATCTGGAAGAAGAATTCCAGCAGGGCGCGGAAGCTGGTCTGCGCCGGGTTGAAGAGGATCTCGATGCCCTCGGCATGCGTGCCGTGGCTGCGGTAGGTGGCGTGCTTCACGTCGCCCCCGGTATAGCCGACGCGGGTCGCGGTCACGCCGGGCAGGCGCCGGATCAGGTCCTGCATGCCCCAGAAGCAGCCGCCCGCCAGCACGGCCCGTTCCTCAGCCATCTCGTCGCTCCTCCGCTGTCGTGTGCGATGTCGCTCGCCCGATCATAGCCCGATATGGGTGGCCGCGGGATGCCGGGAAAGGGCCGGCCCCGCGCCGATGCTAGCGGTCAGGCGTCTCTCGCGCCGCGTCGAGGCTCCAGGCGCCCGCCCCGGCGAAGACGAGATAGAGGAAGACGAAGCAGAACAGGACCGCCGAATCGCCGTCGTTGAGCAGCGGGTAGAAGCTCTTGGGCGCATGGAACAGCCAGTAGGCGAAGGCCATCTCGCCGGCCAGCACGAAGGCCACCGGCCGCGTGAACAGGCCGACGAGCACCAGCAGCCCGCCGACGAACTCGATGACGCCGCCGATCCAGAACAGCGAGAAGGCCGACGGCAGCCCACCCTCAGCGCCGCCCGGGAAGCCGAACAGCTTCTGCGTTCCATGCACGATGAACAGCATGGCCGTGACGATGCGCAGCACGGCGAGGGCGCGGGGGATGCATTCGGCGGGTGTCATGGCGGTCCTTCGTCAAATGAGACCAGCAGGCTAGAGCAAAACCGGCCGCCTGCCATGGCCGATCTGCCGTCCCACCGACGGCCGCCACCCGGCCGATGCGCCCCGACCTTTACCAACGGACGCAATACCTGACCGCTAGATGGAAGTGTCACCCCGCCAAGCGGCGCAGCCGCGCGAGCTGGGAGCCATGACCACGGACCGCGTAAATCCTTGCGCCGTAGGGTGTTCATGGTTCCCGGGTCTCCGCTGCGATTCGCCAGGGACGACAAGACATGGCAGCCTCTCACCCAAGACGGTTGCTGAGGAGCGGCCGAAGGCAGCGTCTCGAAGGACGAGGCCCGCGCCCCACCCCCTCACGCCGCCGCCACCGCCTGCGCCTGTAGTTCGCGGCGGGCCTGGGAGCGCAGCAGCCACAGCCCGCTCGCGGCGATGATGGCGCCGCCGGCGACGGTCGGCAGGTCGGGCAGATCGCCGAACACGGCGAAGCCCAGCGCCGTGGCGTAGATTAGCTCGACATAGCTGAACGGCGCCACCACCGAGGCCGGCGCCCACTGGCACGCCTGGATCAGGCAGAAATGCGCGAAGATGCCGAGCGTGCCGGCCGCCGCCAGCAGCAGGGCCTCGCGCAGGCTGGGCGTCTCCCAGAAGAACGGCACGGCGACGCTGCTGGCGACGAAGACGAGCAGCGTGGCATTATAAAGCATGGTGGACGAGCCGACGTCGGCGATCAGCTTGGTCATCGCCTGGTAGAGGGCGACGGTGAAGGCCAGCGCCAGCGGCAGCAGCGCCGACCAGGCGAACACGCCGATGCCCGGCCGGATGATCACCAGAACGCCGGCGAAGGCCACTGCGATGGCCGCCCAGTGAGCCGCCGTCACCTTCTCGCCCAGCATCACCACCGACAGGCCGGTGATCAGCAGCGGCGCGAGGAAGGTGATGGCGATAACGTCGGCCAGCGGCGTCAGGCCGATGTCCGTGAACATGCCGATCATGGTGACGAACAGCAGGCCGGCGCGCACATATTGCAGCCCGAGGCGAGGAGAGCGCAGGAAGCCCGGTACGCGCGGCGCGAACACCGCCGTCAGCACGACGAAATGGATGGCGTATTGCGACCACACGATCACCGCGATGGGCGTCGTGTCGCGCACGCTCTTAGTGCAGGTGTGCATGACGATGAAATAGGCCGAGGCGAAGAACATGATGGCGATCGCCTCGAGGCAAGACCGCGGACGCATGACAGGTAACCAGCTGGTGGCGAGGGCGCGCGCGGCCGTCTTCGCGGCCGTCCGTGCCGGTTGGGAGGGGATGGGACGAGGGGAAGTCTACCAGTAGATACGGAAGGCCGTGAACAGGCAGGTGACGGCGCCGCTGGTCGCGGTAGCGCCGAACATCCAGGTGCCGCTTTCCGACAGTTCCAGCTTGTAGTCGTCGAGGCCGATGACGCCCACCCGGTCGTCCTTGTCGTGGCCCTTGAAGGTGACGCGTACGGTCTTCGGGTCAATCGCGCCGCGCACGTACTCGATGGCGCCGGGGCCGAGACGCTCGGCATCTTCCGGGCGCGGCGAGCGCACCAGCGTCCAGGTGATGTTGCCCTCCAGCGCGTTCGACTTCGACTGCACGAGGATCATCGAGCATTCGTAGATGTAGCCGCGCGACGGGTCGACCCACAGGCAGGTCCAGGTGCCGTCGATGCGGTCGAAATAGACCTCCTGGGCGGTGGCGGTGGCGGGCAGCAGCAGGGTGAAGGCAAGGACGACCCAGGCACGCAGCATGGCCGTTTCTCAGGTTCCGGCACTTCGACGGCCGCCCGCCGCGACGCGAGACGGCAGCCTAGCCCCGTTATTCGCGCTGCCAGAAGGGGCCGGGCGCGGCGGCGATTGCCGCCAGCCGCCGCCTGGCGTATCTCTGCCCCATGACCGCGCCGCCCGCCACACGCGCCGTCGCCAGCCGCCTGTCGGTGGCGCCGATGATGGACTACACCGACCGCCACCTCCGCTTCGTGCTGCGCCAGGCGAGCCGGCGCACCCGCCTCTATACCGAGATGGTGACGGCCGAGGCGGTGATGCGCGGCGACCGCGCCCGCCTGCTCGGCTTCGATGCCGCCGAGCACCCCGTTGCCCTCCAGCTCGGCGGCGCCGACCCGCTGGTGCTGGCCGAGGCGGCGCGCATCGGCGAGGGCTACGGCTACGACGAGATCAACCTCAATGTCGGCTGCCCGTCCGACCGCGTGCAGGCCGGCCGCTTCGGCGCCTGCCTGATGGCCGAGCCAGACCTCGTCGCGCACTGCGTGGCGGCGATGGCGCGCGTCGTCGCCGTGCCGGTGACGGTGAAGTGCCGCCTCGCCATCGACGACATGCCAGAATGGGAGACGCTGTCCGCCCTCGTCGGCCGCATTGCCGAGGCCGGCTGCGGCCACGTCATCGTGCATGCGCGCAAGGCCTGGCTCTCCGGCCTGTCGCCGCGCGAGAACCGTGAGGTGCCGCCGCTGCATCCCGAGATGGTGTGGCGCCTCAAGGCCGAGTTCCCCAGCCTCGCCGTCACCGTCAACGGCGGCATCCGCACGCTGGACGAGGCGGAGCGGCATCTGGCCCATGTCGACGGGGTGATGATCGGCCGCGCCGTCTGCGAAAACCCGTGGTTGCTCGCCGAGGCCGATCTTCGCCTGTGGGGAGAACCAGGCGCGCCGGCCGACCGCCACGCGCTGCTCGAGCGCGTGCTGCCCTACATGGCCGCCACGATGGCCGCCGGTGCGCCATCGCATGTCATTACACGCCACATCAATGGGCTGTTCAATGGCCTGCCGGGGGCCCGTGCATGGCGCCGCCGCCTGTCGGAAGCGGCCCCCGGCTTTACCGGCACACCCGCCGAGGCGGTCCACCTAGTCACCGCCGCCGCCGCCATGATTCCCAGGCAATCCGAGGCTTTCGCGGCCTAGCGCGTCGCCGGCTCATGGCACGATCGCGACCTTGAGGACGCCGTCGCTCTGGTTGGCGAACAGCGCGTAAGCCTCCTCGATACGGTCCAGCCCGAAGCGGTGGGTGACCAGCGGCCGAGTGTCTAGCCGACCCGAGGCGATGACCTCCATCAGGCGCCGCATGCGCTCCTTGCCGCCTGGGCACAGGGTGGTGACGATGGTGTGGTCGCCGAGGCCCGCGTGGAAGGCGTCGAGCGGAATCGTCAGGTCGCCGTAATAGACGCCGAGGGAGGACAGCGTGCCGCACGGGCGCAGCACGCAAAGCGCGGCCTCGAATGTCTCCTGCCGGCCGAGCGCCTCGATCGCCACGTCGACGCCGCGCCCGTCGGTTAGCCGCAGTATCTCGTCGACCGCGTCGACCTTCGTGAAGTCGACGACGTGGTCAGCGCCAATCCGGCGCGCGATCTCCATTCTGGCGGGGACGGCCTCGACGCCGATGATGGTGCTGGCGCACATCAGGCGAGCGCCGGCGGTGGTGCACAGGCCGATCGGCCACTGCGCGAACACCGCCACCGCGTCGCCGATCCGCACCTTACCGTTCTCGGCGCCGGAAAATCCCGTCGACATGATGTCTGGGCACATCAGCACCTGCTCGTCGTCGAGCCCGTCCCGGATTGGCGCGAGGTTGGCCATCGCGTCGGGCACCAGCAGGTATTCGGCCTGGGCGCCGTCGATCGTGTTGCCGAAGCGCCATCCGCCCATCGGCTTGAAGCCGTACTTCTTCCGCGCGCCGTCCCGCGAGTGATAGCCGCACAGGCAGCCGGCGCTGTGGCCGCTCGGCCTGATGGCGCCGGCGATCACCCACTGGCCCTCGCGGTAGCCCTCGACCGCGGCGCCCAGCTTTTCGACGGTTCCGACGGGCTCGTAGCCGATCGTCAGGCCACGCGCGACGGGATACTCGCCTTTCAGGATGTGAACATCGGTGCCGCAGATCGTCGTCGTGGTGATGCGGATAAGGGCGTCAAGCGGGCCGACATACGGGACGGGCTTCTCGTCGAGGTCGATGCGGTTCGGCGCGACGAATACGGCGGCCTTCATCATCTGCGCCATGGTCCGGTCCTCGTTCGGCGGCGCGCCAGCAGCGCCCGCGCGGGGGTCGTTCCGCCTCGGCGGGGCGGTCCGCGGAACGGGGCCGTCAGATTCCCGCGCCCCGCGGCGGTCCGGCAAGGGCACGAAAGATCATCACCGTTCGCGCTGCGACAGGCGGGCGAGAGCGGCGCGCAGATCGCCGTCATTATCGTCCAGCAGCAGGCGCGCCGCGTCGGTCGGCAATCCGTGGGCGACGAGGGCGGCGGTCTTCACATGGCCGCCGGCGGCGGCAAGCGCGGCGGCGGCGGCGGTCTCGTCCACCCCGGCGATGGCCGCCACCATGCGGAGCGCGCGCTCCTCCAGCTTGGCGTTGGTCGCCATCATGTCGACCATCATCCCGTCATAGACGCGGCCGAGCCTCGTCATGGCGAGGGTTGACAGCAAATTGAGCGCCACCTTCTGCGCCGTGCCGGCGCCCATGCGCGTCGAGCCGGCGACCGGCTCCGGCCCGCTGTCGAGCAGGATGCCGTGCTCGGCCGCCGCCAGCAGCGGCGCGCCGGGATTGTTGGCTAGGCCGATCGTCAGCGCGCCAGCAGCGCGCGCTGCCCGGCACGCCGCCAGCGTGTAGCGGGTCCGGCCCGAGGCCGAGAGCGCCACCGTCACGTCGGCCGGGCCGAGATCTAGCGTCCTGGCGTCGCGCGCGGCGGCGGCCCCGTCATCCTCGGCGCCCTCGACCGCGACGGTCAGCGCCGCCATGCCGCCCGCGACGAGGAAGCCCAGGCGTTCGCGCGGCCAGCCGAAGGTTGGCACGAGTTCGACGCCGTCCTGCACGCCGAGGCGGGCCGAGGTGCCGGCGCCGGCATAGACCAGCCTGCCATTGGCGCGTCGGAGCCGCGTGGCGATGGCGCGCGCGGCGGCGGCGATGGCAGGAGCGACGGCGCCAACGCTGGCCAGCGCGTCGCCCTGGGCCGACAGCAGCGCGGCCAGTACCTCCGCATCGTCGCGGGCGTCGAGGCCGCGGTAGCGTGGATCGAAACTCTCGGTGTCCATGATTTGCTCCGGCGCGGCATCGCCAGCATAACTATGCGCCGGCGCGTCGGGGGAGGGGATGGCGGAGACCTACTATGTCGCGGTCGATGGCGGGGGCACGCGAACGCGCCTCCTGCTGGCGGCGGAAGACGGCAGCCCGCTCGGCCGCGTCGAGGCCGGTCCGACCAGCCTGACCCTGCGCGGCGCCGGGGCGTGGCGCGACATCGTGGCGGCGCTGGCCCGACTGCTCGCCGAAACCGGACTTCCCGGCCTCGCCCCCGAACGGATCCACCTCGCGGCGGGCCTCGCTGGCGCCGGCAACCCGGCATTGCGCCAGGCCTTCCTCGACGCCGCACCGTCCTTCGCGCGGACGCTGCTGGTGACCGATACCCATACCGCCTGCCTCGGCGCCCATGGTGGCGCGCCCGGCAGCGTGCTGATCGCCGGCACCGGCAGTGCCGGCTACCGGCTGCATGCCGACGGCAGCGGCTGGCTCGTCGGGGGCTGGGGTTTTCCGATCGGCGACAGCGGCGGCGGCGCACGCCTCGGAATGGCCGCCGTCGCGCAAGCCCTCGTCGCCATCGACGCCGGCCCGCCTTCGCCGCTCGACCGGGCAGTCTGGGACGCGCTTGGCGGCACGCGCGCGGCGGCGCTCGGCTGGCTGCACGGCGCGCCGTCGACGCGCTACGCCACCCTGGCGCCGCTGGTGCTCGATGCGGCGTCGCGTGGCGCGGCGGATGCGGTGGCGATGGCCAATGAGGCGGGGACCGCGCTGACCGCTCTGATCTCGATCCTCGACCCGGCGGGCGAGGCGCCGCTGGCGCTGGTGGGCGGCCTCGCCGAACCGCTGCGCCCGTTTCTGCCGCACGGCCTCGCCGTGCGGCTGTCGCCGCCGCGCGGCGATGCGCTCGACGGCGCCCTGCTGCTGGCGCGCGGCGCGGCGCCGGCCGAGCGCATCGTCGAGGCGTCATGATCGAACTGAGTGGTCATATCCTGACGGCAGACGGCTGGCGCGAGGGCCGGATCGTGTTCGATGCGCGCGTGCGGGCCATCGAGGACGCGCCGGTCCCGGTCGGTGCACCGCGCATCGTGCCGGGCTTCGTCGACCTGCATGTGACGGGCGGCGGCGGCGGCGACACGATGGAGGGCGAGGTCGGCGTGCGCGCGGCGGCGCGCCTGCACGTCCGCCACGGCACGACGGCGATGCTCGCCGCCGCCGTCACGGCTCCGCCGGACGACCTGGTCGCCGCGGCGGAGGGGGTCGGCCGCGTCGCGGCGCTGCGCCGGCCGGGCGAGGCGCGGGTGCTCGGCCTGCATCTCGAAGGGCCGTTCCTCAACCCGGCCCGCCTCGGCGCCCAGCCGCCCTATCCGCTGGCGCCCGACGCGGCGCTGGTCGACCGCATCGCCGCGGCGGCGCCGCTGAAACTCGTCACGCTGGCGCCGGAACTCGATCCCGGCTTCGCGCTGGTGCGTCGGCTGGCGGCGGCGGGTGTCATCGTGCAGATCGGCCACACCGATGCCGACTACCATACTTGCATCGCCGCTCTGGCCGCCGGCGCGCGCAGCTTCACCCATCTGTTCAACGCCATGACGCGGCTCGACCACCGGGCCCCGGGCGCGGTCGGCGCGGCACTGGCGGCAGCCGAGTACGCAGCCGTCATTCCCGACCTCGTGCATGTCCATGCCGGCGCGCTGCGGGCCGCGCTGCGCGCCATACCGCGCCTCTATGCAACGACGGATGCCACCGCCGCCGCCGGCATGCCCGACGGCGACTATCCGCTCGGCCGCCATACCGTCACCAAGCGCGGCAACGACGTGTTCCTGCCCGACGGCACGCTCGCCGGCAGCGCGCTGACGATGGATCGCGCGCTGGCCGTGCTGGTCGGCCTCGGCCTCGACCTTGCGGACGCCGTGCGGCGCGTGTCGACCTTTCCGGCCGACCTGCTTGGCCTTGCCGAACGCGGTCGCATCGCCATAGGTGCGCATGCCGACTTGGTGGTGCTCGACCCGGGGCTCGCGGTGCGCGCTGTCTATGTCGAGGGCGAGACGGTTGCTCTCTGACGCCAGCGCGCGAGAATCGCTTCGGCGTCCTCGCCGGCATCGAGGCCACGACGCAAACTTGCATTGCCGAGCAGCACGTCGATCGCTGGCACCGCGCGCCGTACGCCGTCGCTGCCGGGCAGGGCACCCTCGCGCCAGCGGAAGCCGGGCTGGCGAGAGAGCCAGGCGAGCAGGCGTACCCCGAAAGCGAAGACCTCGTCGGCACCGGTTTCGGGTGCCGCCAGCCGGATGCCGTGGCAGCGCGCGCCGGCATGGGCCCCGGCCTGCGGCGTCGTCTCGACGGGCCGCGCGCGCGTCGCCACCGGCCAGCCGGCGATGGCGCGGGCCAGCGCGTCGCCGTCGAGCCAGGGCGCCAGCGCCACCTCGAAGGGCAGGGACGTGCCGCGCCCCTCGGAGACGTTGGTAGCCTCCAGCAGCACAAGGCCGGGGTAGAGGGCGAGGGCGGTCGGCGTCGCCAGCGCCGGCGAAGGTGACACAAAGGGGTTGTCGCGCGCACCCGGGTCCGCCGGCATGATTGCCGCGTGCGCGCCGGCCGGCAGGGTAGCGGCGACCAGCGCGCCGAGCGTGCGGCCATGGACGAAAGGCACTTCGAAGAAGGCAAGGAAGGAGGCCAGGTCCGCCGCGCGCGGCGGGCCGGCGACGGCGGGCCCCTGCGGGTTGGCGCGGTCGCACACGACGACATCGAGGCCGGATTTCAGTGCCGCCTGTGCCGCCAGCGCGGCCGTCGCGGCGTAGGTGTAGCAGCGCACGCCGACATCGCGCAGGTCGATGACGAGGACATCGAGGCCGGCCAGCACTTCGGGTGGCGGCGCACGGCGGGGGCCGTAGAGGCTGCTGACCGGCAGCCCGGTTGCCGCGTCGGTCGTATCGGCGACGGCCTCGCCGGCCGCCGCGGCGGCGCGTGGCCCGTGCTCGGGGGCGAACAGATGGATCAGGCCGCCGCCGCGTCGGGCGGGCAGAGCGCTCGCCAATGCTGTGGTGGCAGGCACGCCGCCGGCGGTGCGGCAGGCCTCGTTGCTCAGCAGGCCGACGCGCCGTCCGGCAAGATGGGCGAGCTGCCTCCGGTCGACGAGCAGGCGGTCTAGCCCGTTCGAGGCACCTTGTAGGCTGGACAAGGGGCGGTGTGCTCCGGCGGCGGGCGGGTTGTTGACGGCCGACAATAGCCGGCCGGCGACGACTCGTCAGGCCTGACGGTCGATCAGCGCGCCCGGGCGGGGCGGCGCGCTGTCGTTGCCGTCTGTCGCTGTGGCAGGATTTTCGGCCGGCATCGCGACGTTATCGCTCAGGGCGAGGCGGACGGCCGGTTCGTCGCGGCGGAAGTAGGACGCCACCGCCTCGTTGCCTTCGGCGCGCCGCTCGATCTCGGCCGCCGCCGTTACCGGCGGCGCCGCGCGCACGCCGGTACGCTGCGCCGGTCGGCGCGGCTCCGGGGGGTACGGCGATGCGGACCAGCGGGTCCATCGGCCTCGCCGATGGCCGCCGCCGATGCGGGCGGACGGCGCGATGATGGGCGTTTTGGTCACGCAACATTCTGGGCAAGGGATGGAGAAGGGGACAAGTCACATCGAATCGAATGAAGGAGAGACTTTAGTAAAATTCGATATTTTGTTCATAACGACTGCGACGGTCGGGGAAGAATGCGTTGTCGCATGTTTTGCAACATTACCAACGCCGTCATCGGCAAGCCGGAGGTAAAGCAATCCAGACTGCCGGCCACAAGTCTGGATTGCTTCGCCGGCTCCGCCTACTCGCTAGTGACAACGCCGGGCATGGCGCTATGGGGGGGGCATGGCCGGCGATCCGACGTGTTCGAATGCTGCTTCAGGCAGTGCTAAGGTTGGGGAAGGCTGAGCCGACTTTCAGCCGTGCCGCGCCACCTGGCCGAGCGGCGCCCATTCTGGCCGGCTCGCCACGTCGCGCGCGCCGCAGCCGCTGCAGCGCAGCCGTCCGCCGACTTCCTGCACAGGAAAATGCGGACCGAACTGGGCGGCGAGGGTAATGGCGGCGAGGCTGGCATGGTGCGCGCAGCTATTGCACCAGCAGAACACGCCGAGGCCACGGCGGGCGAGATCGCCCAGGGTCGTCGTTTGCAGTCGCCTCTCGGCCTGTGTCTGCATGTCCCGCTTCAGCCCCACCATCGTCTTCGTACCGCCGCCTTCAGGACAAGAACATATCAAGAACATATGCGCCGAACATCTAGATTATGACCCCGTGACAGTCTGGCTTCGTCGAGTGGCAGCGTGATGCAAGCCCACAATCGTCTGCATGCGGCTTTGTCTGAATGCTGGTCATATGCGCATTGCAGCCTCTCGGCTCGCACGAGCACTGCGGCAGCATGTGATAGCAACGTGTCGCCGATGGCTATCGGCGCGATGGCGGGAGCGCTAGGATTCGCCGGCGTCCGCACCACCATCGACTTTGGCGGCGACGCCGGAAGGATGCCGATGGACGACACCAAGATCGATCGCGAGGCCATGGGGCGGCTGGCCAAGGCGCTGGCCTTCATCTGCGGCGGCGATCACCCGACGACCGTCGCCTTGAAGACGGCGGCCGAAAGTGGCAACGAGCGCGATATTCGCAATGCACGCGCACTTTTCCTCAAGCTGAAATCGAGCGACCGAGCGGCGGCGTTGGCCATGCTCTAGGGTTGATCCCGTCGCTGCGCGCCCTGCGGCGAGGCGTCGCGCCGCGCGTGGATCGCGCCCCGACGACACGCATTGGCTTGACCTAATCGCCCCTGTTGCTTAGCAGTCGACGATCCTCGTTTTGCTGCGGGCTGCGTGTTGGGTGCCGGCGCGGTACGGGGGGTAGAACAACAACAAGAAGACGCTCCTGGCGGGGATGTACGGCGACCGGTGTCGCCGCTATAGGGTGGCGCGCGCGGAGCGTGGCATAGGGGGTAATCGGGAAGCGATGCGCGGGCTCGCCACTGGCTTGATGCTGGCCATGCTTGTGATGCCCATCGGCCGCGACGCCTTCTCTGGCGACGTGTTTCGCTTGCTGCAGTTGGGTGGGCATCCGGTCAAATTTGGTAGCCCCACGCGCGGCGCTGGCGCCAGCATTGGCTATGCTTTCGTGGACCGGACGATTCATTTCGACAATGCCCGCAACTGCCGCGACCTCGAACCGCTCGACGCGACCCTTGCCACTTCCGGCATCGGCTGGTCAGCGCTGCCGCCCGAGGTCGAGGCGGCATTCGCGCAATGGGCCAGCGTCGCGAATGTGAATTTCCACGAGACTGCGTCGTCACGCGCCCAGATTTTTATCGGTGCCTTTAGCGGCATGGGCGAGGCCTTCGCCGATGTGGCCTGGCAGCGACCGGTCGACGGCGAGACGGCAAGCATCGAGCGGTCGCTGATCTGTCTGAACGCCGACCGACCGCGGAAACGCGCATTCGACGGCGATCTGTCGGTGTACAATGTCCGCTATACCTTGACGCACGATATCGGCTACGCCATCGGCCTCGACCATCCAGGCACCTTCGGCGCCCTGATGTCATTTCCCTACAATGAGCGGTTCCGCACCCTGCGTGACGACGACATCAAGGGCGTTGTCGCCATGTACGGGGCGAGGCCATTGCCTGTGGCTGGACTTTCCGTCCAGTGATGGGGCTGGCGGCCCCGGTCGCCTAGGCCCTGCCGACGGCCGCACCTGCCCGAAAGCATCCGTTTCACTGACACTTCGAGCCTTTGCGTACCCCTAATCTCCGCCCGATGGACACCTTTGCCGGTGCCGATCGCCGATAGGCTCGCGAGGTTACGCTGCAGGTGGTGTGAAGCCGGCCCGCACATGACCAGCAACGGCGAAAATGCAATCCCAAGACGGTACCGATCACCCGCTCCGCGACTGAGCGAAGCGGGTGATCGCTGGCAATCGTCAGGCGTCGGCGCTGATCTTGCCGCGGGCGCGCGCGGCGAGCTGCTTTTTCACGCCCGTTTTGCCGGCCGTCGTCTCGGCCTGCCATTTGTTATCGTGGGCGAGGAGCTTATTCGCATCCCATTTGTGCTGGGTGCCGCCGCCCATGAAGACGGAAAACACCTCGCAGCCGTCCGGGTACTCGTATGGACCGTGGGGCATGTCGCCGCCGAACACATAATCGCCCGGGCGCAAATCCTTGCCGGCGACGCACATTCGGCCCTTGAGCACGACCAGCGAGTGCCAGCTCTTGTGGCTATGCTCGGGCTCGACATATCCGGGCGGGAATTTCGCCTTCATGTCGATGCGGTTCATCACCTTGTCGTGGTTGAGGATCTTCACCATCACGCCGGGCGGCAGCGCCAGCAGGTGCTTCACCTCGTCGCCGCCCTGCCACGGGATGTCCTTGTCGTACATCGCGACGAAGACGTGCTTGCCCGTCTTTGGCGCCGCGCGCTTCGCCCTGGCGAGCTTCGCCGACGCTGCGGCCTTCGCCGTCGCGCCCTTGCCGGCTTTCGTCGCCGTCTTCCTGGCAGCCATGATGCGTTCGTCTCCCCTTCGCGGCGATGCCGCAGTGACGCCGGCTACGTTAGCAGTGCCCCGTCGCGTCGTCATGGGCGTCGCGGCCGGAAATGCATGACGCAGGGGCCGAAATCTGGTTGAATTACGTTGGCGTAAACGAAAGGCGAGGGCGGCACGAATCGCTCCGCGATCCAGGGGACGGACCATGGCGCTGGCGAAAACCTGGCGCGAGGCGATCAGTCTCGACGACAAGTACACGGCGACGCGCGGCCGCATTTATCTCACCGGCACGCAGGCGCTGGTGCGTGTGATGCTGCTGCAGGCGCTTCGCGACCGCGCCGCCGGCCTCGACACGGCCGGCCTGGTCACCGGCTATCGTGGCTCGCCTATGCACAATGTCGACCGCGAGTTCTGGCGCGCGGCGCGCCACACCGAGCCGCTGAACATCCGCTTCCAGCCGGCGGTCAACGAAGACCTCGCCGCGACGGCGCTGTGGGGCGCGCAGCAGGCGCAGCTGCATGGCGACCCCCGCTTCGACGGCGTCTTCGGCCTCTGGTACGGCAAGGCACCGGGGCTCGACCGCTCGCTCGACGCGCTGCGCCACGCCAACTACGCCGGCACCTCGCAGTATGGCGGCGTGCTGGTCAGCGTCGGCGACGACCCGCCGATGATGGCGACCGATGTGCCGACGGCCTGCGAGCCGACCTTCATGGATTTGCGCATGCCGGTGCTCTACCCGGCCGATGTGCAGGACGTGGTGGATCTCGGCCTGTTCGGCATCGCGCTGTCGCGCTATTGCGGTGCCTGGGTCGGCTTCAAGGCGATCTCGGATTCGATCGACGCCGCCACGGTGATCGACGCCGATCCAGACCGGCCGGCGCTGGTCATGCCGAGGGACTATTTGCCGCCGCCCGGAGGGCTGTGGATTCGTCGCGTCGATGGCTGGAAGGAGCAGGAGCAGCGCGGCGGGCACGACAAGATCGCCGCCGCCCGCGCCTTCGCCCGCGCCAACGGCGTCAACCGCACGCTGATCGCCGCGCCGCGCCCGCGCCACGTCATCCTTGCCAGCGGCAAGGTGGCGCTCGATGTCTGGCAGGCGCTGCACGATCTCGGCATCGACGATGCCACCGCCACCGGACTCGGCATCGTGCTGGTCAAGATCGCCATGCCGTGGCCGCTCGACCCGGCCGAAGTGCGCGCCTGGACGCGCGGCGCCGAGCAGGTGCTGGTGGTCGAGGAGAAGCGGCGCGTCGTCGAGACGCAGGTGCGTGACACGCTGTACGACCAGCCCGAGGCATCGCGCCCGCGCGTCCTCGGCCGCCACGATGCCGCCGGCGCCGAGCTGGTGCCCTTCGCCGGCGAATTGTCGCCCGATGCCGTCTCGCGCGCCCTCGTGCGCGCCATCCCGGCGATTGGCGAGCGTGCGGCGGCGCGTGCCCGTATCGCCCTGCTCGACGCCAAGGCGGCGCAGTCCGCTGCGCGCGAGGCCATGTCGGTGGTGCGCACCGTCACCTTCTGCTCGGGCTGCCCGCACAACACCTCGACGCGCGTTCCCGAGGGCAGCCGCGCGCATGGCGGCGTCGGCTGCCATTTCATGGCCGAGTACATGGATCGCTCGACCTCCAACCATTCACATATGGGCGGGGAGGGAGCTGCGTGGATCGGCCAGGCGCCGTTCGTGAAGACGAAGCATATTTTCCAGAACCTTGGCGACGGCACCTACTACCACTCGGGCTATCTCGGCGTGCGCGCGGCGGTGGCTGCCAAGGCGAACATCACATTCAAGATACTGTTCAACGACGCCGTGGCGATGACCGGAGGCCAGCCGCATGACGGCCCGCTGACGCCGGTCATGATCGCGCAGCAGGTCGCCGCCGAGAGCGTCGGCAAGGTCATCGTCGTCTCCGACGAGCCGGAGAAATATCCGGCCGGCACCGCCTGGCCGCACGGCACGCGCGTCGAGCATCGCAACGGGCTCGACCGTATCCAGCGCGAGTGCCGCGCGTGGCCTGGCGTGTCGGTCATCATCTACGACCAGACCTGCGCGGCCGAGAAGCGCCGCCGCCGCAAACGCGGCGCCTTAGACGATCCCGACCGGCGCATGTTCATCAACGACATGGTCTGCGAGGGCTGCGGCGACTGCTCGGCCAAGTCGAGCTGCCTGTCCGTGCTGCCGCTGGAGACGGAGTTCGGCCGCAAACGTCGCATCGACCAATCCTCCTGCAACAAGGACTATTCTTGCGCCGACGGCTTCTGCCCGTCCTTCGTCTCCGTGTCTGGCGCGCGGCTTCGCCGGGCCGCGGCGAAGCAGGGCGTGCCGGAAGCACTAGTCCGCCTGCCCGAGCCGGTCTTGCCGGCGTTGGGTGATGATGTCCCTTGGCGCATTCTCGTCACGGGTGTTGGCGGCACCGGTGTGGCCACCATAGGCGCGCTGCTGACCATGGCCGCGCATCTCGACGGCATCGCCACGCGCGGCGTCGACCAGTTCGGCATGGCGCAGAAGGGCGGGCCTGTGACGAGCCACGTCCAGCTCGCTCGCACGCGCGATGCCATCCGCGGCCCGCGCCTTCACACCGCGAGCGCCGACGTGCTGCTGGCCTGCGACAAGCTGGTCGCCGCCGGCGAGCCGGCCCTGGCCACCATCGCGCCGGGGCGAACGCGAATCGTCATCAATGCCAACGAGGCAATCACTGGCCAGTTCACCCGCCAGCCCGACCTGCAATTCCCCAGCGCCGACATCGAGCGGCGGCTCGTCGCCGAGGCGGGCGCCGGTCGCGTCGAAACCGTCGATGCCACGCGCCTAGCCACCGCCCTGCTCGGCGACGCCATCGCCGCAAATCTGTTTGTGCTTGGCTTCGCCTGGCAGCGTGGGCTGGTGCCGTTGACGCATGAGGCGCTAATGGGGGCGATCGATCTCAACCGCGTCTCGGTCACCATGAACAAGGAGGCGTTCT
Source organism: Alphaproteobacteria bacterium (assembly GCA_009691025.1). Taxonomy (GTDB): domain Bacteria; phylum Pseudomonadota; class Alphaproteobacteria; order UBA6615; family UBA6615; genus SHWB01. Next base: position 55,295 of record SHWB01000010.1, read on the forward strand.
CCTGGGGCCGCCGCGCGGCGGTCGACCTAGCCGCCGTCACCGCCTTCGCCTTCCCGCCGGCGGCCAGCGTGACGACGCTGGCGCCGCGCGATCTCGACGGCCTCGTCCGCCACCGCGTCGCCGAACTGACGGCCTACCAGAACGCGGCCTATGCGGCACGCTATGCAGCGTTGGTCGAACGGTCGAGGACGGCGGAGAGCGAGCGCGCTGCCGGCTTCACCGGCTTCGCCGAGGCGGTCGCGCGCTACGCCTACAAGCTGATGGCCTACAAGGATGAATACGAAGTGGCGCGGCTGTTCACCGATGGCCGCTTCGCCCGTAAGCTGGCGGCGGAATTCGAGGGCGACGCTAAGCTCGCCTTCCATTTCTCGCCACCACTGTTCGCCCGCACCGACCCCGAAACCGGCCTGCCGGCGAAGATGACGCTGGGTGCCTGGGTCATGCCGGCGCTGCGTCTGCTCGCCGCCGCGCGCAGTCTGCGCGGTTCCTGGCTCGATCCGTTCGGGTATCTGTCCGAACGGCGACGCGAGCGGTCGCTGATCGCCGCCTACGAGGCCACGATTGCCGAGCTGACCAAGGGTATCGCACCGGCCAACCACGCGCTCGCGGTCGAGATTGCATCCGTGCCAGAACGCATCCGCGGCTATGGCTATGTCAAGGACCGCCATCTCGCGGAAGCGACCGCCTGCGCGGCCGATCTGTTGGGGCGCTGGCGCGCGCCGCACGCTCCGGCCACGGCAGCTGAATAGCGCAACTCTCTAGGGAGGTTCCCATGAGGACTATCGACATGACGCCCGAGGAGATGGCGCGCTACGTCGCCCGCTACGAGGATCTGGTGCCTAACAAGGCGCGCACCGGCGACCGTATTCCGCCGGCGGCGCGCGAGGCGCTGACGGCGCGCGCGACCAAGACCGTGATCGCGCGCGTGACGGCCGAGACGCCGTGGGGCAACGGCGCCATCCCCGGGCCGCCCAACTTCGCCGTCGTCATCGCCGAATGCGAGCCGGGCAACGGGCCGGGCCTGCATGTCCACCAGAATTCGACCGAGACTTTCACCTGCCTGCGCAGCCGCTTCCGCATCGAGTGGGGCGACGAGGGTCAGCATTCTGTCGAACTCGGCCTGTGGGACACGATCTCCGTGCCGCCGGGCGTAATGCGTCGCTTCGTCAATATCGGCGAGGAGCCGGGTGCCCTCTATGTCATCCTGCAGGGCGGCGAGCGGGGACTGCGCGATGTCGAGTTTGCACCCTCGGTCGGCGAGGATTTGCGCGGCCGCTTCGGCGACGGCGTTATCGCCGAACTGGAGAAGGTCGGCTACAGTTTCAATGCCGGACGCGGGGCCTGAGACTGTCGTCCCTCAGGCATGGCGTACATTGCCTCGGTGGGCGAGGTGGTAGGCATCTCTGAAGTGGTGCACCTGCCAGCCGAGACGGGCGAACAGCGCCTGCAGGCTGGCCCGTGTGTGGATCGTGATATGGCCGTTGCGCGGCGCCACGTACCAATAGTCGACCGCGCGCGGCCCGGCGGTGTCGAGCGCCAGCGCACTGAACAGCACGACGCCGCGCGCGCCGGCACTGGCGGTCATCTCGCGGGCCGTGGCGTGCGGCGTCGGCGTGTGCTCCATCACCTCGAAAGCGGTAACGATATGGAAGTCCCGCTGCCAGGGCAGGGCCTGGCCGGGTTACATCGGATCCCATGATGCCGCGTCGAACCCCCGTGCCTCGATCGCGCGGGCGAGGTCTCCGTTCCCGCCGCCATAGTAGAGCGTGCGGGTGAGCCCGTTGCGCTTCATCAGCGCCGCGACAGTGGCGCCATTCGCCATCGGCCGGACGGAGACATAGACGGTGTCTACCGCCGCGTAATCATCGTTGTAGATCCAGCGGCGGAACTCGGCGTGCGACCAGCCATAGAATGCGCGCGTGTACAACAGGCCGCAGTCGTAGCAGCGATGGTAGTGGATCGGTGCTTCGGTGCGCGGCAGAGCGATTCCGCGGCGCTCCTCGCAGTTCTTCGCGAAGTCCACGGCTACGGCAGCTTCGCTCCGGCTATCACAGACCTTGCAAGTGTCGGGGCCAGGATGGGGAATTCGCACGGGCAAGATCATGCGCGAAGTCTATCAGTTGGCCCGCGTCGCGTGGGTGCCGGAACCGCCGGGGCACCCGGCCGTTGGGGATTCGAGGGGACAAACGGAGAGTCCCATGTCTGCGACAGTTTACCTGCGAGTTCTAGGCCTTTGCTCCGGCACGCTCCTTCTTGCTGCCAGCGGCAGTTCGACGTCAGATCGCGCTCTCAGCGGCGCCGGAATCGGCGCCGGCGTCGGTGCGGCGGCCGGTGCCGTGACGGGCGGCAGCCCGGTTACCGGCGCGATCCTCGGCGGTGCCGCCGGCGCGGCGGGTGGCGCTTTGACCGACGAGGACGACGTCAATCTCGGCAAACCGGTCTGGCGGTAGCCTGGAGGCGGCGGGCATGCGTCCGCCTCGCCCTGCCTTACACGGATTACCGCCCGGTGGCGAAACTGGATCATCTCCGGGTCGGTTGTATTTGTGCTGCTCGTCGTCGCGGGGGCCGGCGGGTGGTGGGCTCTCGGGCGGATTCTCCCCTACGTCGAAGGCAAGGCGACGTCAGGTATCGGGCGAACCGTCACGATCGGACACATTTCGGTCGATAGGTGGTCGTCGGATCCGGTGATCGCCGTGCGCTATATTCGCATCGCGGATGCCGCCTGGCGCGGCGAGGAACCGATGGTCGCCATAGAGATCGCGATGGCGCAACTCGACCTGTCTGCGTCGCTGATCTTCAAGGTGGTCCTTACTGAGCTTAGCATTCATCGCCCGCGTGTCAGGCTCAGCATCGACGCGGACGGGCAAGAGAGCTGGAGCATCGACGACGCCGCAGAGCCCGTCGGCGAAGGGCCGGCGGTCCGGCAGTTCGTGCCCCTCATCGAGCGCGTCGTGATCACGGAAGGCGTGCTTGTCTACAGCGACGCGGTTCGGTCGATCGACCTCGAAGCGACACTGGCAACGGCGACGGGAGACACCAACGGCGACATCAACATCAGGGCCAAGGGCACGCTGGAAAAATACGACCTGACCGTGTTCTTCGATGGCGGTAAGATCACCGTCCTGCACGATACCGACGTTCCATACCCGATTAGGGTCAACGTCGTGGCCGGGCCGAACCGGATGGAGTTCTCCGGCACCGCGGCCGATCCGTTCGGTATGGACGGCCTCTATAGTGACATTGACATCGTCGGCCGCAATCTTGCGAGGTCGCGGCGATGGTTGGCCTCGTGGCGCCCGATGCCCCGACTTTCGCACTGAAGTGGCGGCTCGCGCGCAGCGGCGAGATCTGGCGGATCACGAGACTCCAGGGCGAGGTCGGCAGAAGCGACATCGCCGGCACGATCGGTATCGATGCCGCAGGCGAGAAGCCGATGATCACGGGCGATCTCGTATCCCGCAAACTCGACCTCTACGATCTGGGACCGGTCGTCGGACTGCCGGCGCGCGGCGCGCGCACAGACGCACCTTTAGGGCTCGGCGGGAAGGCAGAACGGGGTCCGGCACGGCCCACGCAGAAGGACCAGCCGGAACAGGAACGCGCGCACCGCGAGCCATCCCCGGGCGCGTTCGACGGTTCCGACAGGGCACAGGACAGTGCGAACTAGCGCGTCCTGCCGGATGCTCCGCTCGATCTGGAGAGGCTAGGCCGGGTGAATGCCCATATCGCCCTTCGCAGCGACAATGTCCTTGCCCCGGACCGACCCTTGCGCGACGTGTTGCTGACGTTCGACCTGGTGGACCGGCGCCTGACGCTCAGCCCGTTGAAATTCGGCTTGCGTGGAGGGACTGTGTTGGGGGAAATAGTCATCCACGGCGAAGCGAAGCCGGTCCGCTCGGAGATAAATGCCGCCTTCTCTCAGCTCGACCTGGCCCAGCTCGTCGGCGGCAAGGAAGATGACGCGCCAATCACCGGCCAGATTTACGGCCGCATGCGCCTGACACTTTTGGGAAATACAGTGCGCCGCGGCATGGGCAATGCGAACGGGCGGCTCGCCATGGCCATGACCGGCGGCGAGATCGATGCGCTTGCCGTCGAGGCGGCCGGGCTAGACATCGGACAGGCGCTGCTGGCGCTATGCGACGACGAACGCTTCCCGATACGCTGCATGGCGATGGAGTTTAATGCATAGGACGGGCTCTTCGTCACCGAGGCCTTCGTGCTGGATACGACGGATTCACAGCTCGTTGCTACCGGAACGGTCGACATGCGCGACGAGACCCTGCATCTCGAGATGCTGGGACACCCCAAGGATGCAAGTATCGGCAGTGCGCGTACGGCCATTGCGGTGGGCGTCCCGCTGGCCGATCCGGAGGTGGCGCCCAAGGTGGAAGGCCTCGCCGGGAGCGGCGCAGCGGCCGTCGCGCTGGCAGTGTTGCTTGGCCCGCTCGCGGCCATCCTGCCGTTCATCGGGCTGGGTTTGGGAGAAGACGCCGATTGCGGCGCCCTTATCGGCAACACCGTCCTGCCGGCCGGAGCAGCAGAACAGGGCGCCGCGTCGCCTGGCCAGGGGCGCTGAAGCTTCGCGAGCGGCAGGCGCCAGTTGCGTGTTGGGCAGAGCCGCCGTACACCCCAAGGCAGGGGTTCGCCTCAAATCAACAGAGTAGGGAACGGGACATGGCGGATCTGCGCAAGCCGGCGAAGCGCAAGCTGGGAGCGAGCGGCATCGCCATCGCCCCCATCGGGCTAGGTTGCATGTCGTTTTCCGGCGTCTATGGGCCATCCGACGACGAGGCGGCGATCCGCTTCATCGGCCAGGCCGTCGACGAATACGGCATCGATTTCCTCGACTCCTCCGACATGTATGGCTGGGGCCACAACGAGCAGGTCGTCGGCAAGGCGCTGAAAGGGCGCCGCGGCAAGGTGGTGCTGGCCACGAAGTTCGGCCAGACGCAGAACCCCGGCGGACCGAACGGCGTCGACGGGAGGCCGGAATATGTCATGCAGGCCTGCGAGGCGAGCCTGAAGCGGCTCGGCGTCGATGTCATCGACGTCTATTTCCAGCACCGCATCGATCCCAAGGTGCCGATCGAGGACACGATGGGCGCCATGAAGCGGCTGGTCGAACAGGGCAAGGTGCGTTCTCTAGCCTTGTCGGAGGCGAG
>SHWB01000025.1 GCA_009691025.1 Alphaproteobacteria bacterium
TCTGGAGCCAGTCGCGCTGCGATAGTAATCCGCGAGACGTTGAGCTGACAGACCCCAAATACGCGCCTCAGTAACCGTAATCGGTAAGGATGGCCTAAATGCCACGAGGCCCCAAAGGCGAGCGCCGCCCCGCCGACGTGAATAAGCGCAGTTTCTCGAGATCGAGATGTTCTCGCGCTTCGGCGGCATGACCGACGAGCGCTCCCGCCGCACCATCGCGCACGGGCGCCGCATCCGGGCCGCCCTGGCGCAGGACCAGTATGCGCCGCTGGACAAACTGGAGCAGGTGGCGCTGCTGACGGAGCTCAATGCCGACACACTCTACAAGCTCGATCAGGCACAGGTCACGGCGTTCAAGGCGCGTCTCCCGGCAGCCATCGCCGCGCTGGGCAACGCGCCGGCCGCTTCACTGGCGGCGACCGGCATGCTGCCGGTCGATGTGCGTACGGTACTGCTCGCGGCGCTGGCCCGGTTCGCCGATTCGGTCGTCGCGGCAGCCGCATGATCGGCCAGATTACCGAAGTCGAGGCCCGGATCTCCAGCGCCGGCGACCTGCGCGAAATGGTGACGGCGATGCGCGGCGTCGCGGCGGCGCGTGTCGCACAGGGAGAGGCCGCGCTGGGAGCCATCTCGACCTATACCGATGGCGTCGGCGCCGCGCTGTCCGATGCGCTGGCCATGACGTCGGCGGCGCCCCGCAGCCCGCCCCCGGCAACCGCACGACGGCGCGGCCTCGTGCTGTTCGCCAGCGAGCACGGCTTCGTCGGCGCCTTAGATGAGCCATTGTTCGCGCTGGCCCGGCAATACGCCGGGGCGACGCCGTTGCTGGTAATCGGCCGGCGCGGTGCGCAGACGGCGCAAGACAGCAGGCTTGCGCCCTACTGGTCGGCGCCGCCGCCGAGCCGAGTGCGGGCCGTGCCCGGCGCGGCTGCGCGCATCGCCACGGCGCTCTATCGCCTGATCGCCAGACACAAGCCGCAGGGCCTCGACGTGATCTATCCGCGGCCGTTGGCAGGCGGTCGCGCCGAGGCGGCTGTCGTTTCGCTGCTGCCGATCGACCTCGGCAGCTTCCCGCCGCGCCACGCGGCGGTGCCACCTCTGACGACGCTGGCGCCGGCCCGGCTGGTCAAACGGCTGGTGCAGGAATATGTCGTGGCCGAACTTTCGCGCATCGTCATGGCCAGCTTCATCGGCGAGAACGGTGCACGGCTAGCCACCTTGCGCGCCGGCCGCCGCAACATCGACGATCGGCTGGAGACCCTGACCGACGAGGCGCACCGCCGGCGGCAGGACGACATCACCATCGAGCTACTCGATATCATGGCCGGCGGCGCCGCACTGACGCCACCTTGACGGGTACGGGATGGTGCCGATGCGGCGCCTTTCCCTAGGTTCTCACCGTATGCCGGGAGATGCTCAATGGCTGTCGTCCGACTGCCCGCGATTGCCGCCGCCCCCGCCGTCCAGCTGCTTGCTGGCTGCATACCGCTGCACAATGTGGCAGAGGAAGAGCCGCGCGCCACCGAGGTGGTCGACGCCGCCTGGGAGGCGACCGCGACCTGCCTGACCGATCGGCTGGTCGCCGGCTACGGCGAGACCTACACGATCGACGCAACGACTACGCGCCCGGCGCGCACCGTGGTCATCGATGCGCGCAACCGCACCCTCGTCGGCAGTACGGCCACCGGGACGTCGTGGCTGGTCACGATCGTCGGCCACGACAACGGCAAGACTCTGGTCGAGGCGCGCACGCGCTGGATGCCGCTGGTCGACACCCTGCCACCCGATTTCACGACCATCCTCGCCGACTGCACCAAGGTCGCGCTACCGTCGCGGGTGTAGCTCGGTCCGCACACGCGCGCCGCGGTGGGCGTCACCGCGTCTCCCGTGGGACGCAGCCCTACGCGGCTGTGGATGAAGTGCCCGGCGCGAGGGCGTATAACCGTCGCGGTCACGAACAGCGTCGGCGGCGGCAAGCCTCGGGAGAAACGCCATGAAGCGCAGCACCAATAGGATTCTCACCACCCATACCGGCAGCCTGCCGCGCACCAAGGCGGTGGTCGCCGAGCTGCTCGCCGATGTGGCGAAGCCCGGCAAGAACAAGGCGACGCTGACGAAGGCCATCGAGGAAGCCGTCGGCGGCGTCGTCGCCAACCAGGTGAAGGCCGGCATCGACGTCATCAACGACGGCGAGCAGGGCCGCGTCGACTACACCGTGCATGTGAAGGACCGGCTGGCCGGCTATGACGGCCCATCAGCGCCGCCGCTCGGCGCGAGCGACCCGGAATTCCCCGAACTCGGCGAGATGCTCGCCCGCTTCGCCTCGCCCTTCCAGCACCGCCCGGCCTGCAACGGCCCGGTAGGCTGGAGTGACTGGGACGCGGCCAAGGAGGAGATCGACCGCTGCGCCAGCGCCGTCGCCGTGGCGAAGAAGGAAGAGGGCTTCATGACCTCGCCCTCGCCCGGCCAGATCGCCCGCTTCCTCAAGAACATGTATTACAAGACCGACGAGGAATATCTGTTCGCGCTGGCCGATGTGATGAAGCGCGAATACGACGCCATTGTCGCCGCCGGCCTCGTTCTGCAGCTCGATTGCCCCGACCTCGCGCTTAGCCGCAGCACCATCTTCGCGCATCTTAGCCTCGAAGAGTTCCGCAAGGTCATCGCCATGCATGTCGAGGCTATGAACCATGCCGTGCGCGACATCCCGGCTGACCGCGTGCGCATCCACATTTGCTGGTCGAGCACCTTCGGACCGCACCACACCGACGTGCCGCTGAAGGACATCGTCGACATCGTGCTGAAGGCGAAGCCGGCCGCCGTCTCTTTCCCCGGCGCCAATCCTCGCCACGGCCATGAATGGAAGGTGTGGCACGACGTCAAGCTGCCCGCCGGCAAGGTCGTCATCCCGGGCGTCATCGACTCGACATCGAGCTTCGTCGAGCACCCGGAGCTCGTCGCCGACCGCATCGTGGCCTACGCCAAGGCGGTCGGGCCGGAGAACATGATCGCCGGCGTCGATTGCGGCTTCGGCACATTCGCCGGCCGCGTGCAGGTCGACAGCAAGATCGTCTGGATGAAGCTGCAATCCCTCACCGATGGCGCCGCGCTGGCCTCGAAGCATCTTTACTGAGCTGCCATCATGCGGTCGAGGAAGGCGCGCCCGTCCTCGCGCGCGGCGGCTCAGGCCGCGGCGTTGCCGCCGGTCGTGGCGCCCTTGCCGTCATATGGCTCGGTGCTGTAGCGGTCCAACACATAGCGCACCGGGTTATCGCTGTCGAAGGAATGGTGGGCGCCCGGATAGACACGGATTTCCACCGGAACCCCGCGGTGGCGCTCGTCTCCACCATGCGCCGGCAATGCTCGGACGGCGTCCAGTCCTCGGCCTCGCCGGACAGGATGAGGATGGCGCCGATGCTGCGATAGACGCCGGAATAGCCGGTGACCGGGCCCAGATTGCCGCCGTGGCGGGCGACGTTCCAGTTGCCCATCCGTATGCCGCAGCGCGGATAGAGGGCGATGCCGGCGACTAAGCCGTCGGCGCGGCGGCATCGAGCGGCGTGTCGGTAGGGCCCGGCGGCAGCATGGCGACCAGTGTCGTCGCGCCGCCATGCGAGCCGCCCATCGCCGCGACGCGCCGTCCGTTGACGTAAGGCAGGCTGCGTAGCAGGGCGATAGCACCATATGCGTCGGCGACGCGGTTGTCGACGCCGACCCCATGCCGTTGCGTGACCGGCACGGTGCAGATGACGGCCGGATGGCCACGCGGACCGAAGCTATAGGGAATGATGACGACGTAGCCCTAGGCCACCAGTTCGCCGGCCCAGAGGCGCGGCGCGCCGCTCTATTTCGGGCCGAGGCCGCTGCAATCGTGCAGCATGACTATGGCGGCGAAGGGGCCGCCTCCCGGCAGCTTGAGAAGGGTCGCCGGGATCGCCGTTGCGCCGCCTACCGGCATGACCTGAAGGGTCTCTTCAGCGGCAGCTGGGGCCGCAAGAGACAGCAAATCTGCCGCCAGCGCCGGACCGACGAGATGCCGGCCGCCGAGCATCGATTCAGTGCTTTCCGAACGGCTCGTCGTCGATACCGTGGCGTTCCTCCAGCCCGGCAAGGCCGCGCAGGATCTCGATGAATGACACGTTGTCCTTCTCGCCGTAGCCCTTCTCGTAGGCCATCTGCAGCACCTGCGACCAGACGCTGGTCAGCAGCATCGGCGCGCCGAGGCGCTGGCCCTGCTCCAGCATCAGGCGGGAATCCTTGAGCGAGATCTTTATCTGTCCCTGCTTGGTGTAGTCGGCAGCGATCATCTTCGGGCCCTTGTCGATCATGGTCTTCGAACTGGAAGCGCCGTCTTTCAGCACCTCCAGCAGGTTGGTAAGTTCGAGCCCGGATTTCTCGCCAAGCACGAGGCCCTCGGCCAGCGCCAGCCGGTTGCCGGCGAGCACGAGGTTGATGATCAGCTTGGTGCGCGCGCCGGCGCCGACCGGGCCCATGTGGTAGGCGGCGCGGCTGAAGCCAGCGAAGACATGCCGACAAGCATCGAAATCCTCCTTGCTGCCGCCGGCGACGATGACGAGATCGCCCGCCGCGGCCATGGTGCTGGTACCGCTGACGGCGCTGTCGAGGAAGCGGATGCCGCGCTTGCCCAGTTCTACGGCAAGACGCTGCGAATCCTCCGGCCGCGCCGTCGTCGTGTCGCAGAGGTACAGGCCCTCCGAAGCGCCCTCGGCGATGCCGCCCGCGCCGAGCATGACCTCGCGCCCGATGTCGCTGGTCGGCAGCGAGGTGATGAGGTGCTTGACCCCCTTCGCCGCCTCGGCCGGGGTCGTCACGGGATGCCCGCCCTTGGCCTTGAGGTCGTCCATGCGCTTTGGGTCGACGTCGAAGCCCTGCACGATGAACTGCGACTTGCGCAGGTTACCGATGAAGGCCTGACCCATCAGGCCCATGCCGACGATACCGATCCGTTCCGCCATGATAGACGCTCCTCCACTGGGGCGAATTCGGCCGGCAGCATCATCCCTCGCGCGGCCGGCCGCAACAGCGAGATTCCCCCGGCGGGCACCGTGTTCCGCCCGCCGCGAGCGACGCTATGACGGCGGTAGCCCACGAAAGGGAGGACACCATGGCCGAGATCATTTCCGTGAACGTGCTGGCGGTGCCGGAGTTCTATCGCCGCCTGCAATGCCGGCCGGTCGCCGATCGATCGCCCCCGCGGCGGCGCCTAGGCTCGCGGATGATCGCCGTGGAAAACCGGGGCAGGCGCAACGCGCCAGAGCCATGGCAGGCACAGGACAGGGAGAGCGCCATGGCCCGCCGCACCGTCAATCTCGGCCTCGAGATCGAAGACAACATGCCGTCGCACAAGTATTCTCAGAGCCCGGTCTACCCCCAGTCTATGACGCATGAATCAGCGAAGGCGATGGGCCTCGGCACACTCGACGACCAGATCACCTTCCAGACCAATTTCAGCAGCACGCTCGACCATGTCGGCACGCATGTGGACGGCCTCTATCGCCACTTCAACCCGAAGGGCGCCACCATCAACCAGATGCCGCTAGACCTGTTCATGGGCAAGGCGGTGTGCCTCGATATGCGCCATGTTCACGACCTCGGCGACATAGATGTCGCCGACCTGGAAAGGTCGGAGCGGAAGGCGGTCGTGAAGGCAGACGGCCACATCGTGCTGATGTGCACCGGCCTGCACCGGCGCCATTACCCCAACCCCGAGGTCTGCGTCAGCAACCCCGGCCTGACGGCTGAGGCGACGCACTGGCTGCACGCCCGCGGCTCGCGCCTGCACGGCGTCGAGGGCCCGTCGACCGACAAGCCCTCGGACAAGCTGTTCGCCCAGCACCGCACCTGCCGGGACCTTGGCATCACGCACATGGAATGGCTGGTAAACCTCGAGGAGCTGCTCGGCCTAGGCGAGTTCCAGTTCTTCGGCATGCCTATCAAGTTCAAGGGCGGCTCAGGCTCTCCGATCCGCGCCTTCGCCATCCTCGATTCCTGAGGCCGGCACGATCCAGGCAAGCGTCGTCGGCCGCTACGATCTCGCGGCGGAGGAGGACACCCGCGATGACTGAGAGGAAGTGGTGCCCGGGGGCGGATTTGAACCACCGACACGCGGATTTTCAGTCCGCTGCTCTACCAACTGAGCTACCCGGGCACCGGGCGAACAAAGCGAGGGCGGATATAGACAAATGGCCGGGGCCTGTCCAGCCGAGGCGCGTGCCCTGGCCGGGCTCCCTGTCAGGCGCTGCCGGGCGTCTCGTCGTCCCCGTCCTCCCCGGGGGCTTCGTCTTCCTCGGCTTCTTCCGGCACGGCGGCGGGGATGCTGTAGCGCTCGCCGAGCCAGTTGCCGAGGTCGACGGTGCGGCAGCGCGCCGAGCAGAAGGGCAGATAGGGGGGCATGGCCGGTTTGCGGCACTGCGGGCAGCGCGGCCCGCGCAGCGGAATAGGATCGCTCATCGCGGCTAGCGTACCATCACCTCGATCGACTCGCGCGCCCGCGCCGGCTCGCCGGCGACGATGACGTTGCCGCCGACCGTGCCGAGCGCCTCGGCCAGCGCGGCGGCGAGTGGGCCGGCAATGGCGTCGGCCACTTCCGGGGCAACCTGGATGGCATAGCCGCCTGCCGGGTGGGCGCGGGCCGCCGCCAGCAGCCGGCGCAGCGCCGCGTAACCCAGCGCCACGGCCGAGGCCTGCGGCGCCGCGACCGACTCCTGCAGGCGGGCGGCGAGGCTCGGCCCGCGACGCGCCCGCGTCAGCTCGATGAAGCCGAGTACCGTCCAGCCATGCACCACCACGCCGGCCGGGTCGTCGGCGACGGTCTCGCGCAGCGCCTCCAGCACGGCGGCGCGGTCGTGGCGCTCGGTCATCTTGAGGGCGTCGACGACGATGGCGCCGGCCAGCGCGCGCAGGCGCAACTGCCGGCCCAGCGCCACTACCGCCTCAATGTTCACGTCGCGCGCCAGCTTCATGCCCGAGCCGGCATGGCTGCCGCTGTTGACGTCGACGGCTGTCAGCGTCTCGCCCGGCTCGAACACCAGTTCGCCGCCGCCGGGCAACGCGACGCGCGGCGCCAGAGCGCCCTCGATCACCGCCTCGACGCCCTGCGTCTCGAACAGATTGGCCGGCGCGCGCGCCGCCTCGATGCGCCCTTCCAGCGCTGGCAGGTAGCGCGCCGCCCAACGCCGTGCCGCCGCCGCCGTCTCGCCGTCGCCGCACAGCACCGAGCCGAGGTCGGCATTCGCCAGATCCGCCATGGCGCGGGCCACCGCGCCCGGGCCGGGATCGAGCCGCACCGGCGCCCGCGCGCCCTCGGCGCGCAGAGCGATAGCGGCCCATTCGGTACGCAGCCGCGCGAGGTCGGCGGCGATGCCGGCGACCAGCGCGGCATCCTCAGCCGGCAGGCTCTCAATGTCGCGCAGCACGGCTCCCTCGCCGGCCTGCAGCAGCGGCGCGACGAGCGTCTCGATGCGCCGCCGCGCGGCGCCGCCGACGCCGTCGGGCAGCACCAGCCCCTCTGTACTGGGGCGTAGGTCTACGATGCGGCCGCGCAGGCGCACGAAGGAGGTGACGCCAGGCCCCTTCGCCGCCTCGCCCTCGCCATGGCCATCGGCGACGATCTGCACCGGGAAGGCCGCGCCCTCGTGCAGCAACCTGTTGATGCGCACATGGCTGCCCTGGGCGGCGTCGGGCGAACGGGCGACCTCGCGGCCGCGCAGGAAGCCGTCCGCCCCGTCGCCGAGATCCATGAAGGCGGCGTTGATGGCGATGTCGAGCCGGCGCACGCGGGCGAGATAGGTGGCGCCGACGCGGCTCGCGCCAATGTCGCGCCAGTGATCGACCTGCAGCACCTCGCCGTTGCAGAGCGCGGCGGCGCGCAACTCCCCGGGGCTGCGTTCGAGCAACAGCGTATCGGTGCGCATGGCGGTCATCCTGTGCGGCGATGGCCGAGGCCGGCGAGCAGCGCCGCCGTCTCGGCCTGCGCCAGCCCGACGACGTTCGACCACGAGCCGGCGAGCCACGGCACGAAAGCGGCGGCACGGCCCTGCACGGCATAGCCGCCGGCCTTGCCCTGCCATTCGCCCGTGGCGATGTAGGCCTCGATCTCGGCCTCCGAGAGGCGCTTGAAGCGCACCTGCGTCGTCACGAGCCGGGTGGCCCGCCTTCCGCCCGGAGCGATCACGCACAGGCCGCCGAGCACGCGATGCCGGCGTCCCGACAGGGCCGCGAGGCAGGCGCGCGCCTGCGCCTCCGTCTCGGCCTTAGTCATGATGCGGCGACCGACGGCCACGACGGTATCGGCTGCGAGCACGTAATCCTCGGGCCAGGCGGGAGCGATCGCGGTCGCCTTGGCGGAAGCGAGGCGGGCGGCGAGCGTCGCGGGCAGTTCGCGCGCGCGCGGCGTCTCGTCGATGTCGGCTGGGACGACGGCGTCCGGCACAAGGCCCATGGCGGCGAGCAGATCGGCCCTGCGCGGGCTCGCCGAGGCGAGGATCAGCCGGCCTGGCATGGCAGGTTCGCGAGCGGAAGCGCGGCGGCTACTTGAAGCGGAAAGTGATGCGGCCCTTGGTCATGTCGTACGGGGTCATCTCGACATTGACCTTGTCGCCGGCCAGCACACGAATACGGTGCTTGCGCATCTTGCCGGCGGTATGGGCGAGAATCTGGTGTTCGTTGTCCAGCTTCACGCGAAACATCGCGTTGGGCAGCACTTCTATGACCGTGCCCGAAAACTCGATAGGATCTTCCTTCGCCATGGCTGCTCCGTCGGTGGTTGATCCGGTCGCCGTTCCCCGCCAACCGCGGCGCTATAAGCCCCGATTTTCCCGGCAATGGCAAGTTTTCCGGCACTTTGCAGACATGGCGAGCCGGCATGGACGGTTCAAGCGCGGGGCCAGCCGTCAGGCCCGTTGCGGCGCATCGACGGCGGGAAAGCGCGCGGCGATGCGGGCCAGCAGCGCCTCGCGCAACGCGCGGTAGGCGGCGAGGCGGACGTCGCGAGAACATTCGTCGTAGGCGGCCGGGTCGGCAATTGGCCAGTACTCTACCAGCAGGCCTGCGGCCGCGAGCGCGAGGGCTCGATTGTGCGCGCGCGGCGTGAAGGTGACGATCAGGTCGTCCGAGGCGATGTCGAGGGCCTCGAAGGGATGTTCCTCGTGGCCGGCGATGTCGAGGCCGAGTTCTGCCATCACGGCGACGACGAAACCGTCGGGCAACTCGCCGGCGCCAGCACGCCGACGCTGTCGACGGCGGCGCGGTGTCCGAACAGATGGCGCATGATTGCCGCCGCCATCGGCGAGCGCACGATGTTGCGGTCGCAGGCGAAGACGATCCTGGCCGGCAGGCCGCTCATCGCCCCTGCCCACGAATGTGCGGCATGCAGATCAGCGTGAACAGGCGGCGCGCGGTGACGCGGTCGATCTCGACGCGCGGCGCCAACACGCCCGTCAGCTCGTCCGCCGCCTCGTCGTGCAGTGCGCGGCGGCCCATGTCGAGCGCCTCGATCTGCGACGGAGAGGCGCTGCGGATAGCCTGGTAGTAGCTCTCGCAGATGGTGAAATAGTCGCGCACCGTGCGGCGGAAGGGCGCCATCGGCACCGTCACCGGCGACAGCGCTGCGCCGTCTACGCAGCGGATGTTGAGGATCAGCCTGTTCTCTCGCGTCTCCAGATGCAAATCGTACGGACCGGAGGGGCCCGGCGCACCCTCCGCCGACAACGGGAGGAAGCGGTTGTCCTAGACGAGGTCGTAGATGGCGGCGGTGCGCTCGCGCTCGATATCGGGGGCGTAGCGCACCCCCCCTGGCCCTCGAGCGTAACATTGGCGATGCGCTGGCTGTCGTCGGCCATGGCGCCGTGCCCTACTCAGCCGCGCTTGCCGTCGAGCCTGATGGCGACCGACAGGGCATGCGCATCGAGTCCCTCGGCGCCGGCCAGAGTCACCGCCGCCGGGCCGATGGCGGCGAGCGCGGCCGGCGAGCATTCGACCAGCGAGGTGCGCTTCATGAAGTCGAGCACAGACAGGCCCGAGGCGTGGCGGGCGGAGCGCGCAGTCGGCAGCACATGGTTGGGGCCGGCGACGTAGTCGCCGATGGCCTCGGGAGTATGGCGGCCGAGGAAGATTGCGCCGGCATGGCGCACCGCCGCGGCCAGCGGCGCCGGGTCAGCGACGGCGAGTTCGAGATGTTCGGGCGCCATACGGTCGACCAACGCCGGCGCATCGGCGAGGCTGCGGACGAGGATGATAGCGCCGTGGCGCGCCCAGCTTTCGCCAGCGATGGCGGCGCGCGGCAGGCGCGCGAGATGCTCCTCGACGGCGGCCGCGACGGCATCGGCGAAGGCTGCGTCGTCGGTGATCAGCACCGCCTGCGCCGCGATGTCGTGCTCGGCCTGGCTCAGCAGGTCGGCGGCGATCCAGGCCGGATCGTTGAGCGCATCGGCCACGACGAGGATTTCCGAGGGGCCGGCGATGGTGTCGATGCCGACCGTGCCAAACACCTGCCGCTTGGCTTCCGCGACCCAGGCATTGCCGGGTCCTACGATCTTGTCGACCGCCGCGATCGACCGGGTCCCATAGGCCAGCGCGGCGACGGCCTGGGCACCGCCGAGGCGCCAGATCTCGTCGACGCCGGCGATCGAAGCCGCCACCAGCACCAGCGGCGCCAGCACCCCGTCCGGCGCCGGCACAACCATGGCGACGCGCGGCACGCCGGCGACCTTCGCCGGCACGGCGTTCATCAGCACCGAAGAGGGATAAGACGCCGTGCCGCCGGGGACATAGAGGCCAGCCGCGTCGACCGGGCGCCAGCGCCAGCCGAGTCGCACGCCGGCCGCATCGGTTCCGGCATAGTCAGCCGGGCGCTGGCGGGCATGGAAATCGGCGATGCGGCCATGGGCGAATTCGAGCGCTCGCACCGCCTCGGGCGCGCAGGCGGCACGGGCGGCGGCGATCTCGTCGGGCAGCACCCGCAGCGCGGCAACGGTGTCGACGTTCACGCGGTCGAAGCGCGCCGTGTAATCGAGCAGCGCCGCATCGCTGCGCGTGCGCACGTCGGCGAGTATCGCCGTGACCGCCGCCGACACGTCAACCGTCGCCTCGCGGCGATCGTCGACCAGTTCGGCAAAGGCGGTGGCGAAGACAGTATCGCGAACGTCGAGCCTACGCGGCATCGGCCGCGCCCTCGACGGCGGCGCGGATGCGGTCCATCCAGCCGCCGACCGCGGCCACGCGGGTCTTCATCGCCGCGCGGTTGACGACCATCAGGGCGCTGACCTGCATGATCGTCTCGACCTCGACGAGGCCGTTGGCGCGCAGGGTCGTGCCGGTCGAGACGAGGTCGACGATGCGCCGGCACAGGCCGAGTTGCGGCGCCAGTTCCATCGCTCCGTTCAGCATGACGCATTCAGCCTGCACGCCGCGCGCGGCAAAGTGGCGGCGGGTGATGTTGGGGTACTTGGTGGCCACGCGCAGATGGCTCCAGCGCGTCGGGTCGTCGACCTCGGCCAGCGCGCGCGGCGCCGCCACCGACATTCGGCAGAGACCGACGCCGAGGTCGAGCGGCGCGTACAATTCGGGATAGTCGAACTCCGCCACCACGTCCGACCCGGAGATGCCGAGATGCGCGGCGCCGAAGGCGACGAAGGTGGCGACGTCGAAGGAGCGCACGCGCACCACGTCGAGGCGCGGATCGGCGGTGCGGAAGCGCAACTGGCGCGACCCCGGATCGTCGAAGGCCGCTTCGGGCTCGATTCCGGCGCCGCGCAGCAGCGGCATTACCTCGTCGAGGATGCGTCCCTTCGGCAGGGCCATCACCAGGGCGGATTCGCCGGCCATTCCGGACTCTCCATCGTCCACCGGCCCGTCCCGGGCCATCGGGCCGCACGATATGGCACAGCCTCCCGCAAGAGGCCAGACCGAAGGAACGTATCGCGACCTCCCGCGATTCTCGCCATCCGCCGCCGATGGCCTAGACTGCGAGCTGCGAAAAGGGCCGGTAAGCCGGCCGGACCAGGCGAGGGAAGGATGGCCGAGGCATTGGTGGTACGGCGCGTGGTCGCCGGCAGGCGGGCGGACGGCACCTCCTGTATCGAGCAGGACGGGCCGACGCCCTCGATCCGCACGGTGGCGGCGCGGCCAGGCTACGTCGTCAACAACATCTGGGCGACCGTGGCGGCCCCCTCCCCGGTCGACGCGCCCGATACCATCGCCACCCATCAGGGCGTCTCCCCGCCCAGGGGCGGCTCGGTGCTGCGCATCATCGAGTACCCTCCCGATCCGGTCGATCCGGCCGAACTCGCCCGCCAGCTCGGCGGCATGTTCGCCGGCATGTTCGAGGACGCCCACCGGCTGCAGGGCAAGGATGTGCATCCCGGCATGCACACGACCGAGACGGTCGACTACGCCATCGTGCTTGACGGAGAGATCACGGCCATCCTCGACGATGGCGAGACCGTGCTGCACAAGGGCGACGTATTTATCCAGCGCGGCACCAACCACGCCTGGAGTAACCGCTCCGGCAAGCCCTGCCGCGTCGCCTTCGTGCTCATCGACGGGCGGTTCACCTAACCGCCCCGCCGCCGGAATGGACCAACCGATGAAACTCGTTAGTTTCCGCGTCGGCACCCGCATGGGCTGGGGCGTGACCGACGGAGCCACCATCGTCGGCATGCATCTGCACTACGGCGAGCTCTGGCCGACGGTGCGCGCCGTACTGGCAGCCGGCGCGCTGGCGGAGGTCAGCACGCTGGCCTCGGCTCGCATGCCCTATCACCGGCTCGACGAAATCGTCCTGCTGCCGCCCGTGATCGACCCGTACATGATCATCTGCGTCTGCATGGACTATCACATCGCCTTCGCCGAGATCGACCGCACCTTCCCCGGCCGGCCGAGCCTGTTCACGCGCCGCATCTCGGCTCAGGTCGGCCATGGCCAGACCCTGCGGAAGCCGGCCGTGTCGGCGCAGTACGATTGCGAGGTCGAGCTGGCGGCGATCATCGGCACTGCCGGGCGGAACATCGCCGCAGAGGATGCCCTGGCGCACGTCGCCGGCTGGTCGGTGTTCAACGACGCCTCCGTCGTCGACTGGATGCGCCACACGACGCAGAACGTCACCGCCGGCAAGCATTTTGAGGCCAGCGGCGCCTTCGGCCCCTTCCTCGTAACCGCTGACGAGGTGGGTGATCCAGCGCGGCTACGGCTGATCCATCGCCTCAATGGCGCTGTGCTGCAGGATGGGCCGGTGACCGATATGTGCCTCTCGATCGCCTATATCTAGACCTTCACCACCCTGCTGCCAGGCGACGTGATCTCGACCGGCTCGCCGGGCGGCATCCGCTCGCGCCGCCAGACGAATGTCTGGCTGACGGCGGGCGATGTGGTGGAGATGGAAATCCCGGGCGTCGGCACGCTGCGCAACACTGTGGCGTAGCGGCGGCGGCCGGCTCATGCCTCAAACTGGCTTCGACAGTGCCCCGTTCAGCGCGGCGCGGAAGGCCATCGGGTCGGCGATTTGCGGCATGGGTGCTGTGCCCGCGCCCGTGTCCGTGATCATCACCGTGCCGTATCCGAGGATGCGGCCCAGCACGGTCTGGTCTACGCGCGCGCCCTCGACGCGGTCGATGTGGATCTCGGACGTATCGCGGCTGATCCAGCCGATCTTGGCGATCACGCGACGGTCGGTGATGGCGATCTCGGTGGTCCAGCGCGAGAGGGCGGCGCGGGCCAGAGCGACGAGCGCGAGTACGGCGAGGACGAGCGCGGCCTAGGGCGCCCAGGGTGCGAGCATGACGACGATCCACTGGTCGCCGACGCCCAGCACCTGGCCGGCCACCAGTACGAAGATCGCGAGCAACGCCAGCGCCGCCGGGCGCAGGAACACGACCCAATACACCTGGCCCTCGTAGAGCACGCTTTCGCCATCGGCTAGGTTGCGGCGCACATAGGACATCGTTGTTCAGCCCCTCGCGTGCGACGGCCGCCAGGTCGTCGGCCAGGCCGCGCCGAAATCCTCGACCAGTCCGTCCAGGCGGGCGGAGGCGATGCGGATGGTCGGCCGCGCTCCGTCAGCGCCGGCAAAGACAATATCGACCGCGGGTGCATCGCCGTCTCTCGCCGGGCCGATCGCCAACAGCGACAGGAACAAATCGCGCCGCGCAAGGTCGATGTCGCGCAGGCGCACGGAACACACCTCGCCAAAGCTGACGCCAGCCAGCACGCGCTCGCTGTCGCGGGCGCGCTCGTCGACGCTGGTCTCCCAGCGGAAGCGGTTGACCACCATGACGAAGCGGCGCTCGCCCGGCAGCCAGGCGATGTCGCCGACCGGCACCAGCGCGTCCTGCAGCAAGGTCGAGGCGACCTCAAGATCGGCCGCGCCGGCGATGCGCAGCTTCAGCGGCGAACCGCCCGTTGCCAGCGTCGATGCCCTCACCCCGCCTCCTTCACCCGCTCGATGTCGGCACCGACGGCGGCGAGCTTCTCCTCCATCCGCTCGTAGCCGCGATCCAGGTGGTAGATGCGGTTGATCTCGGTCTCGCCCTTTGCGGCCAGCGCCGCCAGCACCAGCGAGGCCGAGGCGCGCAAGTCACTCGCCATCACCGGCGCGCCCGACAGGCGTTCCACGCCGCGCACCATGGCCGAGCCGCCATGCAGGTTGATGTTGGCGCCCATGCGCCGCAGTTCCGGCACATGCATGAAGCGGTTCTCGAAGATCGTCTCCGTCACCATCGAGGCACCGCGCGCCGTCGTCATCAGCGCCATGAACTGCGCCTGCAGATCGGTGGGGAAGCCGGGAAAAGGCTCGGTCATGACATCGACGCCGATGAGGTCGGCATTGGCCCGGGACACGAAGATGCCGCCATTCTTGCGCTCGACGGTGACGCCGGCCTCGCGCAGCGTTTCGGCTGCCTCCTCGATATGGTCGAGACGCGCGCCTTCGAGCATCAGCGTGCCGCCGGTGATCGCGGCGGCCATGGCATAGGTGCCGGTCTCGATGCGGTCGGCCATCACCGCGTGCGCGGCGCCGTGCAGGCGGTCGACGCCGGCGATGCGCAGCGTGTCGGTGCCGCCGCCCTCGATCTTCGCGCCCATCTTCTGCAGGCATTCGACGAGATCGACGATCTCCGGCTCGCGCGCGGCATTCTCGATCACCGTCTCGCCGCGCGCCAGCGTCGCTGCCATGACAAGGTTTTCCGTCGCACCGACCGAGACCATCGGCATGACGATGCGCGCGCCGGTCAGCCCACGGCGCGCATGGGCACGGATGTAGCCGGCCTCGACCTCGATCTCGGCGCCGAGCGTCTGCAGGCCCTTGAGATGCAGGTCGACCGGCCGCGAGCCTATGGCGCAGCCACCGGGCAGCGACACCGTC
>SHWB01000026.1 GCA_009691025.1 Alphaproteobacteria bacterium
CGTAGGCGAGCAGCATCGACTTGTCGCCGCGGACATCGGGCGCCGGCTGGGTATCGGTCATCGCGTCGGTCCTCGAATCGGTAAGCCTGCGCAAAGCCTCACACAACAAGGCGCGCGCCAAAACGCCTTGAGGGGATGGCAGAGCGGACTTCCGGGGACACCGGGGCGCTGGTAGGTTCGCTGGCGGCAGTCGGATCCGAGGAGCGAGACGATGGAAAAATTCGACCGGGTGACGGGAGTAGCGGCGCCTCTGCCGATGGTGAACATCGACACCGACAAGATCATCCCCAAGCAGTTCCTCAAGACGATCAAGCGCACCGGCCTCGGTGCCGGCCTGTTCCACGAGATGCGCACCGACGCCGACGGCAAGCCGACCGGCCTGTTCGTGCTCGACCTCGAACCGTGGACGAAGGCGAAGATACTCGTCGTCGGCGATAATTTCGGCTGCGGCTCGTCGCGCGAGCACGCACCGTGGGCGTTGCTGGATTTCGGCATAAGCGTCGTCATCGCGCCATCCTTCGCCGACATCTTCTTCAACAACTCGTTCAAGAACGGCATGTTGCTGGTCCGCCTGCCCAAGGATCAGGTTGGGGCACTGATGGCGGTGGCGAGCGACCCAGAGAACCCGGAGATCACAGTCGACCTGGCGAGCCAGGAGGTGCGCGCACCCAACGGCATCGTCTACAAATTTGACCTCGACCCCAACCTCAAACACCTGCTGCTCGAGGGCCTCGACGACATCGGCATCACGCTGAAGCACGATAGCGGCATCGCCGAGTACGAGAATGCGATGCTGAAGAGCCAGCCTTGGCTGTTCGCCAAGGCGTCGTAGGGCTCGCAGTTGTCGGGGACGGCAGTGCGGCCCTCATCCTTCGCCCTTCGAGACGTTGCCTCGCGGCAGCTCCTCAGGGTGAGGAGGCTCAGGATGAGGACTTGGGAAGGCCGGGGCTGCTGAGGCTGCGGGGAGATTCGGCTGCTCCAAGGGCCTCATCATGAGCCTGTCGAAGGACGAGCCCCCGGATCCGCCGCTTCCACCGCATTTACAGACTTTCGGATTGCCCCGCGCGCCGGCCTGTGGCTTGTCTGCCGTCGAGCTGAAACACCGATCCGAACGGGGGAAGCGGTCCATGGCTACGGGGTCGAACAAGAGCGTGCTGGTGCTGCCCGGCGACGGCATCGGGCCCGAGGTGATGGGCGAGGTGCTGCGCGTGGCCGAGTGGTTCGCCGACCGCCGCGCCGTGCGCCTAGACGTGACCGAGGATCTCGTCGGCGGTTGCTGCTACGACGCCCATGGTGTCGCCGTGCAGGACAAGACCATGCTAAAGGCGACGCAGGTCGACGCCGTGCTGTTCGGCGCCGTCGGCGGGCCGAAATGGGACGCGGCGCCGCGCGAGCAACGCCCCGAGGCCGGGCTGCTTCGCCTGCGCAAGGATCTCGACCTGTTCGCCAATCTGCGCCCGGCCATCGTGCTCGACGCGCTGGTCGACGCCTCGACGCTGAAGGCCGAGGTGGTGCGTGGCCTCGACCTGCTGATCCTGCGCGAGCTGACGGCGGGTGTGTATTTCGGCACACCGCGCGGCCGCGCCGACCTGCCGGACGGCACCAGGCGCGTCATCGACACCCAGTCCTATACCGAGGAGGAGATCGTCCGCGTCGTGCGCGTCGGATTCGAGCTGGCGCGCAAGCGCAAGAACCGCCTGCACTCGGCCGAGAAGTCGAACGTCATGGAGACCGGAGTGTTCTGGCGCGAGATCGCCGGCCGCATCGCCAGGGACGAATTCCCCGACGTCGAGTTCCACCACATTCTCGCCGACAATTGTGCCATGCAGCTCGTGCGCAATCCCAAGCAGTTCGACGTCATCGTCACCGACAATCTGTTCGGCGACATCCTGTCCGACGAGGCGGCGATGATGACCGGCTCGCTCGGCATGCTGCCCTCGGCGAGCCTAGGCCCGGTCGACCCCAAGACCGGCAAGCGCAACGCCCTCTACGAGCCGGTCCACGGCTCGGCGCCGGACATCGCCGGCCAGGGCAAGGCCAACCCGCTGGCCATGCTGCTCTCCTTCGCCATGATGCTGCGCTATTCCTTCGACCTGCCGGAGGATGCCAACCTGGTCGACCGCGCCGCCCAGGACGTGCTCAACGACGGCTTCCGCACCGGCGACATCATGCAGCCCGGGATGACGCCGATCTCGACGGCCGAGATGGGCACGAAGCTGATCGCCGCGCTCGACCGCCTGAACGGGTGAGGTATGGCCGGCCGGAGGTAGAGACGACGGCCGCGCCGCACCGCCCACCCCCCTCCTCATCCTGGGCCTGTCTAAGGATGAGGATGCGGCACGGCCGATGCGCCGTCCCAGTCCTTCGACAGGCCCAGGATGAGGACGGTTGGACAGAGGGCGGCCTGCATGAGGGGCCGCTGATCTCGCCCGTCCCCACGCACACCGAGGCGTCATGGGACAGCTTCGGGCGTTTGTGGTAGTCTTCCTGCCAGACTAGCGGATCACCTGTTTTCCGCGGATGCTTTTGCGATGACTAAATTCCTGACCCTCACCTCTGCTGCGGCCCTCGCCGCTGCGCTTGCCCTGCCGGCCATAGCCGGCGAGGTCGCCAAGAAATCCGAGGAAGCCTATGGCTGTTCGTGGGGTGAGAGCCCCGCCACAGCCGCCGCGGAACAGACACCGGAAGACGCCGATCGGGCGAAGATGATCGTCACCCTCGACAAATGGCTGGAGGATCTCCAGTCCAAGCGGCAGGATACGGCCGTCGCCTCGACCCCCGTCGCGCAGCCCGGCAGCTAGTCGCCCGCCCACCGGCGCCGGCACGGGTCAGTTCGGACCCGAGCCGCCCGCCGGCCCACATCGCGAACATGCGGAAATCGCTGACGAACGACCACAGCGGGTGATCGAAGGTCGCTGGCCTGTTGCGCTCGACCAACGCATGCTCGACCCAGGCCGGGCCATAGCCGGCCGCCAGCGCCACCGCCAGTAGCCACCACACTCCGGTCATCACGGCCAGAACCACGAGCGCCAAGGCCACGACCGTACCGGCAAAGTGGATCGCCCGCGTCTCCGGGCGGCCGTGTTAGCGCAGGTAGTGGAGCCAGAAATCGCCGTAGCGGTCGTAGGGCCGGGGCATTGCATTCGCCGCACCCCCGTATGAATTGCGCGATGAATGCTTGTCAGCCGGCTCCGGCCGGCCTAAGTCGGTCGCGCAACAGCCGGGCAATTGGGCCCCGTGAGCAGGACTATCGGGCGCCGCTCCATGGGATACAAGGTCGCCGTCGTCGGGGCCACGGGCAATGTGGGCCGCGAAATGCTGCAGACGCTCTGGGAGCGTCGCTTTCCCGTCAGCGAGGTGGTGGCGCTAGCCTCCACCCGCTCGATCGGCCGTCAGGTGTCGTTCGGCGAGCAGAACACGCTGAAGGTTGCCGCCCTGGAGAATTTCGACTTCCGCGGCACGGATATCGCGCTGTTCTCGCCGGGCTCGGCGGTGTCGGCCGAGTACGCGCCGAAGGCGGCGAAGGACGGCGCCATTGTCATCGACAACACGTCGAAGTTCCGCATGGACCCGGACGTGCCGCTGATCGTGCCCGAGGTCAACCCCGAGGCCGTGGCCGGCTACACCAGGCGCGGCATCATCGCCAACCCGAACTGCTCGACCATCCAGATGGTCGTGGCGCTGAAGCCGCTGCACGACCGCTACCGCATCCGGCGCGTCGTCGTGGCGACCTACCAGTCGACCTCCGGCGCCGGCAAGGCGGCAATGGACGAGCTGTTCACGCAGACCCGCGCCATCTTCGTCAACGACCCGGTCGAGCGGACGATATTCACGAAGCAGATCGCCTTCAACTGCATTCCTCATATCGACATCTTCATGGATGACGGCTCGACCAAGGAAGAGTGGAAGATGAGCGTCGAGACGCGGAAGATCCTCGACCCAAAGATCAAGGTGCAGGCGACCTGCGTGCGCGTGCCGGTGTTCATCGGCCATTCCGAGGCCGTGAACATCGAATGCGAGGAGCCGATCGACCCCGAGGAAGCGCGCGAACTGCTGCGCGAGGCGCCCGGCGTCGTTGTCATCGACAATCGCGCCGACGAGGGCTACGCCACCCAGGTCGAAGTGGCCGGCGAGGACGCGGTGTATGTCTCGCGCATCCGCTCCGACCCGACGGTCGACAACGGCCTGTCGCTGTGGGTGGTCGGCGACAACCTGCGCAAGGGCGCCGCTCTCAATGCCGTGCAGATCGCCGAGTTGCTCGACCGCCAGTACCTCGCCAAGGCGGCCTGACCCGGCGCGGCGACGGGAGCCGCCGTCCGGGTGGTGGTGCCGGCGCCGGCATGGACGTTGTGCCCGGTCGGGTCCATGCTGCGTGGCCGGAGGCAGAGCGACGATGCGGCGATGGCTGGCGGCGACGATCCTGATGCTGCCGGTAGTGGCCGGCGACGGTCCGGCCCGTGCCCAGGAGCAGCCAAACATCGCTTCGGAGAGCCTCGACTACTTCATCTCGCTGGTCCGCCGAGCGGACTGGGGCACGCCGGCACTGCACAACTGCGTCGGCAAGCGGTATGACGAGGCGACCATGGAGCTGCCGTCGCTTCAGGAGGGCGTCGCCCTCACGCTCCTCGCCCAGTACTTGGTGCCCGCTCGGCCGGTACTCGAGGACTATGTCACCTGCACACTCGCGGCCGGCCGCCTAGATGCGCTGGCCGAAGCGGTCGACCTCCGCGCGCGACTCGAACGCTGGAACGGCGGCGTGATCGAGTCCCGCGCCTCGCGCGTCCTGTCCAACCGCCTCGCCATCGCCGCGGCGCTGCTCTACGCAGCGGACGGTCGCTATGGGCGACAGGCCGAGACACTCGTGAAGCTCGCCGACTTCCACGACAGGTTCGACGACAGCGGCACGATGGCCTGCAAGACCCTCTCTCTCGCCCGTCTCGCCGCGCAGCGCGCGGACGACTCGGCGGTGACGGCGCGCGTCGGGGACGCGGCGCGCCGCCTGGTGTGCCCGGAGAGGCCCTAGATCGATGCCCGACAAGTACGCGGGCACTGCCGTCTACAGTCTGACCGCCACGCTGGCGCCGTTCGGGTTGATCACGCGCGGCGGCTTCCATCCCGGTCCGGCCGACAGCGTGCCTGGCGATCCGCGCACCGTGCTGCTGGTCGGCAATGCCGGCCCGGCCATGTGGCGCGCCTTCCAGGGCTCCGGCATGGGCTCGCTCGATGCCTGGGTAAGGGACGCGGTCGACCGGGCGGCGGCGATTTGCGGCGCCGAGCCGCTCTATCCCTTCGACGGCCCGCCCTTTCTGCCGTTCCAGCGCTGGGCGCAGCGCGCCGCGCCGGTGCATCCCTCGCCCATCGGGGTGCTGATCCATCCCGATTACGGGCTGTGGCACGCCTGGCGGGCGGCGCTGGCCTTCGCCGACCGGCTGGACCTGCCGGCGCCGCAAGAGCGCCCCTCGCCCTGCGCGACATGCGCGGTGAAGCCCTGCCTCGCGACCTGCCCCGTCGGCGCTTTCACCCGGGCAGGCTACAACGTGCCGGCCTGCACGGCGCACATCGACAGGCCATCGGGTACCGACTGCCTGCTCGAAGGCTGCCGCGCGCGGCGCGCCTGCCCGGTCGGCACCGAGTGGCGCTATGTGCCGGCGCAGGCGGAGTTTCACATGCGGGCGTTCCGGCGGGCGTAGGTATAGCACCGGCTGGCCCCACCGAGCTGCGACGCCTCGTCCTTCGACAGGCTCAGGATGAGGCGTCTTTGGTAATGGCGTACACGGATGCCGTACCCTGGATCACTCATACCAATGTCCTCATCCTGAGCCTGTCGAAGGACGAGGGCATCGGCGCAATGGCAACCCTATTTCTGCGGATAGACCCCCGCCTCGCGGGCGCGCAGGCGGACCAGCGCTTGAACCGCGTCGATGGTCGGCGTCGGTACCGTCGCCAGACGGCCGAGTTCAGCGACCGAGGCGACAAGCGCGTCGATCTCCATCGGCCGGCCTAGTTCGAGGTCCTGCAGCATCGAGGTCTTGTGCTCGCCGACCTCGCGGGCGCCGGCGATACGGCGGTCGACGTCGATGGCGAACTTGACGCCATGCGCCTCGCCCACCGCCTGCGCCTCGACCATCATCGCTCGGATGACGGCGTGCGTGCCCTCGTCGGCCAACATGCCGGCGATGGTCGCGCCGGTCAGGGCCGAGACGGGGTTGAGGCTGACATTGCCCCACAGCTTGACCCACAGCTCGTCGCGGATGCGAAGGCGCACCGGCACGCGGAAGCCGGCTCCGGACAGGGCCTTCGCCAGCGCCACGACGCGCGGCGTGCGCTCGCCGGACGGTTCTCCCAGGGTAAATCGGTCGCCGTATTCGTGCAGGATCACGCCCGGCTCGACGATGGTGGCGGCGGGATAAACGATGCAGCCTATGGCACGCTCCGGCCCGATCGCCCGCCACTGCCGGCCCTCGGGATCGACGCTCTCTAGCCGAGTGCCTTCCAGCGCGCCGCCATGCTTGTAGAAGTACCACCACGGAATGCCGTTCTGCGCCGTGACCACAGCGGTCTCTGGTCCAAGCATGGGGGCAAGAAGATCCGCCGTCGCCCAGGCCGAGTGCGCCTTGAGTCCGATGATGACGTAGTCCTGCGGGCCAGCATCCTGCGGCCTGTCGGTGGCATCGACGCGCACGATGCGCTCCTCGCCGCCTATGCGCAGAGCGAGGCCCTTCTCACGCATCGCCGCGAGGTGAGGTCCGCGCGCGATACAGGTGACCTCGCAGGTCTCCGCGCGCGCCAGCTCGGCGGCCATGTAGCCGCCGATGGCGCCGGCGCCGTAGATCGCGATCTTCATCGCCGGCTCAGGTGCCGAGGCCGAGCTTCTCGGCGAGGCCTATGCGCTGCAGCTTGCCGGTGGCGCCCTTAGGAATCTCGTCGAGGATCACCACCCGGCGAGGCACCTTGAAATCGGCGAGCCTTGTGGCGGCATAGCTGCGTATTTCCTGCTCGCTCGCCTGCTTGCCCTCGCGCAGTACGATGGCCGCTCCGACCTCCTCGCCGAGCTTGTCATGCGGCACGGCGAAGGTGACGGCCTGGGCGATGGCGGGATGATCGAGCAGCACCTCGTCGACCTCGGTCGGCGAGATCTTTTCGCCGCCGCGGTTGATGATCTCCTTCAGGCGGCCGGTCAGCGACAGGTAGCCGTCGGCGTCGAAGCTGCCCTGGTCGCCGGTGCGGAACCAGCCATCGATGAAGGCCTCGGCATTGGCCTTGTGATTGGCCTCGTAGCCCTTCGTGACGTTGGGGCCGCGGATGACGATCTCGCCGATGGCGCCGCGTGGCAGCAGCTTGCCCCCCTCATCCATGATGGCGACTTCTGGTCCGGCGGCGATGCCGACCGCGCCCGGCTTGCGCGCGCGCGGCGGCAGCGGGTTCGAGGCCATCTGGTGCGCCGCCTCGGTCATGCCGTAGCTCTCGACTACCGGCGCGCCGAAGGTCGCCTCCAGCTCAGCCATAACCTGAGGTGGCAGCGAGGAGGAGGAAGAGCGGATGAAGCGCAGCTTCGCGCGCGCCACCGACTCCTTGTTGCGCTCGGCGCGCGCGACGATCGCCTGGTGCATGGTCGGCACCGCCGTGTACCAGGAGGGCTTGGCGTCATCGAGCCACGCGAACACGCGCAGCGCGTTGAAGCCCGGCGTGCAGTATACGCTCGCCCCGGCCGCCAGCGACGACAGCACGGCGGCGATGAGGCCGTGGATGTGGAACAACGGCATGATGTTCAAGCAGCGGTCCCCGGCGGTGAGCGCCAGGGTTTCGCCGATGTGACGGGCCGAGGCGCAGATATTGGTCTGCGACAGCGGCACGATCTTCGGCCGCGAGGTGGTGCCGGAGGTATGCAGGACGAGCGCGATGTCGTCCTTCTGCGCCGGCCCGGGCTGCGCCGCCTTGCCCTGGGACAGACCGTCGATCATGAATCCGCCGGCGGCGTTGCTCGCCTGCCAGGCCAGCTCGTAGATGGCGACGCCCATCTCGCGCGCCACGGCGATGGCGGGCGATTCGCTGCCGCGCTCGACGAACAGGGCCTTCGCCTTCAGATCCTCGAGGTAGAAGCGGAACTCGTCGGCCCGGTAGGCGGCGTTGAGCGGGGCGGTCGTGGCGCCGGCGGCGACGGCGACGAAGCAGGCCGCCATCTCCGGTCCGTTCGGCAGCACGATGGCGACACGGTCGTTGCGGCCGATGCCCAGCGCGTTGAGACGAGCCACGGTGGTGGTCGCCAGCGTCCGAAAGCCCTTGTAGGTCATCGTCGGCCGGTCGGGCGCGAGGATCGCCGGCGCGTCGTCGGCGCCACGGGCGAGAATCTCGGAAACGGTGCTGGCGGTCATCGGCCACTCTCCGGCTGCGGCGGCATCGGCGCGGGCGATGCCACAAGCGCGGGCGCGGGCGCCCGTCGAGCGGCTGTTCTAGCAGGGGCGGCAGGGGCCGGCCAAGCCGGCCGGCGGCGGCGTCAGGCGACGCGGACGACGGGCGTCCGTGCGGCGCCGAACAGCAGGGCGATCGTCTTGCCGGAAGCGAACAATTCCATGGACGCGGCGATCGTCGGATAGGCCGTCACGCCCCGCGCATGCGGCACCCGTGGGCCTTAGCGGGCGCCATCGACGAGGCGCTGGGCGAGCCACGGCGCGACGGCCGGGCCGGCCTCGTCGCGTCCGCCCCGCAGCGCCGCGCGCACCGGCACGGCGTGCGCCACAAAGAGGCCAGACCTCGTCCGCGCAGTCGCGGCGGGCTGCTGGCCAGCCGCGCGGGCGCCGGTCGCATAGGAAGGGCGGCTGGCCGCGCCGTCGATATGCACGGGCAAGGACAAGTGCGTCATCCGTGAGCATAGTTCTCGTACTTCATCAAATTTATACTTTAGATGTCCTGAGTTTAACTCACATACGTATAGAATTTAACATATTATTAACCATATTCATTAACCATGCCATGACAGTAGCCTGCGAGACCCTTTCGGTGTCCGGCCGTTATTACCGTTTCTTAACGTGTACCCCGGTACCGTATGCCTCGCCTGCCCCTCCCGCTCCACCGGAGGCGTGGCAGCGAGCGGATGAGGCGGCTGGCCCGTGTCGAGGATCGTTGCAGTACCGGATCGCACTGGTGATGTCCGGGCGGCACTCGAGCCGCCCGACGACGCCCCGCTCGCCGACCTCCTCGGCGTGCTGATCGCGTCAGGCGACCTGTTCTACGAATGGCACCTGACGGCGGACCGCATCGAATGGCTGTCCGCCACCCCCGGGGTGCTTGCCGTCGCGGCGCCCGACGCCATCGCCAGCGGCGACGATTTCCTGCGCCGCATTCATCCCGAGGATCTGCCGCGCCGCATGATCGCGCTGTCGCGTCATTTCGATTCGGGCGACATCTTCGACTGCGAATTCTGCGTGCGCGGCAACGACGGCGTCTTCCGCTGGGTGCAGGATCGCGCCGTGGCCGCCGTCACGCCCATCGGCCGCCCCGAACGGCTGACCGGCGTGCTGCGCGACATCGACGAGCGCAAGCGCGCCGTGCACCAGGTGACAGTCCTGCGAAATCACGATGCGCTGACCGGCCATTACAACCGAATGCGTCTTCGCGAGGAGCTCGAACAGGCCATCGAATCGTACATGCGGAGCGGCGTGCATGGCGGGTTCCTCGTCGTCGTCATAGACAAGCTGAACGTCGCCACCGAAGTCTATGGCGAGGATTCGGCCGACGCTTTCGTGCTCGCAAGCGCCCAGCGTATCGAGAACTGCCTGAGCGGCGGCGACATCGTCGGCCGCGTCGGCTTCGACCGCTTCGCCGTGGTGCTGCCGAACTGCACGGAGGACCAGGCCGCGGCAGTCGCCGACCGCTTCCTGTCGGCCGTCCGCGAAGCGCCCGTGGCCACGCCGGACGGCCCGCTTCACATCACCGCCTCGGCCGGCGCCACCGTATTACCATCCAATGTCGACGGCGCACGCGAGGTCGTCCGCCAGGCCGATAGCGCGCTGCGCAATGCCCGCCGCCTAGGCTGCGACTGCTATTCCGAATTCCGCGACATCCCCCTTCGCACGCTTAAATTACCGCCCGACCTGTCCGCGGAAGACCAGGTGAAGCGGGCGCTGCGCGACGACCGCATCGTGCTCGACTACCAGCCTGTTGTCGGCGCCATGGACGGCAAACCCGCCTTCTGGGAAGGGCTCGCCCGCATGATCGGCGAGGACGGCAACCTCGTACCCGCCGGCGCCTATGTGCCAATCGTCGAGCAGATGGGGCCGATGCGCCTGAACGACCGGCGCGTGCTCGATCTCGGCATCGCCACGCTGTAAAAGCATCTCGACGTGGCGCTGTCGATCAACGTGTCGGGGATCACCGCGGTCGACCCGGTGTGGCTGCTCCGGCTGAGCAGCGCGCTCGCCGACCGGCCGGACATGGCGGCGCGGATTGTGCTGGAAATCACCGATACGGTGGCCCTCGACGACATCGACGAATCTTCGCACTTCGTGCGCACGCTTTCTCGGATGGGCTGTCGCGTGGCGATCGACGATTTCGGCGCCGGCTTCACTTCCTTCCGCCATCTGCGCGCGCTGCACGTCGGCATGGTCAAGATCGACGGCTCATTCGTGCGCGGACTCGCCGACAATGCCTACAACATGCTGTTCGTGAGCACGCTGCTGCAGCTCGCCAGGGGCATGGTCCTGACATCGGTCGACGAGTGGGTGGAGACCGAGGCGGAGGCCGAGCTCCTGCGCCGGTAAGGCGTCGACTTCCTCCAGTGTTTCCATTGCGTCCGGCCGACGCGCACGCCCGGCTGGCAGCGTTGAGGTCGCCCACCGCGCCTACCCTGTATCCACGCGCATACCTTCGCGATCCGACCGCCGTAACGGCGTGGCCGTTGGGCCGCGCGCCATCGCGCGTGGGCACGAGCGCGTCTCGACCGACCGGCTAAAACCTGCCTAGAGTGCTGCCGCGAGCAGGGACGCAACGAGAAAAGCGACAGCAGATGGCGACCACGAAGAAGGCCGTGCCGAGCGACCTCGAGATCGCTCGCGCGGCAACATTGCAGCCGATCGGCAAGATCGCGGAGCGCCTTGGCGTGCCGCCGGAGCATGTCCTGCCCTATGGACGCGCCAAGGCGAAGATCGACCTTGGCTGGCTCGGCGCGCTGAAGCCGCGTACCGATGCTAAGCTGGTGCTCGTCACCGGCATCTCGCCGACGCCTGCCGGCGAGGGCAAGACGACGACGACGGTCGGCCTCGGCGACGCGCTGTCGCGCATCGGCAAGCGCACGGCAATCTGCCTGCGCGAGCCGAGCCTCGGGCCATGCTTCGGCGTCAAGGGCGGCGCGGCCGGCGGTGGCTATGCCCAGGTCGTGCCGATGGAAGACATCAACCTGCACTTCACCGGAGACTTCCACGCCATCACCTCGGCGCACAATCTGCTCGCCGCCCTGCTCGACAACCATATCTACTGGGGCAACGAGCTGGGCATCGACCAGCGCCGCATCGTCTGGCGCCGCATCGTAGACCTCAACGACCGAGCGCTGCGCTCGATCGTCTCCTCCCTCGGAGGTGTCGCCAACGGCTTCCCGCGCGAGGACGGCTTCGACATCACCGTCGCCTCGGAGGTGATGGCGGTGTTCTGCCTGTCGAGCAATCTCGACGATCTCACGCGCCGCCTTGGCGACATCATCGTCGCCGAGACGCACGACCGCAAACCGGTGCGCGCTGCCGACCTCGCCGCGCCAGGCGCGATGGCGACGCTGCTGCGCGACGCGCTGATGCCCAACCTCGTGCAGACGCTGGAGGGGACGCCGGCCCTCGTGCATGGCGGCCCCTTCGCCAATATCGCGCATGGCTGCAACTCGGTGGTGGCTACGCGCGGCGCCATGGCTCTGGCCGAATACGTCGTCACCGAGGCCGGCTTCGGCGCCGATCTTGGCGCCGAGAAGTTCTTCGACATCAAGTGCCGCAAATCCGGCCTGCGTCCCGCCGCCGCCGTCATCGTCGCCACGGTGCGGGCACTCAAGATGCATGGCGGCGTGGCGCGCGCCAATCTCGGCCGCGAGAACCTGGAGGCCCTGCGCAAGGGCACGGCCAACCTCGCCCGACATGTCGAGAACACCAAGGGCTTCGGCATCCCCGTCGTCGTCGGCATCAACCGCTTCACCGCCGATACCGATGCCGAGATCGCGCTGGTGCGCGAGGTCTGCGCCGGCCTCGGCGTCGAGGCCATCGAATGCACGCATTGGGGCAACGGCAGCGCCGGCGCCGAGGCGCTGGCGCGCAAGGTCGTCGAACTGACCGCGAAGCCCAACGCCTTCCAATACCTATATCCCGACGAGATGCCGCTCTGGGAGAAGATCGAGACCGTGGCGCGGAAGATCTACCGCGCCGGCAACGTCAACGCGCCGGAGCGCGTGCGCCGGCAGCTTGCCGACTGGCAGGAGCAGGGCTTCGGCAATTTGCCGGTCTGCATGGCCAAGACGCAGATGAGCTTCTCGACCGACCCGACGAAGATCGGCGCTCCGGAAGGCCACGAGGTGCAGGTGCGCGAGGTGCGGCTCGCTGCGGGCGCCGGCTTCGTCGTCGCCATCTGCGGCGAGATCATGACCATGCCCGGCCTGCCGCGCGTGCCGGCGGCCAACAGCATCCACCTCAACGCGGCGGGTCAGATCGAGGGGCTGTTCTAGCGAAATAGCATCGACCGAACGGCGGCGGGCCGACCCGCCGGTTCGTCAGTCCCTGTCGATGTTGAAGAACGTCGACGCGCTGTGGCCGGCGGTAAACCGGCCTACGGAGGCGAGATCACTGTCGAGGTCGCCGCACGGCCAGGCACATTGGGTAACCCGACCGCTGAATCCGCAGTCCATGTCGAGGGCCTCGTCGGCAAGTTCCCAGGACGGAACGTCATTCTCCGTGCCGAGCGTCTCGGTATTCGGCATCGTCGTCTCCTCGTTCGTTGCCACTACCCCGATCAGTCAGCGGATTATCCTCCTACTGCGAGCCGATCCGCATGGCAAAGAACGCCTTTCGCGTCGTCCCAATCAGATCCGTAAACGAAGACGGCGCGCCGGTTGCCCGACGCGCCGCCCTTCAATGACGATCGAGGTGACGCGGGCTACTTCGCCGCGGCGAGGCGCTGGGCGACCTTGCCCCAGTCGACCATGTTGTCGAGGAAAGCCTTCACGAAGTCGGGCCGCCGGTTGCGGTAGTCGATGTAATAGGCGTGTTCCCACACATCGCAGGTCAGCAGCGCGGTGGCGCCGTGAACCATCGGGTTCTCGGCATTCGGCGTCTTCATCAGCTCGAGCTTGCCGCCCTTGGCGACCAGCCAGCCCCAGCCGGAGCCGAACTGCGTCACGCAGGTCTGGATGAAATCGGCCTTGAACTTATCGACGCCGCCTAGGTCGGAGGCGATGCGCTTCTCCAGCTCGCCCGGCAGGGCACCGCCGCCCTTCGGCTTCATCGAGTCGAAAAAGAAGGTGTGGTTCCACACCTGCGCGGCGTTGTTGAAGATGCCGGCTTCCTTGCCGAAGGAGGCCTTGGCGATCTCCTCGATCGGCTTGTTCTCCAGAGCGTGGCCCTTCAGCAGATTGTTGCCGTTGGTCACATACGCGGCGTGGTGCTTGTCGTGGTGGAACTCCAGAGTTTCCTTCGACATGTAGGGCACGAGCGCGTCGTGGGCGTAAGGCAGCGGGGGCAGTTCGAGTGCCATTGGTATCTTTCCTCTCGTGTCCGGTGAGACGCCGGCCCCTGCCAGGGGCGCGGCACCGTTCGTTCGGCCCGGCCGGTCAGGCAGCGGCCGTGCAATGCCGGCCGCACTTTCCCCCGAAAGGCACGTCCTTGGCAACGCGCCAGCTGCGAGGCCGTTCCCGCGGCGCTCAGCGCCGCGCGGCGAAGAAATCCCGCAGCAGGGCCGCGGCGGCGCTTTCGGCCACGCCGCCGACGATTTCGGGGCGGTGGTTGCAGGTCGCCCGATCGAACACCCGCGCGCCGTGCTCGACGCCACCGCCCTTGGGGTCGTAGGCGGCGAAGACCAGCAGGTCGAGGCGGGCGAGGGCGATCGCCTGGGCGCACATGGCGCATGGTTCCAGCGTCACATAGAGGGCGCAGCCGACGAGCCGGGGCGTGCCCAGAGCCGCCGCCGCCGCCCGGATCGCCAGCATCTCGGCATGCGCGGTGGGGTCGGCCAGCGCCTCGACCCGGTTACCGTCGCGCGCCAGCACCCGCCCGGTGGCGCGCTCGACGAGGACGGCGCCGACCGGCACCTCGCCGCGCGCCGCCGCCGCCGCAGCCTCGCCCAGCGCCACCGTCATGAAACCGCCACCCGGCTCGAAAGCATCTATCACGAATGCATAGACTAGCGACCACGACGACGGTTGGCGAACGCCACCGATGCCCTCTTCGCCGGCGGGTGTATGGACTTGGGACATAGTGGACGGGTGTTCGGGGACATGGTGGACACATTATCGACGGTACAGACGGCCTGCCGGGGAGGGTCGTCGTGCCGTGGCGAGAGGTGTCCGTGGTGGATTCGCG
>SHWB01000011.1 GCA_009691025.1 Alphaproteobacteria bacterium
AAGGAGCCGAACGAGGCCAACCGCTTCGGCTGGATCGTCGAGATCGATCCCTACGACCCCAATGCCGTGCCAGTGAAGCGCACGGCTCTAGGCCGCTTCAAGCACGAGGGGGCCGAGACGGTGGTCAACAACGACGGTCGCGTCGTCCTCTACTCGGGCGACGACGAGCGCGGCTAGTACCTCTACAAATTCGTCACCGAGGGCCGCTTCAACCCGGCCGACCTCAACGCCAACCGCGACCTGCTCGACCGCGGCACGCTGTACGTCGCGCGCTTCGACGCCGATGGCAGCCTGCACTGGCTGCGGCTGGTCTTCGGCCAGGGCCCGCTGACGGCGGCCAACGGCTTCGCCGGCCAGGCCGACATCGCGATCGACACGCGCCGCGCCGCCGACCTGCTGGGGACGACGCAGATGGACCGGCCGGAGGATGTCGATCCGAATCCGAAGACCGGCAAGGTCTACCTGATGCTGACCAACAACACCTCGCGCAAGGCCGGCCAGGAGGACGCCGTGAACCCGCCGCGCTTCCCCACGGCCTCATCCTGAGCTTGTCGAAGGACGAGGCCGTCCGCGCGGCTCAGGTTACCCGCCCGCCTGGTCCCACGCCTCGCGCACCATCGTGCAGAGGGGGACGTGCAGATTGTCGTTGGCGGCGACGACATTGCCGGAGCGCAGCGGGTCGGTATGGGCGTCGTGCTCGCTGGCGAAGCCGCCAGCCTCGCGCACCAGCAGCAGGCCGGCGGCGATGTCCCACGGCTTGAGGCCGTATTCCCAGTAGCCGTCGAAGCGGCCCGCGGCTACCCAGGCGAGGTCGAGCGAGGCGACGCCGAAGCGGCGCACGCCCGCCGTTCGTGCCATCACCGCCGCCTGGGTGGCGAGGTAGCGCGCGTGGTCTCCGCGGCCGACGAAGGGAATGCCGGTGGCGATGAGCGCCGCCGACAGGTCGCCGCGCGCCGAGACGCGCAGTCGCTGGTCGTTTAGCCAGGCGCCGCCATTGCGCTCGGCCCAGTAGAGATTGTCCGACAGCGGATCGTAGACGACGCCGTCGACGATCTCGCCGGCGCGTTCGACGGCGATGGAGATGGCGAAGTGCGGGACGCCGTGCAGGAAGTTCGTGGTGCCGTCGAGCGGGTCGACGATCCAGCGATGGATGCCGTCGCCGGCCACGCGGAGGCCCGATTCCTCGTCGAGGAAGCCAAAGGTCGGGCGCGCCCGCATCAGCTCGTCGAACAGGGTGCGCGCGGCCTTGGTATCGGCGGCCGAGACGAAGTCGGCGACGCCCTTGCGCGAGACCTGGAGCTGCTCGACCTCGCCGAAATCGCGCACGAGGTTGCGGCCGGCCTTGCGGACTGCACGGTCGATGACGTTGATCAGCGCCGGGCGCATTTCTGAATCTGTTCCCTCGGTCGCGACTGTCGTGTCTAGTTCGGCGCGGACTGTCGCCCCGGCCAAGCGGCGTAGCCGCGCCGAGCCGGGGCCCATGAACACGAACGGTGAAGAGCGCCACGGTCCGTGTTCATGGGTCCCTGGTCTCCGCGCTTCGCCCGGGATGACCGAGCAAATTGAGCCAGACGGAAGAATTCCGCGGCCAGTGCCCGCGAAATCAGTCGCGCGAGCGCTCGACGTAGCTGCCGTCGGCGGTGTCGATGACGACGCGCATGCCGCTTTCGATATGCGGCGGCACCATCGTGCGGCGGCCGTTGTCGAGCACCGCCGGCTTGTAGGACGACGCGGCTGTCTGGCCGCGCACCACCGGGTCGGCCTCGACGACGGTCAGCGTCACGCGCTCGGGCAGCGATACGCTCAGCGCCTCGTCCTCGTAGGATTCGATGGTGACGACCATGCCTTCCTGCAGGAAGGCGGCCTGGATCTCGCCGACGATGTCGCGGTTCAGCGTGATCTGCTCGAAGGTGTTCTGGTCCATGAAGGTGAAGGCGTCGCCGTCGACGAACAGGAACTGGTACTCCTGCTGGTCGAGCCGCACGCGCTCGACCGTGTCGGAGGAGCGGAAGCGCTCGTTCAGCTTGGTGCCGTCGCGGATGTCCTTCAGCTCGACCTGCATAAAGGCGCCGCCCTTGCCCGGCTTGACGTGCTGGGTGCGCACCGCGCGCCACAGGCGGCCGTCATGCTCGATGATGTTGCCGGGGCGGATGGCGTTGCCGTCGATTTTCATGGGTTCGCTCGGATCAGGGGCGCGGCGGCTCTCTAACAGGGGTGGCAGGCAGGCGCAAGCTGGCCCGGTGGCCTCAGCCCGCCTCGCGGGCCACCGCGATGGCGCGCGCGAAGGCGGCGACGCCGCCGCCTGGCCCGTCCGGATGCGCCCACACGCCGGCCGCGACCGCGAGGAAGTCGGCCCCGGCGGCGACCAGCGGCGCACAATTCTCCGCCGTGATGCCGCCTATGGCGACGCACGGCACCTCGAAGGTTTCGGCCCACCAGGCGATCAGCTCGGGACGCGCGCGCGTCTTCGCCTGCTTGGTGCCGGTGGGAAAGAAGGCCCCGAAGGCGACGTAATTGGCGCCGGCCTCGCCGGCCTCCATCGCGAGGTGGCGGGAATCGTGGCAGGTGACGCCGACAATGCGTCCGGCGCCGACGAGGTGCCTGGCCTCGGCATAGGGCGTGTCCGTCTGGCCAACATGCACGCCATCGGCCCCCATCTCGGCGGCGATGGCCGGGTCGTCGTTGAGGACGAAGGCGGCGTCGCGCGCCTGCACCAGCGGCATCAGCCGCTCGGTCGCGCGGCGGACGTCGTCGGGCGCCGGCGGCGCCGCGCCGTCGGGGCCCTTGAGACGAAGCTGCACGCAGGCGACGTCGCCACCGTCGAGCGCGCGTTGCAGCGTGTCCCCGAAGGCGCGCGGTTCGAGCGCCGGCGGCGTGATCAGGTAAAGCCGGCAGCCCGGCCCGGCGGCCGGTGGCAAGGTCAGTCCTTGCCCAGGTAGATCTTGATGATCGAATCCAGCAGCTTGAGGGCCTCGTCCTTCGGCCGCTGGAAGGAATTGCGGCCGATGATCGAGCCCGAGGCGCCGCCGTCGCGCAGCTCGCGGATCTCGGCGAGGATATCGGCTGTGCCTTTGGCCGCGCCGCCGGAGAAGACCACGAGGCGGCGGCCGTTGAACGAGGCCTGCACGACATGGCGGATGCGCGCCGCCAGCGTCGAGGTGTCGACGCTGGCCTTCTCGTAAGCCTTCTTCGCCTCGTCCTGCTCCATGAAGGCGGTCGGTGGCTTGACCTTGATGATGTGCGCGCCGAGCAGGGCAGCCATGTGCGCGGCATAGGCCGTCACGTCGAGCGCCGTCTCGCCGTCCTTCGACAGCTTGCCGCCGCGCGGGTAGGACCAGATGACCACGGCGAGGCCGGCGGATTTGGCCTCGAGCGCCAGCTCGCGGATCTCCTCCATCATCTCGAACTGCTCGTCGGAGGACGGGTAGATGGTGAAGCCGATGGCCGAGCAGCCCAGCCGCAGCGCGTCGTCGACGCCGGCCGTCACAGCCTGGTCCTTCGACTGTGCCAGCGAGTTGGAGCTGTTGACCTTGAGGATGGTCGGGATGGCGCCGGCGAAGCTGTCGGCGCCGGCCTCCAGCAGGCCGAGCGGCGCGGCATAGGCGTTGAGGCCGGCCTCGATCGCCAGTTCGAAGAAATAATGTGGGTCGTAGGCCGGAGGGTTCGGCGCGAAGCTGCGCGCCGGGCCGTGCTCGAAGCCCTGGTCGACCGGCAGGATCACCACCTTGCCGGTGCCGGCCAGCCGTCCTGTCGACAGGATGCGCGCGATATTGGCCTTGGTGCCCGGGTTGTCGCTTTCGTACCAGGAGAGAATCTTGCGAACACGCTGGGTCACTCGCATGGCGGCTTTCCTGTCGGCAGTCTGCGGCGGCCGGGCATTGGCGCCCGTTCGCCGTGACTTAGCGCAGGGTGCGGTGCACAGGCAACGCGCCCGTTAGGATCGCCGCCGGTCCAGGAAGGCGTCCACCAGAGGACCCGGCCGTCGCTGTCCGGCGAGGTCGAGGGCGCCACGCCGGCCCGTTCGCGCAAGACGCGCCCCGGATGCTGCGGCGATGGCCGCAATGGCCCGCCGCACCTCCGGACGGGCGGTGAGCGCGATGACGCCGACGCCGGTTCGCAGCGCGGCCATCGCCACACCCGGCCGGTCGGCGCAATCGAGCACGAAGACGGCGTCGGCCGCCGGCACGGCGGCGCGCGCCGCACGCTCGACCTCGCGCCACCAGCCCGGCCCCGCATGCAGGGCCGCTCCGGCCGGGCTGAGGACGGCGACCGGCCGGCCGGCGGCCTCGGCGGCACGCAGGGTCGCCACGGCCTGGGCGAGGGAATGGATGATGATGGCGGGCGGGGCGCGGCGCGCGAGCATTACCGAAGGCTAGCTGATTTGTCCGCGTCGCGGCGGATGCGTGCCCGTAGCTCCGCGGGCGACCCCGAAAATGGGGCCGCCCGGCAACTGGAGGCTGGCTGCCGGGCGGAGTTTTGTGGGTGGCAATTATTTGCCCCGGACCTGGGCAGGAAGCGGTGGTGGTGGTCAGGCTGTCGGGTGGTGGCCGCCACTCCGTGTCCAGGTTCACGGCCAGGCGGGTGGCCGCTTGGTCATGTACGGCCCCAACGCGTCCGGTTGCCCCCGGTTCCGGCCGTCCCGAAAAAATTCGCCCGGCGCGTTCGGGCGTGCCGGGCGAGGCAGGCAGGCGAACCGGGACCGCCGCCGCCGGGGAAGAGCGGCTGGCGGCGGCGTCCCGGCTCAGACGGTGCGG
Organism: Alphaproteobacteria bacterium; assembly: GCA_009691025.1. Lineage (GTDB taxonomy): Bacteria > Pseudomonadota > Alphaproteobacteria > UBA6615 > UBA6615 > SHWB01. The sequence goes on from SHWB01000011.1 coordinate 4,755, forward strand.
GTCTGCGCCTCGGCGAGGCCGGCCGGCGATGGAAGGATCGTGCGAGCCGGCGGCCGATGGCGCACCAGGCCGCCTGGACCGCCTTGCTGCGCTCCGCCTGCGCGTCGTGCAGCACGTCGGCCAGATGCGGGTAGGCGGATGCGGAGAAATTGCGACTATGGTTCATCGTGATCTCCATTCGCGGGCCGACGTCTGGAGCGTGATTTATTCTGTCGAACGATGTTGAAAATATCACATAAATCGCACTAACATATTCCATACGGGAACATATCAAGGCAGAGCGCCATGGACACCCTGACGAGCATGGGTCTCTTCGTGCGGGCTGTCGACACCGGTAGCTTCTCGGCAGCGGCCCGTCAGATGAGCCTGACCCCCTCGGCGGTGAGCAAGCAGATCTCGCGGCTGGAGGACCGGCTGGGGGTGCGCCTGTTCAACCGCACGACACGACGCCTGGCGCAGACCGAGGAGGGCGTGGCCTATTACGAGCGCTGCCGGCGCATCCTCGCCGATGTCGACGAGGCCGAGCAGGCCATCAGCCAGCTCAACCAGACGCCGCGCGGCGTGCTCAAGATCAACATGCCCGTGGTGTTCGGCCGCCGCCACGTCGTGCCCGTGCTGTGCGGCTTCCTCGCCGCCTGGCCCGAGGTGCAGCTCCACGTCACCATGACCGACCAGTTCGTCGACCCCATCGAGGAAGGCGTCGACATGCTAATCCGCATCGGCGAGCTCAAGGATTCGAGCCTGATCGCGCGCAAGCTGGCCACGGCGCGGCGCGCCATCGCCGCCACACCGCGCTACTGGGACAAGCACGGCAGGCCGCAGGTGCCGGAGGATCTGGCGGGCCACAACTGCCTGACCTACGCTTATCTCTCCTCCGGCGACGCCTGGCGGATGATCGGGCCGGACGGCAGCGAGCATGCCGTCACCGTGCGCGGCAATTTGTCGGCCAACAATGCCGAGGCGCTGCACGATCTGGCGCTCGGCGATGTCGGGGTGATGATGGCGCCGACCTGGATGTGCGGCGAGGCGCTGCGCGAAGGGCGGCTGGAGGAGGTGCTGACCAACTACGCCCCGACCTCGCCGCCGGTCTGGGCCATCTACCCGCCCGGCCGGCATTTGTCGCCGAAGGTGCGCGCCTTTGTCGACCATCTCGCGGAGGAATTTCGCAAGCGGCCATGGGACGATGGGGCGGCTTGATTGTTACTATTAGGTTACAATCCGCAGCCTGTGGACAACTCCTGACTGTCACAGTCGCGCAAGGATGGATACATCGGACTCGTTGGTCGCACCGTGCCCCTCTGGCGGGGCTGCACGGTCCGGCCCGAGGGGGCCCGATGGCCGAACGCACCCTGCCCGTGGCAGAGGTCGAGCGCGCTGCCCCGGGGGGATGGGTTGTCCCTGACGAGGGCCCATGCCACGCCTGAAGGGCGCCAATCTCGACGCGGACCGGCCGGCGGGCGAGGCCTTCGTCGCACTGGCCGGTGTCGGCTTCGCGACCCTGGCGCGCCGCGCGGCGGTGCCGATCGACCCCGCCAACATCGAGACGGTGCATCAATTACGCGTGGCGACGCGGCGTCGTCGCGCCCGCGGCCGAGGCGAAGCTGAAGGCAGAGCTGCGCTGGCTGCAGCAAGTGCTCGGCCAGGCCCATGATCTCGACGTTTTCGCCGCCAACATGCTCGGTCCGCTGCTGCGCCGTCACCCTGACGACGCCTCGCTGGCAGCCCTGCGCGGCGCCGTAGAGCGCCAGCGCCGGCTGGCCTACCCGCGTGCCGTGCGCGCGCTCGCCACGCGGCGTTTCGCCGCCTTCGTCGAAAGCGTGCCGGCGCGGCTCGCCGCCGGAAGCTGGACCGACGGCGCGGGCGACAAGGCGCTCGCCCGGCCGGTCGGCGAACATGCGCGGCGCGTGCTGACGAAGGCCGATCGCCGCCTTCACAGCCACGGCAACACGCATCACGAACTGACCTTGCCCGAACTGCACGAGGTACGGCTGGTGGCGAAGAAACCGCGCTATGCCGGCGAGACCTTCCGCGCTTTGTGGCCGCGCGGCGCGAGCTGCCTCTACCTCGCCCGCGTCGAGGCAATCCAGGACAGTCTCGGCGCCGTCAACGCCGCCACCACCGGCGAGGCGCTGCTGGCCGGCCTGCCCGGCGTCGACCCCGCCGCCCGCGCCCTCGTCACCGGCTGGATGACCGCGCGTCTCGAAGCCGGCCGCGAACGCTTCCCCGTCGTCTGGCGCGACTACGCCCGCGCGCGGCCGTGGTGGGGTGGGTAGGAGCCGACGCTCCCCGCCCCCTTCGAGACGGCGCTTCGCGCCTCCTCAGGGTGAGGAGCGTGGGTGACGGCGGTGTTCACGAACCCGTGCTGTAGTCACCAGCCCGCACAGAGTCCTCATCCTGAGGAGCCACCCGGAGGGTGGCGTCTCGAAGGACGAGGCCATGCGGCGACGCTCCTGAATAGTCCTCTCCGCCCCTCGGGGCGGAGAGGGTTCTTGCACTCGATCACGGCGGCGACGCTCAGCCAAAGCGGCCCATCGTCGCGGCGGTGTCGCTCATGCGCGAGGAGAAGCCCCACTCGTTGTCGTACCACGACAGCACGCGCACCAGACGCTTGTCGGTCACCTGGGTCTGCGTCGCGTCGAACACCGAGCTGGCGGGGTTGTGGTTGAAGTCGACCGACACCAGCTCCTCCTCGCATACCGCGAGGATGCCGGCGAGCGGCGCCTTCGACGCCGCGGCGCGGATGGCGTCGTTGATCTCCTCGGCGGTGGTGTCGCGCTCGGCCTCGAAGACGAGGTCGATCATCGACACGTTCGCCGTCGGCACGCGCACCGAGGTGCCGTCGAGCTTGCCGGCCAGTTCCGGCAGCACGAGGCCGACGGCGCGCGCGGCACCGGTTGAGGTCGGGATGATCGCCATGGCGGCGGCGCGGGCGCGGCGCAGATCTTTGTGCAGTGTGTCCACCACGTGCTGGTCGCCGGTGTAGCTGTGTACCGTCGTCATGAATCCGCGCTTTATGCCGACTGCCTTGTTCAACACGGCAGCGACGGGAGCGAGGCAGTTGGTCGTGCACGAGGCGTTCGAGACCACTGTGTGTTCGGCCCTGAGCTTGTCGGAATTGACGCCCTGCACGACGGTGAGGTCGGCGCCGGTGGCGGGGGCGGAGATCAGTACGCGCCTGGCGCCGGCCTCGATGTGCAGCACCGCCTTCTTCCTGTCCGTGAACAGGCCGGTGCACTCCATCACCAGGTCGATGACCATCTCCTTCCAGGGTAGCTTCGCCGGATCGCTCTCGGCCAGCACCTTGATCGGGCCGCGGCCGAGATCCATCCAGTCGTCGCCGGTCTTGATCTCGCCGGGGAACGGGCCGTGCACCGAATCCCAGCGCAGCATGTGCGCGTTGTCCTTGACCGATCCGAGATCGTTGATGGCGACGAAGTCGAGGTCGTTGCGGCGGTTCTCGTGGGCGGCGCGCAGCACCAGCCGGCCGATGCGCCCGAAACCGTTGATCGCAACCCGCATGCCCATCGCTCGAATCCTCCGTCCAATGTCAGTGCTTCTTGCGGCGCACGCGCTTGCGCACCGCGTCGGCCACCGCCGCGGCGGTGATGCCGAAATGTTCGTAGACCTTGCCGGCCGGGCCCGAGGCACCGAAGGAGCGCATGGCGATCATGGTCTCCTCGTCGACGCCCCAGCGCGCCCAGCCGAAGGGCACCGCCGCCTCGACGGCGATGCGCGGCGCGCGACCGAGGATGGCGGCGCGCTTGCGCGGACCCAGTGCGGCGAACAGCTCGTGGCTCGGCATGGAGACGACGGCGGCCGCGATGCCGTCCTTCGCCAGCGCGGCGCGCGCTTCCATCGCCAGCGCCACTTCCGAGCCGGTGGCGAGGATGGTGGCGTCGCGCGGCGCATCGTCGCCGGCGAGAACGTAGGCGCCCGCGGCCGAGCGGTTGACGGCAGCATCGTCGCGCTGCGCCGGCACCGCCTGGCGGGTCAGCGCCAGCACCGATGGCCCGGAGCGCGCGAGCGCGAGTTCCCAGCACTCGGCCGTCTCCAGCGCGTCGGCCGGGCGGAACACGGCGAGGCCGGGGATGGCGCGCAGGGCGGCGAGGTGCTCGACCGGCTGGTGCGTCGGCCCGTCCTCGCCCAGCCCGATCGAATCGTGCGTCATCACATAGATGACGCGCAGCGCCATCAGCGCCGCGAGGCGAATCGACGGGCGGCAGTAATCGGTGAAGACGAGGAAGGTGCCGCCGTAGGGCACCATGCCGCCATGCAGCGCCATGCCGTTCATGGCCGCCGCCATGGCGTGCTCGCGCACGCCGAAATAGACGTAGCGCCCGGCGAAATCGCCGGCCTTCACCGGGTTGAGCCCGGCGACATGCGTCAAATTCGATTCCGTGAGGTCGGCCGAGCCGCCAACCAGCTCCGGCATGGCCGGCGCGATGGCGGCCAGCGCGGCGCGGCTGGCGGCGCGGGTGGACAGCGCCGGCTTGTCGGCGGCGAGCTTCGCCTTGTGCGCGGCGAGCGCGGCAGCCAGTTGCGGCGCCGGCTTGCCGGCGACGGTGCGGCGGAACTCGTCGGCCACCTCCTTGCCGACATCGCGCAGGCGGCCCTGCCAGGCGCGGCGGGCCTTGGCCCCGCGCGCGCCGGCGGCACGCCAGGCGGCTAGCACGTCATCGGGCACGACGAACGGCTCGTGCGGCCAGCCCAGTGTCTCGCGGGCGGCGGCGACCTCCTCCTTGCCCAGCGGCGCGCCATGCGTGGCGGCGGTGCCCTGCTTGTTGGGCGCGCCGTAGCCGATGATCGTGCGGCAGGCGATCAGGGAGGGCCGGTCGCTCGCCTTCGCCGCGATCAGCGCGGCGTCGATCGCCTCGGGGTCGTGGCCGTTGCAGGCCTGCACGTCCCAACCATAGCTGGCGAAGCGCGCGAGCTGGTCGTCGGAGACCGACAGCGAGGTCGCTCCGTCGATCGAGATGCGGTTGTCGTCGAACAGCACGGCCAGCTTGCCGAGCCTGAGATGCCCGGCGAGCGAGGCGGCCTCGTGGCTGATGCCCTCCATCAGGCAGCCGTCGCCGGCGAAGACCCAGGTCGTGTGGTCGACCAGCGCCTCGCCGAACTTCGCCGCCATCATGCGCTCGGCGATGGCCATGCCGACGGCGTTAGCGATGCCCTGGCCAAGCGGGCCCGTCGTCGTCTCGATGCCGCGCGCGAGATCGTGTTCGGGATGGCCCGGCGTGTGGCTGCCAAGCTGGCGGAAGGATTTGACATCATCGAGCGTCATGCTCGGCGTGCCAACGAGATAACGCACCGCGTAGAGCAGCATCGAGGCATGGCCGTTCGACAGCACGAAACGGTCGCGGTCTGGCCAGTCGGGCGCCTCAGCGTCGTAGCTAATGTGGCGGGAAAACAGCACGGTAGCGAGGTCGGCCATGCCCATCGGTGCGCCGGGATGGCCGGAATTGGCCGCCTGCACGGCGTCCATCGCAAGGGCGCGTATGGCGTTGGCCATCTGCGCATGGGCGACCGGCGCGCCCTTGTCCTGCGCGGAAGAGTGAGCGGCGGACGCGGCCGTGGCGTTGGTCATCGGCTCCGGCGGCGGGTCTGAGCGGGGCGGGAATCTAGGCACGCCAGGCACCCCCCAGGCGGCGGCCGGAAATCGCATGGGCGCGCGGGGGGCGTCAATGGATTCTCGTGCGGCCGGTCCGGCTATCCCCAGCCCCGCCGGTTGACCGCCCGTCGGGCTGGCGCATAGTGTTCCGACGCACTTCATGTATCGCTAGAGGACCAGCGCGCTAATGGCCGGATTCGATGAGGCGGGGCAGCGGCTCGATGCGGCGCTGGCGCGGCTGGAGCGGGCAGCCTCGGCCCGGGCGGGTGATGCCGGCGAGCTGGAGCGCCTGCGGGCCAAAAAGGCGGCGCTGGCCGAAACCGCCGCCGAGACGGCGACCCGTCTCGATGCCGCCATCGCGCGGCTGCGGCGGCTCGTCACCGCCCCCGGCGCCTGAGGGGTCCGGCATGGCCCAGGTCGACGTCACAATCAACGGCCGCGAATACCGCATCGCCTGCGAGGACGGGCAGGAGCAGCACCTCATCGGCCTCGCAGCCTACCTCAATGCGAGGGTGGCGGAGCTGGTGCGCGAGGTCGGCCAGATCGGCGACACGCGGCTGCTGGTGATGGCCGGGCTGCTGGTCGCCGACGAGCTGTCCGACATGAAGGACGCGCTCGACGCCGAACGCGGCCTGCGGCAGGCCGAAATGGCCGGGCGCCTCGACAAGCTTGCCGGCCGTATCGAGTCGCTCGCCGCCGGCATCGAGGCCGACCGGCCGGCGCCGGTTGCCAGCGCCGGCAAGCGAGCCTAGGTTCCGCCCCGGACGGTCGCTGGGGTACGCGGCAGGCGGCACCATGTCCCGGGGACCTTAATGTTCCACTAGGGAGCTGTCCCTGCCTTTGGCCTTGGCCTCGGGCACACGGCGCCCACCTGCGCAAGCAGGTCTCGGTGGACTTGCCCCGCCACCGGTACCCCGGCACCGTCCACCTTCACGCCGCCATCCGGACAGACCGTGACCGAACAGACGGAAGCCGACCTCGCGGCCCAGAAGGCCGCGCTGCGCGAGGCTGCGAAGCGCGACCGCGCGGCGCTGTCGAGCGGCCTCGGCATGGCCGCGCCGACCGGCGTGCTGGCCCGCTTCCTGTCCTGCGAGGCGCTGGCCGGCGAGCTGGTGCCGGGCCGCGTCGCATCGGGCTATGCCGCCATGGACAGCGAACTCGACCCGGCGACGCTGCTGCGCCACTTTGCGGTGGCGGGACTGCGCCTGTGCCTGCCGGTGACGGGCAAGCGCGGCATGCCTCTGACCTTCCGCGCCTGGCGCCCAGGCAACCGCATGAGCACGGGCGTCTGGGGCTTCCCGGTGCCGGGCGAGGACGCGCCGCTGCTGGAGCCCGATCTGCTGCTGGTGCCTCTGCTGGCCTTCGACCGCGACGGTAACCGGCTCGGTTATGGCGCCGGATTCTACGACATGACGCTGCGCGCGCTGCGGGCGAGAAAGCACATCGTCGCCGTCGGCATCGGCTTCGCCGGGCAGTTTCGCCCGCGCGTGCCGGTCGGCCCGCGCGACGAGCGCCTCGACTGGATCGTCACCGAGGCCGGCGCCTGGCCGGTCGGATCGGAAGATCGGCCATGATCGCGGCGCCCCACCTCACCCTCCCCGTTGCCGACGCAACGGGGCCCCTCCCTCTCCGCCCCGCTGTCGGAGAGGGCGATTTCCCACCGATGCAGACCTTCACCCTCTCCGCCCCGGGGGGCGGAGAGGGCAGGGTGAGGTTGGGCGACGTTACTGACGGCAGAGGACGCGCATGAAAATCCTCGTTTGCGGCGATGTCGTCGGGCGGTCGGGGCGGGACGCGGTGTGCGGCCTGCTGCCGGCGCTGCGCGAGGCGCTGGCGCTCGATTTCGTCGTCGTCAACGGCGAGAACGCGGCGCATGGCTTCGGCATCACCGACAAGATCTGCGCCCAGCTCTACGAGGCCGGCACCGACGTCATCACCACCGGCAACCATGTCTGGGACCAGCGCGAGGTCATAGCCTATATCGGCAACGACAAGCGCCTGCTGCGCCCGGCCAATTTCCCGCCAGGCACGCCCGGGCGCGGCTGGGGTGTCTACGAGACGCGGCGCGGCAAGCGCGTGCTGGTCATGAACGTCATGTGCCGGCTGTTCATGGATGCGCTCGACGATCCGTTCCGCTCCGTCGAGGAAGTTCTGGGCAGCCACCGCCTCGGAGCCAATGTCGACGCCATCGTGATCGACGTACATGGCGAGGCGACTTCCGAGAAGATGGCGCTCGGCTTCGTCGCCGACGGGCGGGCGAGCCTCGTCGCCGGCACGCACACCCATGTGCCGACTGCCGATGCCCAGGTGTTGGCCGCCGGCACCGGCTATATCAGCGACCTCGGCATGTGCGGCGACTACGATTCGGTGATCGGCCTGCGCAAGGACCTCGCCATCGAGCGCTTCCGCCGCAAGATGCCGGGGGAACGGCTGGTGCCGGCCGACGGCCCGGGCACGCTGTGCGCCGTCTATGTCGAGACCGACGACAAAAGTGGGCTCGCCCGCCATGTGGCGCCGCTGCGCCTCGGCCCGCGCCTGGCTCCGGCCTGGCCGCTGGAAGGCGGCGTTACGGCCGCGATTACGGCTCGAATCCCAACATAATCCGTTGTTAGCGACGCGTGCCTTCGGATAAGAGGGGCTGTCTGCTCGGCACGCGCCATTTGGTATAAGGGCAGACGCAACACCGCACATGTTGGGGTAAGGACGGCCATGGCTGGCCATTCCCAGTTCAAAAACATCATGCACCGGAAAGGCGCGCAGGATGCCAAACGCGCCAAGGTGTTCGCCAAGCACGCCCGCGAGATCGAGGTCGCCGCGCGGGCGGGCGTGCCCGATCCGGCGCAGAATCCGCGCCTGCGCAACGCCATCCTCGCCGCCCGCGGCGTCAACATGCCGCGCGACCGCATCGACCGGGCCATCGCCAAGGCGAGCAGCTCGGGCGACGACGCCACGCGCTACGAGGAGGTGCGCTACGAGGGCTACGGCCCCGGCGGCACTGCGCTGATTGTGATGGCGCTGACCGACAACCGCAACCGCACCGCCTCCGAGGTGCGCTCGGCCTTCTCGAAGTACGGCGGCAATCTCGGCGAGACCAACAGCGTCGCCTTCCTGTTCAACCGCCTTGGCCAGATCACCTACCCGGCCAAGGCAGGCACGTCCGAGCGCGTGTTCGAGGCGGCGCTGGAGGCCGGCGCGGAGGATGTGACGAGCGACAGTGACGGCCACGTCATCGTCTGCAGTCTCGACGATTTCGCCAGTGTCGCGGAGGCGCTAGAAAAGACTCTCGGCGCGCCGGCCGAGGCCGCGCTGACCTGGCGACCGTTGACCACGGTCGAGGTCGGCGAGGAAACGGCGCCGACATTGATGAAACTGATCTACGCCCTCGAGGACAGCGACGACGTGCAGTCGGTGGCCTCAAATTTCGAGATCGACGACGCGGTGATGGCGCGGTTCGCCGGCTGACGCCGGCCCCGCGCGGGAGACAGGCCAAATGCGGCTGCTCGGGCTCGATCCCGGACTGCGCCGGACCGGCTGGGGGGTCATCGAGGCCGTCGGCAATCGCCTGTCGCACGTCGCCAACGGTGTCATCTCGGTGCCGGACACGCTCGACCTCGCCAATCGCCTGGCCCTGCTCTACGCCGGGCTGGTCGAGGTGGTGGAGCACTATGCGCCGGAATCGGCGGGGGTCGAGGAGACCTTCGTCAACGTCGATGCGCGCTCGACCCTCAAGCTGGGGCAGGCGCGTGGCGTCGTCATGCTGGTGCCGGCGCTGGCCGGCATCCCGATCGGCGAGTACCCGGCCAATACAGTGAAGAAGTCGCTGGTCGGCTACGGCCTCGCCGGCAAGCCGCAGGTCGCGCACATGGTCGCCCGCCTGCTGCCGGGTGTGACCTTTGCGGGGCCGGACGCCGCCGATGCGCTGGCCGTCGCCATCTGCCACGCCCACCACTCCTCGACGGCGCGGCGGCGGGAGGCGACGGCGTGATCGCGCGACTGGTCGGCCAGATCGTCGAGGTGGCGGTCGAGAGCGTCGTGCTCGATGTCGGCGGCGTCGGCTACGCCGTGTCCTGTTCGCGCCGCACGCTGGGCAGGCTGCCGCCGGTCGGTGGCACGGCGACGCTGCATATCGAGATGCGGCTGCGCGACGAGCTGCCACATCTCTACGGTTTCGCCGACAGGCGCGAGCGCGAGAGCTTCCGCCTGCTGACCACGGTGCAGGGCGTCGGCGCGCGCGTCGCGCTCGCGGTGCTGTCGGCGCTGTCGCCGGACGAGCTGGTCGACGCCATACTCGCCGGCGACAAGGCGCAACTCTCCCGCGCCGACGGCGTCGGGCCGCGCCTTGCCGCCCGCATCGCCGCCGAACTGCGCGAGCGCGCTTCCCTGCTCGGCGGTGGCGGCGTGCCGCCGGCCGCCGGGGGCGGCGAGGCTGCCGCGACCGCCAGCGCCAGCGCCGACACCATATCCGCCCTCGTCAATCTCGGCTATGGCCGGGCCGAGGCCTTCGCCGCCGTCAGCCGCGCCAGTCGCGGCCTCGCCGCCGACGCCGCCGTCGAGGCGCTGATCCCGGCGGCGCTGAAGGAGCTGGCGAAGTGAGCGGGCCGGGCGCCGCTGGCGACCGCTTGATTGATCCCGCCGCCACGCCGGGCGACGGCGCCAATGTCGCCCTCAGGCCGCGCAATCTCGGCGAATTCGTCGGCCAGCAGGCGGTGCGCCAGAACCTGCAGGTGTTCATCGAAGCCGCGCGCGGCCGGGGCGAGGCGATCGACCATGTCCTGCTGCACGGCCCGCCGGGCCTCGGCAAGACGACACTGGCGCAGATCGTCTCGCGTGAGCTGGGGGTCAATTTCCGCGCCACCTCGGGCCCGGTGCTGACCCGCGCCGGCGACCTCGCCGCCGTTTTGACCAATCTCGAAGCCCGCGACGTGCTGTTCATCGACGAGATACACCGCCTCAATCCTGCCGTAGAGGAGGTGCTGTATCCCGCGATGGAAGACTTCCAGCTCGACCTGATGATCGGGGAAGGGCCGGCGGCGCGTTCGGTGCGTATCGATCTGCCGCGCTTCACGCTGGTGGGCGCGACGACCCGGCTCGGCATGCTGACGACGCCGCTGCGCGAGCGTTTCGGCATCCAGTTGCGTCTGGATTTCTATGGCGTGGCCGAGCTGGAGGCGATCGTGCGGCGCGGCGCCCGCATGCTCGACATGGCGCTCGCCGATGACGGCGCCACCGAAATCGCCCGGCGCGCCCGCGGCACGCCGCGCGTCGCCGGGCGCCTGCTGCGGCGCGTGCGAGACTTCGCCGCCGTGGCCGGAATTGCCGTGGTCGACGCGGATTTCGCCGACGGGGCGTTGCGCCGGCTGGAAGTCGATGCGCGCGGCCTCGACGCCATGGACCGGCGCTACCTCGACTGCATCGCCAACAGCTTCTCCGGCGGCCCGGTCGGCGTCGAGACCCTGTCGGCGGCCCTGGCCGAAGAGCGCGACACGCTCGAAGACGTCGTCGAGCCGTTCCTTATCCAGCAGGGGATGATCGCGCGCACGCCGCGCGGCCGCGTCATGGTCGAGGGCGGCTGGCGGCATCTCGGCCTGCCGGTGCCGGCCGGCCGCCAGCTCGACCTGCTGGGACGCGCTGCGGCGGAGAACAGCGATGGCTGATCCGGCCCCGCCCTTCGCCGGCATCCTCGCCGATGGCGAGCACGTCCTGACGCTGCGCGTGTACTACGAGGACACCGACGCTGCCGGCATCGTTTACTACGCCAACTACCTGCGCTTCGCCGAACGCGGCCGCACCGAGATGATGCGCCTGCTCGGCATCGACCAGTCGGCGATGCGCGCGGCGAGCAGCTGCGTCTTCGCGGTGCGCGAATGCAACGCGCTCTACCTGCAGCCGGCGCGCCTCGACGATGTGGTCGAGGTGCGTACGCGGCTGATTGAGGTGCGCGGTGCCAGCCTGCAGGCGCGCCAGACGGTGATGCGGGGGACGGAGGAGCTGGTCCGTCTCGACGTGTGCATCGTATGCCTCGACGCCCGGCTGCGCCCGGTTCGCGTGCCCGCCAGCGTGCGCACGACGCTCGCCCGGCTGGTCCGTCCGTCTTCTTTCGGTCGGTCCGCCGCGGCGACCGACACCAACGCCAACCGCACTATGGAAGTCAGGGGTCGATGGGAAGCAACATCATAGAAACGGTCAACGTGGCCGGCGGTGTCCCAGCGGTGGATTTCTCGATCCTCGCGCTGTTCCTGCACGCGCACATCGTGAACAAGATGGTGCTGATCCTGCTGTTCCTAGCCTCGTTCTGGTCGTGGGCGATCATAATCGACAAATGGGTGCGGCTGCGCCGGCTGGCGGCCCAGGCCAACGAGTTCGAGGACGCCTTCTGGTCGGGCGGTTCGCTCGACGACCTTTACGACCGCATCGGGCCTCGGCCGTCGGACCCGCTGTCTTCCGTGTTCGCCGCGGCAATGGGCGAGTGGCGACGATCCGTGTCGCGCGGCATCGCCAATGACGGCGAGTCGCGCGAGAGCCTGCGCGACCGCATCGAACGGGTGATGGAAGTCGCCATGCTGCGAGAGATGGAGCGCATCGAGCGCTACATGGTGTTCCTCGGCTCGGCTGGCGCCACGGCTCCCTTCGTCGGCCTGTTCGGAACGGTCTGGGGCATCATGAACAGCTTCCAGGCCATCGCCGCCACCAAGGCCACCGGCATCACCGTCATCGCCCCGGGTCTCGCCGAGGCGCTGTTCGCCACCGCTCTCGGCCTTGTCGTCGCTATCCCGGCGGTGATCGCCTTCAACACCTTCAACGCCGGCATCGGCCGCTACGGCCAGCGGCTCGAGGTGTTCGGCGCCGAGTTCAGCGCGATCCTCTCGCGCCAGCTCGACGAGAAGGCCTGACGCCATGGCAACGCGCCTGCGCCGCCGCTGGCATCGCCGCTCCACCCGCATGGTCTCGGATATCAACGTCGCGCCGTTCGTCGACGTGATGCTGGTGCTGGTCGTCATCTTCATGCTGACGGCGCCGCTGCTGACGGTCGGTGTGCCGGTCGACCTGCCGCAGGCCTCCGCCAGCCCGATTCGTGAGGAGACCGAGCCGCTGGTGCTCAGCATCGACCGCGACAGCCGCATCTTCCTGATGGACAGCGAGGTCGAGCAGGCGAGCCTCGCAGCTCGCCTCGCGGCGATGGCGAGGGCCAATCCAGCACTGCGCGTGTTCGTCCGGGGCGACCGCACCATCAGCTACGGCCGCATCATGGAAGTGATGGGCATGGTCTCGGAATCCGGCTTCACCAAGGTCGCGCTCATAGCCGAGGTGCCGGTGGCGACGCCGGGAGCCTCGCGCCGGCCATGACCATCGCCCTCGACCGTTCGCTCAGCCGCCATCGCGGCCGCCACTGGGGCACCGTCGGCTCGGGGACGCTACATGTCGCGCTGATCGTCATGGTCCAGGTTGGTGCCGCCAGCCTGTTCTCCGATCCGCCGCCACCGCCGCCGCGCATCATTCCCATCGAGATCGTGCCGGTCGGCAAGATCACGACGCCGCCGCCGCCGGTGGCAGCCCGCGAGGGGCCCGCGCCGCAACGCCAGGCCGCCGCGCCGCCGCCGCCACCACCGCAGCCGGCGCCTGAGGTCAAGGCGCCGACCCCACCGGCACCACCGCCGGTGCCACAGGCGCAGCCGACGCCGCCCCCCCCGCCGCCGCCCGCCCCGACACCGCAGGCCCGCCCTACGCCGCCGCCCGAGCCGGCGCCGCCGGCCGCCGAACGTGTCGAGGCCAAGCCGCAGACCAAGCCGGCGCCGCCGGCGCCTAAGCGCGACTTCAATTCGGTGCTCAAGGATCTGTCGGCGAAGAACGCCACGCCTACGCCGGCACCCGCCGTTCATGCGACCGCGCCGACCACCGGCAAGCCCGTGCCGACGCCGCCGGCGCCGCCGACGACCCAGGCCTCGATCGCCGAGATCGACGCTCTCCGGGCTGCCGTGCGCCAGCAGGTCGAGCTGTGCTGGAGCCCGCCGACGGGCGCCCGCGAGGCGCGCGACCTCGTGGTGCGCGTGCATATCAGGCTCGATCCTTCTGGCCAGGTGCGCGACGCGCGCGTCCTCGACTCGGCGCGCATGGCCCTCGACCGATTCTTCGAGGCCGCCGCCGACGCCGCGCGGCGCGCCGTGCTCAACGACCGCTGCAATCCGCTGAAACTGCCGCCCGAGCGTTATGAGCTGTGGCGGGAGATAGAACTGACCTTCGATCCGCGAGACGCATTGGGGTAGCGATGACCACGACATGGCGAGAGCGCGCGGTGGCTGGTGCCGCCGCATTCCTGATGCTGGCCGGCCTGCTGGCGGCCCTGCCGGCCGCCGCGCAACTCAAGGTCGACCTGACCCAGCCGCATCCCACGCCGCTACCGATCGCCGTGCCGGACCTGATCGGCAGCGACGCCGCCGCCCAGCGCTTCGGCACCGACATCGCCGGCGTCATAGCGGCCGACCTCGAGCGTTCGGGCCTGTTCCGGCCGCTCGACAAGAAGGCCTTCATCGCTCCGCCGGGGCCATTGTCCGTGCGGCCGACTTTCAACAACTGGCGCGTCATCGATGCCCAGGCGCTGGTCGTGGGCGAGGTCGCGGCGGAGCCCAACGGCCAGATCCGCACCTCTTTCCGTCTGTGGGACGTGTTCGCCGAGCAGTCGATGACCGGGCTGTCGCTGACCGCCTCGTCGGCCAACTGGCGGCGGGTCGCCCATATCATAGCCGATGCCATCTACAAGCGGATTACCGGCGAGGAGGGCTATTTCGACACCCGTATCGTCTACATTTCCGAGAATGGGCCGGCGGACAAGCGCATCAAGCGACTGTCGATCATGGACCAGGACGGTGCTAATCACCGCGACCTGACCGATGGCAAGACGCTGGTGCTGACCCCGCGATTCTCGCCGACGACGCAGGAAATCACCTATCTCGCCTATTTCAACGACAGCCCGCGGGTCTACCTGTTCAATATCGACAGCGGCGAGCAGGAGGTGCTGGGCGATTTCCCCGGGATGACCTTCGCGCCGCGCTTCTCGCCCGATGGCAATAAGGTGGTCATGAGCCTCGCCCGGCGCGGCGACACCGACATCTACCTCATGGATCTGCGCACCCGGCAGGTGGCGCAGCTGACGCGCAACCCCTCGATAGACACCTCGCCGAGCTTCTCGCCCGACGGCCGGCAGGTGACGTTCGAATCAGATCGCGGCGGGGCACAGCAGATTTATGTCATGGGCGCCGACGGCAGTTCGCCCCAACGCATCAGCTTCGGCACCGGCCGCTACGGCACTCCGGTCTGGTCGCCGCGCGGCGACCTGATCGCCTTCACCAAGATCGACCGCGGGTTGTTCTACATCGGTATCATGCGACCGGATGGCACCGGAGAGCGCTTGCTGACGCAGGGTTTTCACGCCGAAGGCCCGACCTGGGCGCCGAACGGCCGCGTTCTCATGTATTTCAAGTCCGAGCCATCGGACGACCGGGGCCGGGGGGGCGGTTCGTCGCTCTATTCGATCGATCTGACGGGTTTCAACGAGCGCAAGATCGCGACCCCGCGCGACGGCTCCGATCCGGCATGGTCGCCATTGTCGCAGCGCTGAACTTTGGCTAGGTTCCGGCAAGCCGCAACAAAGTCGAACAATTCGACGTGGATTGTAGGCGCCACTCTTGATTGTGGCGAAACACCCATTTATATTCAATCTCGCCTGCTGGCTGATCACACCAGCCGCAAACCGATCGACGAAGTGCCGACAGGTACTTGCACCATGAACGCGACGCGCGGCACCACGACCGCGGTCCGCAGTCCCAAGCGGTGACGGAGCTAATGATGCGTTTCAAAATTACAGCAATTATTGTCGCGGCAGCCATGCTCGCTGCTTGCGAATCGACGCCGGAAAACAAGGGCCAGGGGGCAGGAACCGGCACGACCACCGCGCCAGCAGCCGCACAGACTGCTACTGCTACTACTACTACGCCGGCGCCACGTGGACCCGTGCCCGGCTCGCAAATGGACCTGGAAATCAATGTCGGGGACCGGGTCTTCTATGACTTCGACAAGTACAACCTGAAGCCCGATGCGCGTACGCAGGTTGAGCGTTGGGCCGCCTGGCTGAAGACCTACCCGAGCGTCCGCGTGACGATCGAGGGTCATGCCGACGAGCGCGGTACGCGCGAGTACAACCTCGCCCTCGGCGAGCGGCGCGCCAATGCCGCGATGGAGTATCTCGTCTCCCTCGGCATCAACGCAAATCGCATCAAGACGACCTCCTTCGGCAAGGAGCGTCCGGCCGTGCTCGGCTCGAACGAGCGGGCCTGGGCGCAGAACCGCCGTGCGGTTGCCGTCGTCGTCCAGTAGTCATCGCGTCGGTTCCCGGTAGCGGGCCCGTGCCGTTCAGGCACGGGCCCGCCCGGTTCAACGCCCCGATTTCGCCCCATTCGCGCGGAACCTTGCGTTCCGTGTCGCGATGAGGCGGGAGCGGGGCGTAGTTATTTGCCCGTCTGCCGGCGCCCAACTCTGCCGCCGCATTGCCGCGTTCGGCTGTCATGGTCGTACCGGATGCGGCCGGGAGGATGGCGAGGAGGATGGCGATGCGGGCAAATGTTTCCGTGGTGCGCCTCGCCATGATGGCGGCGGCGGCACTCCTGCCGGCCGCAACCGCACAGGCCCAGGGCCTGGATGAGCGGAGGGCCCAACTCGAACGGCAGGTCCGCGCCCCCGAACGCGGCGTGTCACAGGGTTCGCCGGCCGGCGCTGATAATGGCAATGATCGCGATGCCGAAATTGCTGGGGCGATACGCAACCATACAGGCCAGCTGGAGATAATGGACTTCCAGCTTCGCCGGCTGAACGAGCGGGTCGACAAGCTCTCGGCTGCGGTGAATGACATTCCGGCCGCCGGTACGGCACCCGGCCGGCAGCGATGATGCGGATGCGGGACCAGCGCAGGAGATCGTCATGAGTGTCATTGTCGCCAGCCGGCCAGGTATCGTCGTGCTGATGCGGACGGCCGTCCTGGCCCTCGCCGTCCTTGCCACTTCCACGGCGCAGGCGCCGGCGCAGGAACGGCAGGTCGAGGCTCTCAACGAGCGCATCGGGCAGCTCGAACTTAAGTTGCGCACCCTCGAACGCAACGTCTATCGCGGCGATCCGCCGCCGCCGGCCGGCGCTGCCGCCGCGTCGCCGTCGGCCGACGGGATGCCGTCGACCGCCGCGGCGCAACTGCAAATCAAGTTGCAGGATCTGGAGGAGGCGATGCGTACGCTGACCGGTACGGTCGAGGAGAACCAGCGCGCCAACCGGGTGATGGCCGATCGCCTCGAACGCCTGTCGAGCGACTACAATTTCCGCATGCGCTCGCTGGAGCGCGGCGGCGCCCAGCCGCCCGCCACGCAGGGCACGCCCGCGCCGCAGAGCCAGGCGACGCCGCCGACCGCGCCCGCGATGGCGCCGCTTGGCAGCCCCGTCGTCGTCCAGGGTCAGCCGGCGCCCGGCGGCGGCCGGGTCATGGGCACGCTGACGCAGCAACAGATGCAGGCGGCCGGCGTCACGCCGACCCAGCAGGAAGTCCAGGACCGCCGGCCGACGGAAGGAGAGCCACGGGTGGCCACTACCCCGCCGGCCTCGCCCGAGGAGCGTTACGAGCGCGCCTACGAGATGCTCAAGCAGCGCGACTTTCCGGGCGCCGAGGCGGCGCTGCGCGACTTCGTCGCGGCGCATCCGACCCACGCGCTGGCCGGCAACGCCCAGTACTGGCTGGGCGAGACCTTTTATGTCCGCGGCGACTTTCCCAATGCCGCTCGGGCCTTTGCCGAGGGGTTCCAGAAATATCCCAAGAGCGGCAAGGCGGCCGACAATCTGCTGAAGCTCGGCATGACGCTGGCCCAGCTCAAGCGCACCGACGATGCGTGCATCACCTTCGACAAGCTAGCTGCCGACTACAAGGACGCGCCGGCCGCGATCCTCTCCCGCGGCGACCGGGAGCGGCGCGCGTTGAAGTGCCGTTAGGCGACGCCCGGCGGCCCGCCGGCCGCGCGCTCGACGCGGCCGCGTTCGCCCGCCGCATGGCCAGGCTCGGGCCGTTCGAGCCCGGGCCGCGCCTTGCCGTCGCCGTCTCCGGCGGCCCTGACAGCATGGCCCTCGCGCTGCTCGCCGATGACTGGGCCCGCGCGCGCGGCGGCCGCATCACCGCGCTGACCGTCGATCATCGCCTGCGCCCGGAATCTGGCCGCGAGGCGCGTCAGGTCGCGCGCTGGCTGGCGGCGCGAGGCATCGCGCATGCGATCCTCGTTCGGCGCGGCCGGCGGCCTGGAACGGGCGTGCAGCAGGCCGCGCGAAGCGCGCGCTACGGGTTGCTGGAAGGCTGGTGCGCCGCCCGCGGCGTGCTGCACTTGCTGCTCGCCCACCATCGCGACGACCAGGCCGAAACCGTCCTGCTGCGCCGCGCCGCCGGCAGCGGCGAAGCCGGGCTGGCGGCGATGGCCGCCATCGTCGAGCGCGGCCAAGTGCGCGTGTTGCGGCCGCTGCTCGACGTGCCGCGCGCGCGCCTGGCGGCCGTGCTGACCGCCGCCGGGCAGCCCTTCGTCGAGGATCCCGGCAACCGCGACCCGGCCTTTGCGCGCAGCCGGCTCCGCCTGGACGATGCCGTCGCGGCGGCTGGCGGCGCTGCCGCCCTTGCCGCGGCGGCACGCCGCGCTGGTCGGGAAAGGGCCCGGCACAACCGTGCGGCGGCGCGGCTTGCCGCGCGCACGGTCGAAATCCATCCCGCCGGCTTCGTCGTCCTCGATCTTGGGCTGCTCAGCGGCGCTCCGCCGGCGGCGGTCGCGACAATGCTGGCGGGCACGCTCGCCGCCGTCGCCGGGCGGGCCTGGCCGCCGCG
This sequence comes from Alphaproteobacteria bacterium, assembly GCA_009691025.1. Taxonomy (GTDB): domain Bacteria; phylum Pseudomonadota; class Alphaproteobacteria; order UBA6615; family UBA6615; genus SHWB01. The sequence continues at coordinate 23,252 of SHWB01000011.1, forward strand.
CACGGCCCGCCTCGACCGTCTGATCGCCGCGTTGGCGGGTGGCCGCCTCGAAGCGGCGCGCACGCTGGCCGGCTGCCGGATCGTACCGCTGGCCGGCAGCGGCGGGCGCCGCGCGGTCGTCGTCCGCGAATCCTCGGCGATGTCGGCACCGCTGGCCCTGCGGGCGGGCGCCGCCACCGTTTGGGACGGCCGGTTCGCGGCGACGGCGGCGGCCGGTGCCGCCGGCGGACTTGTCGTCGGCGCCGCCGCAAGCGACGCGGCGGACGCGCGGGCCGACCTGCCGGCGCCGGCGCGGCCGGTGGCGCCTTTGGTGCGGCGGCGCGGCAAGCCGGTCGGTCGCGATGTGGCCACGCTCCTCTGGGCACCGCCGAAAGCGGTTTCGGGCGCGCCTTTCGGCATTGTTTAACCTCACTGTGCTCCCTATTTCTTGCAGGGAGCCGGGATAGGCGCGGCTGACATCACGGCCTATAGTGGCTCAGGGATAGGCCCCGGGACCCGCGCGGACGGAGCGCAGCTTGAACAATTTCGGCAGGAATCTGGCGCTCTGGATCGTCATCGCTCTGCTCGTCGTGGCGCTGTTCAACCTGTTCAGCGGCTCCGGCCAGCGTACCGGCGAGCAGCAGCTCGCCTTCTCCGACTTCCTCAACCAGGTCGAGCAGGGCCAGGTCGCCTCGGTCGTCATCCAGGGCCGCGAACTCTCCGGCCGCCTGCGCGGCAACCAGACCTTCACCACCTACACGCCGGACGATCCCGGCCTGGTGGCGCGGCTGCGCGAGCATGGCGTACAGATCACCGCCAAGCCCGAGGAACGGCTTAATCCGCTCGTTTCCATCATCATGGGCTGGCTGCCCTTCATCATCATCGTCGGCGTCTGGGTGTTCTTCATGCGCCAGATGCAGTCGGGCGGCGGCCGTGCCATGGGCTTCGGCAAGTCGCGCGCCAAGCTGCTGACAGAGAAGTCGGGCCGCGTCACCTTCGAAGACGTGGCCGGCATCGACGAGGCCAAGACGGAACTGGAGGAGGTCGTCGACTTCCTGCGCGATCCCGCGAAGTTCCAGCGCCTCGGCGGCAAGATTCCGAAAGGCGTGCTGCTGGTCGGCCCCCCGGGTACCGGCAAGACGCTGCTCGCCCGCGCCATCGCCGGCGAGGCGAACGTGCCGTTCTTCACCATTTCGGGCTCCGACTTCGTCGAGATGTTCGTCGGCGTCGGCGCCTCGCGCGTGCGCGACATGTTCGAGCAGGGCAAGAAGAACGCGCCCTGCATCATCTTCATAGACGAGATCGACGCCGTCGGCCGCCATCGCGGCGCCGGCCTGGGCGGCGGCAACGACGAGCGCGAGCAGACGCTCAACCAGCTTCTGGTTGAGATGGATGGCTTCGAGACCAACGAGGGCGTCATCCTGATCGCGGCGACGAACCGCCCCGACGTGCTCGACCCGGCGCTGCTGCGACCCGGCCGCTTCGACCGCCAGGTGGTGGTGCCGAACCCCGACATCCTCGGGCGCGAGAAGATTCTCAAGGTCCACATGCGCAAGGTGCCGCTGGCGCCCGACGTGGACGCGCGCATCATCGCCCGCGGCACACCCGGCTTCTCCGGCGCCGATCTCGCCAACCTCGTCAACGAGGCGGCGCTGATGGCCGCGCGCACTGGCCGGCGCATGGTGACGATGGCCGAATTCGAATATGCCAAGGACAAGGTCATGATGGGCGCCGAGCGCCGCTCCATGGTCATGACCGAGGAGGAAAAGCGGCTGACCGCCTATCACGAGGGCGGCCATGCGCTGGTCATGCTCAATGCCGAGGGCCACGAGCCGCTGCACAAGGTCACCATCATCCCGCGCGGTCGCGCGCTCGGCCTGACCATGTGGCTGCCCGAGCGTGACAAGTATTCGAAGTCGAAGAAGGAACTGAAGGCGGAGCTGGCCAGCCTGTTTGGCGGCCGCGTCGCCGAGGAACTGGTGTTCGGCGCCGACAACGTGACGACGGGCGCCTCCAACGACATCAAGGTGGCGACGGCGCGCGCCCGCCAGATGGTTACCGAATGGGGCTTCTCCGACAAGCTCGGGCCGCTGCGCTACGAGGACAATACCGAGGAGGTGTTCCTCGGCCATTCCGTCTCGCAGCAGAAAAACGTGTCGGACGCCACCGCGCAAATCATCGATCAGGAGATCCGCCGCGTCGTCGAGGAGGCGGAATCGACCGCGCGCCGCATCCTTACTGAACACATGGCCGAACTGCACACCATCGCCGGCGGCCTGCTGGAATTCGAGACGCTGTCGCGCGAGGAGATTCTCGATCTCATCGCCGGCAAGCCGATACGCCGCGAGCAGCCGGCCGATACCGGCCACGCCGGAGGCCCGCGCGCCTCGGTGCCGACCAGCGGCCGCGCCGGCAAGGACCGCCACGGTGGCCTCGAACCCGAGCCGCAGCCGCAGGGGTGATGTGGCGCGGGTGACGGCCTCATCCTTCGACAGGCTTAGGATGAGGCCTCCGGGTGGCGGCGAATTTAATTGCCCGTACGCCGGCTCACTGCATTTGTGGCATTACAAGGTTGCCTTACCCTGAGCCTGTCGAAGGGCGAGGCAGCCCTGCGGGGGCGGCCCCACTCTTCTATCGTCACAGCGGGTTCGATGGCGGCTGTGTACTCCCGATCAGAATCCCTCAACGCCCTCCTCGCCGACCCTGCGGCGCGGCTCCATGCCGAGCCGCTCGGGTTGCTCGCCGCCGACGCGGCGGTGGCGGCCGTCGCGGCGGGCGAAGCGCTGGCGCTGGCCGGCGGGCCGGTGGCCGCTGCCCGCCTGCTCCTGCATGCCCGCCTGTCGGGACGGCCGGGTGCGCCGGTCACGACCGCCACGGCTCCGGCCGGCGACATCGCCGACTGGGCCGCGCGCCACGCCGATGCCGGCGACAGCCGCGCCGCCGATCTGCTGGCCCGTCTGACCGCGCCACGGGCGGGCTTCGCCGGCCTGCTGCCCTCCGCGCCCGGCCTGCCGCTGCTCATGGGCATCGTCAACGCGACGCCAGACAGCTTCCATCCCGGCAGCCGCCGGCACGACGCGGCGGCGGCGATCGCGCACGGGATTGCGCTGGCCGAGGCGGGCGCGCACCTCGTCGATGTTGGCGGCGAATCGACCCGCCCGGGCGCCGAGCCGCCATCGGTCGACGCCGAACTCGACCGTGTGGTTCCGGTGGTCGCGGCATTGGCTAAGGCCGGCATCTCCGTATCGGTCGATACCCGCCGGGCGCCGGTGATGCGTGCCGCGCTGGCGGCCGGCGCGCGCATCGTCAACGACGTCTCGGCGCTGGCCGGCGATCCCGGGTCGCCGTCCGTCGTGGCGAATGCCGGGACGGCGGCGATCCTGATGCATATGCGCGGCGAGCCGGCCACCATGCAGTGCAACACGCGCTACGACGACGTGTTGCTCGACGTTGCCGATTTCCTCGCCGCCCGCCTCGCGGCGGCGGAGGCGGCCGGCATCCCGCGCGCCCGCCTCGCCGTCGATCCCGGCATCGGCTTCGCCAAGACGCCGGACGGCAATGCCCGCCTTATGGGGGCCATCGGCGCGCTGCACGGGCTCGGCGCCGCCATCGTGCTCGGTGCCTCGCGCAAGAGTTCGCTGGGGGCCCTGTCGCGCGGCGAGACGGTGGAGGCCCGACTGCCCGGCTCGCTCACGGCGGCCGTCGTGGCGGCAGCTCAGGGAGTGCAGGTTGTCCGCGTCCACGACGTGGCCGAGACGCGGCAGGCCCTGGCTGTCTGGCGTCGCCTCGCCGGCTTCGCCTGAGGCGGGCCGTCACATCGCTGCTACGGCGCGGGGCCGTCTGCTATAAGCGCGGGCAGTCAGGCACGAACCAGCGGCGACCTGCATGGCGAGAAAGCTCTTCGGCACCGATGGCATCCGCGGCACGGCCAACCGAGAGCCGATGACGGCGGCGACGGCACTGGCCGTTGCGATGGCCGCCGGGCGCCGCTTCACCAATGGCAGCCACCGCCACCGCGTGGTCATCGGCAAGGACACGCGGCTGTCCAACTACACCATCGAGCCGGCGCTGCAGGCCGGCTTCGCCGCCATGGGCATGGACGTGCTGCTGGTCGGCCCGCTGCCGACACCGGCCGTGGCCATGCTGACCCGCTCCATGCGTTGCGACATTGGCGTCATGGTGTCCGCCTCGCACAACGCCTTCGAGGATAACGGCATCAAGCTGTTTGGCCCCGACGGCTACAAGCTGTCCGACGAGGTCGAGGCCGAGATCGAGGCAATGGTCGAGGCCGGGCCGGGCGACCTGCCGACGGCGGGCCATCTCGGCCGCGCCCAGCGCCTCGACGACGCCCCGGGCCGTTACGTCGAGTTCGTCAAGGCGACCTTTCCCCGCGGCCTGCGCCTCGACGGGCTGCGTATCGTCGTCGATTGCGCAAATGGCGCCGCCTACAAGGTGGCGCCGCAGGTGTTCTACGAGCTGGGTGCCGAGGTGGTGGCGATCGGCGTCGAGCCCGACGGCACCAACATCAACCGGGCCTGCGGCGCGACGTCCCCGGGCGCGGTGCGCGCCGCCGTCACGGCGCACGACGCTCATCTCGGCGTAGCGCTGGACGGCGACGCCGATCGCGTCATCCTCGTCGACGAGATGGGCAACGTGCTCGATGGCGACCAGGTAATGGCGCTGGTGGCGACCGCCTGGCAGCGCGCCGGACGCCTCACCGGCGGCGGCGTCGTAGCTACCGTGATGTCAAATCTCGGCCTCGAGAAATACCTCGGCGGGCTCGATCTCACTCTGGTGCGCACGAAAGTCGGCGACCGCTACGTGCTCGAGGAGATGCGGCGCGGTGGCTACAATGTCGGTGGCGAACAGTCGGGTCACATCGTGCTGGCAGACCATGCGACGACCGGCGACGGCCTCGTCGCGGCGCTGCAGGTGCTCGCCGCCGTGGTCGAGGACGGCCGACCGGCCTCCGAGGTCGCGCGCCTGTTCACGCCCTATCCGCAGGTGCTGAAGAACGTTCGCTTCAGCAAGGGCACGACGCCGCACGACAGCGACGAGGTGCGCAGCGCCGTTGCTCTCGCCGAGGCAAAGCTCGGCGGCGAGGGGCGCGTCCTCATCCGCCCCTCCGGCACGGAGCCGGTGGTGCGCGTTATGGCCGAGGGCCGCGACGCCGCCATGGTCGAGTGTGTGGTCGGCGACATCTGCGCAGTGATCGAGCGCCGCGCGGCGCTGGCCTGAGGAGCGACATGCGGGGACGAGTGCTCATCGTCGCTGGCTCCGATTCCGGCGGTGGCGCCGGCATCCAGGCAGACATCAAGTCAGTCACGGCGATGGGCGCCTATGCGGCGACCGCCATCACCGCGCTGACGGCGCAGAACACGCTGGGCGTGGAGGCGGTGTTCGCCGTGCCGCCGGATTTCATCGCGCGGCAGATGCGCGTCGTGCTCGACGACATCGGCGCCGACTGCATCAAGACCGGCATGCTGCATACCGCCGAGGTGATCGCCGCCGTGGCCGACACGCTCGCCAGGAACGCCGTCGGCGTGCCGCTGGTGGTCGACCCGGTGATGGTCGCCAAGGGTGGCGCCTCGCTGCTCGACGACGACGCGCATGCGGCTCTCGCCGCGCGGCTGGTTTCGCGCGCGTACGTCGTCACGCCTAATGCGCCCGAAGCCGCCGCGCTGACCGGCCTCGCCGTCATCGACGAGGTGAGCCAGGCGGCGGCAGGCCGGGCGCTGGTGGCGATGGGGGCGGCGGCGGTGCTCGTCAAGGGCGGCCATATCGATGGGCCCGAGGTCGTCGATCTGCTGGTGACGCATGGCGGCATCGTGCGCTTCGCCGATGTACGCCTCGCCACCCGCCACACCCACGGCACGGGCTGCACCCTGGCCTCGGCCATCGCCGCCGGCATCGCGCAGGGCCTCGTCGTCGAGCGCGCCGTGGCGCGGGCGCGCGCCTATGTGCGCGCCGCCATCGCCTCCGCGCCCGGCTACGGCAGGGGCCACGGCCCGCTCGATCACGCCGTGACCGTGCGGCCGTTCACGGGCGAAGGAGCGTGACCGCAGTTTCCGCGAATGGTGTCGGCCGCATGACGCCGATTGCCGTCGGCTGCGCTCTCTACACCGCGGTGTCGTGGGGGGCGACGCCGCTATTCGTGAAGCTCTCCGTGGTTGGCATTGACGGCCTGTCGGTCGGCGTCATGCGCGCCGTGCTATCGCTGCCCTTCGCCCTCGTCGTCATTCTCGCCATGGGCCTCAAGATACCATGGAAGGGACGCCACAAATGGGTGCTGCTCTACGTCTCGGCCGTCGGCCTCGTCGGTTTCATCCTGCTGCAGAGCTGGGGTGCCTCGCTGTCGACGGCGGGACATACGGCGGTGGTCAACTCTTCCTCGCCGATCCTCACCGGGCTGCTGGTGGCGCTGATCGCCTGGCGCCGGCCGAAGCTGGCCTGGCTGGCCGGCTGCCTGCTCGCCTTCGGCGGCGCTGCCATCCTGATCGCCGAAGCGGTGGGGCTGACGACTTCCGGCGCCAGCCTTGAAGGCGATATTTTGGTGTTCGGCTCGTCGCTCGCCGCCGCCAGCATCTTCGCGTTCAGCGGGCCGACCATGGGGCGCTACGGCCCCTATGCCGTGACAATGTGGAGCGTCGTAGTCGCCTCGCTGATGATGGTGCCCTTCGCGCTCTGGCATCTCGACTTAGCCGCCGTCGCGGCGCTGCCTGGCATCGCGTGGTTCTCCATCTTCATGTTGGCGATCAACTCCAACATCGTCGCCTACCTCGCCATGTTCGTCGCCATCGCCGTGGCCGGCCCGACGCGCATGACGACCTTCCTGTTCGGCATGCCGATCGTCGGCGTGGCGTCGGGCACGCTGTTCCTCGGAGAGGTGCTGACCTGGCCGCTGCTGCTCGCCACGATAGTGATCATCGCCGGCGTGGCGCTGGCGCAGCGCGCGCGAGAACCGGCATGACGACGATCGCGCTGTGGCAGGTCGACGCCTGCGCCTACCGCCCATTTACCGGCAACCCCGCGGCGGTCTGCCCGCTTGAGGCGTGTCTGCCCGACCCGACCTTGCAGGCCATCGCGGCGGAGAACAACCTAGCGGAGACGGCGTTCCTCGTTGCCGCCCCGGCGGGCGCAGACAACGATTTACATCTGCGCTGGTTCACGCCCGGTTGCGAAGTTGATCTGTGCGGCCATGCGACGCTGGCGACCCCCCATGTGCTGTGGCGCCATTGCGGCTTCGCCGGCGCGACGATCCGTTCCCGCTCGCTCTCCGGCCAGCTTGCCGTGGCGCGCGACGGCGACCGCTACGCCCTCGATTTCCCATCGCGGCCGCCGGCGCCGGTCGTGCCGCCAGCCGGGCTCGCCGACGCGCGCGGTGCGTCGCCGCGCGCGGTGCTGGCGGCACGCGACCTTGTCTGCGTCTTCGACCTCCAGGCAGACGTGGCCGCGCTGGAGACCGACATGACGGCGTTGGCGCGGCTCGACACGTTCGCTGTGACGGCGACGGCGCCGGGCGCGGGTTTAGACTATGTGCTGCGTTTCTTCGCTCCGCGCGCCGGCGTGCCGGAAGACCCCGTAACCGGCTCGGCGCAGTCGATCCTTGTGCCCTACTTGGCCGGGCGGCTCGGCCGTGACGCGATGGTTGGCCGCCAGATCTCGGCGCGCGGCGGCACGCTGTGGTGCCGCCTGCGTGGCTATCGCGTCGACATCGCAGGCACCTGAGCCGACTACCTCGCCGGCACGATCACGGTGTAGTGCCGCTCACGCCTCTAGCCATTTCTCGCCGACCTTGAAGGTGGTGCCGCCGACATCGGTGCCGATGACATTGGGCCGGCCGAGTTGTTCGGCGAGCAGTGCCGCGCCGACCACGCCGGCGGCCGGCCCGGATTCGACGGTCATGATCGGGATGGTCTGCGCCGCCGTGGCGACGCCCCATTGGCCTGCACGATCAGCAGATTCTGGCTCAGGCCGCTCTCGACGAGCGTCGCTTCGAGGCGCTTGAGGTAGATTTCGATGACGGGGCCAACATAGGCGTTGAACAGCGCCGTCGCGCTGCCCTCGTACTCGCCGATGACCGGCGCCACCTCGGCCGACAGCGACACGTAATAGCCGGGCAGTTCGGCGCGCAGGATGGCGCCGGCGGCGACCTCGTGCGTGCGGTTCTTGTGCGAGAACAGGAAGCACACGGCAACCGCGCCGTAGCCGGCATCGCCGATGTGGCAGGCCGGAGCGCGCAGTTCGGTCTCGTCGATCGGTGTGATCACCGCCCCCTTGTGGTCGATGCGCTCGGCAACTTCTAAGATGTCGCGATCGTCGACCAGCGGCACGGGCTTCTGCGTGTTGCGGTAATGGTGACGCTCGAACACCGACAGGCCGGCGACGAGGCCGGTGGCGCGAATGATCAGAAGTGTGTCGCCGAAGTCGAGCGGCGTCAGCATGGCGGTGCGCGTGCCGGTGCCGGCGAATACGGCGTTGCTCGACTGCGTCGTGGCGTGGACGAAGCGGGGCGCGTCGCCCAGCAAGGCGCCGGTCGGGTGTCTCAGCTCGCTGGCTATCTGGTCGAGGCCGTCCAGCACTCCGCGCTGCAGGTCGTCGGGCGTGGTGAGCACCTTGCGTACGGTGGTTCGTCCATCGGCGTCGTCGATCGCCACGCAGTCGGTGAAGGCGCCGCCGATATCGACCGCTATTGTGTACTGCCCTCCTCGCCGGCTGGTGAATTTTAGTATTTTGTCAAAAAAAACTGAAAAAGTGAAAGAGACGTTAGCGACGGTTTCGCCGTTCGACCCGACGCCTCGACTATCGGCGTCATTGCGAGCTAAGCGAAGCAATCCAGTATCTCGGCCGGCAGGCTGGATTGCTTCGTCGGCTTCGCCTTCTCGCAATCACGCCCGGCGAACCTGCCGCGTCGTTTGGGCAAGAACCGGGTGGGCGCGGCCGGTGTTGGCGCCTAGCTTATGGTCAAACGCCGCCCCGTCGCGCCACCGCCTCGCAGGAGTAGACTATGGCCATGATCGACCTTGACATCGCCGAACCCGGCCGGCCCGAGGCCGACGGTTCGGGCTACGCCACCATCGGGCGCGCCCTCGCCTGGCTCGGCCGCAATTGGCAGGAGCAGCCTTCGCTGGAGGAGACCTCCGCGGCGGTCGGCCTTGGCCCGCACCACTTCCAGCGTCTGTTCACCCGTTATGTCGGTGTCAGCCCGAAGAAATACGTGCAATACCTGACCCTGCGCCACGCCAAGGCGCGGCTGGCCGACTCGGCCAGCGTGCTCGATGCGGCCTTCGATGCCGGCCTGTCGGGGCCGGGCCGGCTGCACGATCTGTTCGTTACCCACGAGGCACTGACGCCCGGCGAATGGAAGATGCAGGCCGCCGCGCTAAACCTCGCCTGGGGCTGGCACGACAGCCCCTTCGGCGACTGCCTGATCGTGGCCAGCCCGCGCGGCGTCTGCGGCCTCGCCTTCGGCGATCCCGGCGCGCACGACGAAGTCCTCGCCGATCTCGCCACCAATTTCGGTGAGGCACGGCTGGAGCACGACGAAGCCGTTACGCGGCCCTTCGCCGAGCTGGCCTTCGGCGGCAGAGGGTCGATCCACCTGCTGCTGCGGGCCACCCCGTTCCAGCTTAAGGTCTGGGAGGCGCTGCTGCGCATCCCGGCCGGCGCGCTGACGAGCTACAGCGATCTCGCCAGCCGCATTGGCCGGCCGGACGCGCCCCGCGCCGTCGCCGGCGCCGTTGGCCAGAACCCCGTCTCCTGGCTAATTCCATGCCATCGCGTGCTGCGCAGAGACGGCAGTATCACCGGCTATCGCTGGCAGCCCGCGCGCAAGCGCCTGATCCTCGCCTGGGAGGCGGCCCAGGCTGGCGTCGCTGCGGAATAGGGGCGAAAGAGCCGTTCCGGGGCAAAAGGCGGGGCCTAAGGGGACCCCACGCCCCGAACGGCTCACGCGGATAAAACATTTGTCTCTGTGTGTATCTGTCCGGCTCCCCGTGTTGCGATTGTAAAATATGCCTATATATGGTGCCGCTCGACAGCCGAGGAGCCCATGACGCTGTATTTCGAGGATTTGGCTGTCGGCCGCCGCTTCGCGACCGCGCCAGCGACGCTGAGCGAAGCGCAGATCGTCGAGTACGCGGAAATCTACGATCCGCAGCCGATCCATATCGACCGGGCGGCAGCGGCGAAGGGCCACTATGGCGGCATCATCGCCAGCGGGCACCAGACGCTCGCCATCGGCTTCGCCCAGTGGATCCGCCTCGGCCACTACCGCGACAGTTCGCTCGGCGGCCCGGCGCTGGACGAGGTGCGCTGGTCGAAGCCGGTGCGGCCCGGAGATATGCTGGAGACCACCGTCGAAGTGGTCGAGGCGCGCCCGTCGGCCTCGCGCCCGGACCGCGGCATCGTCGTGCTAGGCTTCACCATCGCCACGAAGGCGGCCGGTACGGTGTGCAGCTACCGGACGACAACCTTCGTCAAACGCCGGCCGGCTGCCTGAGCCCCGGGACGCTCGCCGCCATGGAGCCAGCACTCATGGCCGCCATCGTAATGTGGGGCACCTTCGCGATCATCGTGGTAGCGCTCGCATTCTATGCGTGTGGCCGCGTGCCTATGGAGATCACCTCCCTCGGCGTCATCTGCGCCCTCCTGCTGCTGTTCCACCTGTTTCCTGTAGCCGGGGCGGACGGCGGCGCCGCACTTGCGCCCGAGCACCTGCTGGCCGGCTTCGCCAATCCCGCGCTGCTAACCGTCGCCGCTCTGCTGGTGATGGGGCACGGGCTGGTGCAGACCGGCGCACTAGAACGCGCCGCCTGGATAGTGGTGACGCTGGTGCATGGCCGCGTCGTGCTGGCGCCGGCGCTGGTGCTGGTGACCGCCATCATCATCAGCGCCTTCCTCAACAACACGCCAGTCGTCGTGCTGCTGATACCGGTAGTGCAGGCGATCTCCGAGCGGCTTGGCCATACCCCCTCGCGGCTGATGATTCCGTTGAGTTACGCCGCCATTCTAGGCGGCATGACGACCCTGATCGGCACCTCCACCAACTTGCTGGTGTCCGGCTCGCTCGTGCAGCTCGGCCTGCCGGCGCTCACTATCTTCCAGTTCACGGCGCCCGGAGTTGTGCTGGCGGCGCTCGGTGCGCTTTACATTGTCTTTCTGGCGCCACGAATGCTACCCGACCGTGTGCCGCTTTCCGCCACGCTGGGCGGTGCCGACGGGCACAAGTTTCTTGCCCAGATCGCCGTCATCGACAGTTCGCGCATGGCCAACGTCAGCCCGCGCGGCGGCTTCTTTCCCGATCTGCGCGACGTCACGGTGCACCTCGTGCAGCGCGACGAGCACGCCTTCCTGCCGCCCTTCGATGACAGCCTCATCCTGACGACGGGCGATGTGCTGGTGGTGGCGGCGACACGGCGCGCGCTGACCGCGGCGGTGTATGGCAAGACGCATCTGCTCTGCCTCTCCGCCGACAAAAAAGACGGGGACAAGACCGCGTAACGCTATGGCCTACACCGCCGCCACGACGAGCATCAGATCGCCGAGGTGATGGTCACACCGGCCTCGCGGCTGGTCGGCCAGACGCTCGAAATAGCCGCCTTCCGCCACCGCTTCCACGTCATCGTGGTGGGCATCCAGCGCCAGTCGCGGATAATCCGCGAGCGCATCACCAAAATACACCTAGAAGCCGGCGATGTGCTGCTGATCCAAGGCGCGCGCGAGGATGTCGAAGGGCTGCGTGGCAACCGCGACGTTATGATTATCGCGTGGTCCACCGTGCTTCTGCCGGCGGCTCACCGTGCTCGTAGTGCGCTGGCCATTTTCGGCGCGGTGGTATTGCTGTCGATAACGGAACTGTTGCCCATTGTAATATCTTCATTGCTCGGCGCCGGGTTGATGCTCGCCGTCGGCATACTCAGCATTCGCCAGGCCGGCCGCGCGGTGGACCGCAACACCGTGCTGCTGATCGCCGCCGCGTTGGCCATCGGTATGGCACTGGAGGAGACCGGCGGTGCCGCCACTATCGTCGATGCCTTCCGCGCGCTGATCGGCTACGCCTCGCCGCTGGTGGCGCTGTCGTGGATGTTCCTCGTCATCGCGGTAATGACCAATCTGATCTCGAACAACGCCGCGGCGGTGCTGTTCACACCGGTCGCCGTCGGCATCGCCCAGCGCCTCGGCGTCCCGGCTGAGCCCTTCGCCTTCGCGGTGATCTTCGCCGCAAATTGTTCCTTCGCGACCCCGATCGGATACCAGACCAATATGATGGTGATGGGCCCGGGCAACTACCGTTTCATGGATTTCTTCCGCGCCGGGGCACCGCTGGTGGTCATCGTCTGGCTCGGCTATACGGCCATCGCTCATTTCTGGTACGGGTTATAGCGGTCGTCAGTGAGCAACCGTCGGGAATAGCTGCACCCGGCGCGCGCGTAGGAACACGGTGAGGCCGCGCTGCATACCCAACCCGGCGGCCTCGTGGCGCGCCAGCATCACCTCGCCCGGGCGATCGATGCCCTGCACGCCGAGGTCAACCACCACCAGCGGTCCGGCATAGGCAACATGGCGGACGATCGCCGGCAGCCCGATTGTAGTGCGCTGGGTTACGATCTCGATGTCGTGCTGGCGTACATAGGCGGCCGCCGGACCGTCGGCGAGGCCGGTGGTGGCGGCAGCAAAATCGCTGTCGAGGACGCTGGCGCGTCCGCCGGCGACGACGCAGTCGAAGCGGTTCACGTCGCCGAGGAACTCGCAGACGAAGGGCGAGGCGGGACGTTCATAGACTTCGCCGGGCGTGCCAACCTGCTCGATGCGACCGCGGTTCATCACCACGATGCGGTCGGCGAGTTCAAGCGCTTCTTCCTGGTTGTGCGTGACGAACAGGGATGTCAGGCCCATGCGGTCATGCAGCCGGCGAAGCCAGCGGCGCAACTCTTTGCGCACGCGTGCGTCCTGCGCGCCTAAGGGCTCGTCGAGCAGCTATACGCGCGGAGCGATGGCCATGGTGCGGGTCAGTGCCACGCGCGGGCGCTGGCCGCCGTAAAGCTGTGCCGGATAACGGGCGGCGAGGCCGTCTAGTTGCACCAGCGAAAGCAGTTCGCCGGCGCGTGCCTTGATCTCCGCCGCGGGCAAGCGCTCGCGGCGCGGCTTGACGCGCAGGCCGAGGGCGATGTTGTCGCCTACCGTCATGTGACGGAAAAGCGCGTAATGCTGGAAGATGAAGCCGATCTTACGCTCGCGCACGTGACGGTCCGAGGTGTCCTTGCCGCCGAACAGACCCTGGCTCGAGGTCGGGAAGTCGGGGCCGGCGATGAGGCGCAGCATCGTCGTCTTGCCGGATCCCGAGGGACCGAGCAACGCCACCAGTTCGCCGGGATCGACAGCCAGATCGACGACGGCGAGGGCGACTAAACCGTCGAAATGGCGGGTCAGCGCGCGCGTCGCGATGTCCATGGCTGCGCTTCCCCCGTCAGCGCCGTGTCGTGGCCATCTCGTCGCCCCATCGCCATTCGAGCAGGTCCTTGAGGCCGAGGGTGACGAAAGCGAGAATGGCGCGGATGGTAACCGTGTCACCCGTCTTAGCACTTCCAGTGCGCGGCGAAGAGGGCATTGAATTCCTGATACAGTTCGCGCGTTGGATCGTAGGACACATTGAGCAATTGACGCTCGGCCGCGACGGCGCCGCCGGTGGCGAACATTGCTGCCGGCGCAACGCCGATGGAGACGGCGCGCAGGCGAGGAAGTCGGTGAGTTGTCATGTCATGTCTCCCGGACTGACGCCTGGGTGGAACTGTCTTCAGGTTTTCTCTCTGCAACGCCCGACAGCGGCACGACCACGGACGCGGTTGCGGAGAGGGGTGTGCCGTCGAGCACCTCCGCCATCGCGTTGCGCACACGGCGCATGGTCTGGCGGATGTCGCAGGTCGCTTCCTCGGCGCAGTCGTCGCAGCGCCGGTAGGCGGTGAGGCTGGCGCAGGGGATTGGCGAGAGCGGACCGTCGATCAGCCGGACGATCTGGCCCCAGGTGATCTCGCTGGCCGGCCGCGCGAGGGCGTAGCCGCCGTTACGGCCACGCGCACTGTGCAACACGCCAGCTCGCCGCAACTCGACGAGGATCTGCTCGAGGAATTTCTGCGGCACGCTCTGCCGCGCGGCGATCTCGTAAATATGGGTGAGCCGCCCCGCCGGCTGCTCGGCCAGCAGCAACAGGGCCCGCAACGCGTACTTGGCCTTGCGTGACAGCATATTAAATACCCATTATGTCTATCGTAATAATAGATATTAATCCTCGCGTCGCGGCCAGTCGAGTTCTGTTGGGTTGGCGTGGCTCCTGCTTCCTAGAGCCTTAGTGAGGCAAATTTACAGTGGGATGGTCAATAACTATGTTAAATAACAATTCATTGCTGTATTTTACGTGTGGGGCCATTTTGGGGCTGGTGCGAGCCCGGCTGTCTGCGTCAATAGGTCATGGCGGTCGGCATTGACCGTTGGTCGCGAAGCCCTATTCTCCCGCGCGGGCCACGTCCCCCCAACGGGGCGCGGCGTTCTGTAAGGGACGCGACAGCAATGACCGATTCCATGCGGCGGCCGGCACTCCGGCCAGCCAATCCTTGTTTCTCCTCTGGTCCATGCGCCAAGCGCCCCGGCTGGTCGCCGTCGGTGCTAGAAGGAGCGCTCGTCGGGCGCTCGCACCGCGCCGCCCCGGCCCGGGCCCGTCTTGCTGCGGTCATCGACAAGACCAAAGCCGTGCTGCGCATGCCGGCCGACTGGCGCCTCGCCATCGTCCCCGCCTCCGATACCGGCGCTGTCGAGATGGCGCTGTGGACGCTGCTCGGATCGCGCGGTGTCGAGGTGCTGGCGTGGGAGAGCTTCGGCCAAGGCTGGGTCTCCGACGTCACCAAGGAACTGAAGCTGCCCGACGTGCGCACCCTGTCGGCCGATTACGGCCGTCTGCCGGACCTCGGCGCGGTTGATTTCGCGCGCGATGTGGTGTTCACCTGGAACGGCACCACCTCTGGCGTGCGCGTGCCGAACGGCGACTGGATCGCGCGCGACCGCCGGGGTCTCGTCATCTGCGACGCCACCTCTGCAGCCTTCGCCATGGACCTCTCCTGGGACCGGCTCGATGCCGTCACCTGGTCGTGGCAGAAGGTGCTCGGCGGCGAGGCGCAGCACGGCATGCTGGCGCTCGGCCCGCGCGCCGTCGAGCGCCTGCTGGCGACGAAGCCGGCCTGGCCGCTGCCGAAGATCTTCCGCCTCGTCTCGGGCGGCAAGCTCAACGAGGCGGTGTTCAGGGGCGACACCATCAATACGCCCTCGATGCTCTGCGTCGAGGATCAGCTCGACGCTCTCGACTGGGCGGACTCGCTGGGCGGCCTGCCGGCGCTCATCGCGCGCGCCGAAGGCAATCTCGCGATCGTCGCCGACTGGGTCGCGCGCAGCGACTGGGCATCGTTCCTCGCCGACGACGCGGCGACGCGCTCGCCGACCAGCGTATGCATGACGATCGCCGATCCGTGGTTCGCGGCACTCGACGCCAAGGCCCAGGCCGCCGCGGCGAAGGCCGTCGCCGACCGGCTCGACACGGAAGGTGTGGCCTACGACATCGGCTCCTACCGAGATGCCCCGCCCGGCCTGCGCGTGTGGACCGGAGCCACTGTCGAACGGTCGGACGTCGCCGCGTTGCTGCCCTGGCTCGACTGGGCCTGGGAGCAAGTCCGCGCCGGCGCCTGACGCCTTTCCCGCGCGCGCCACGGGTGCGGCGCGGCCTTGCATTCCGTTCCGGAGATTTCCCATGCCGAAGGTTCTCATCGCCGACAGCCTCGATCCGCGCGCCATGGACGTGTTCGCCGCGCGCGGCATCGAGACGGACGTGAAGCAGGGCCTCAAGGAGGCCAACCTCGTCGCCATCATCGGTGGCTATGATGGCATAGCCCTGCGTTCGGCCACCAAGGTGACGGCGCCGGTGCTGAAGGCCGGCGCCGCCGGTAATCTGCGCATCGTCGGGCGGGCCGGCATCGGCGTCGACAACATAGACGTGCCGGCGGCCACCGGCCATGGCATCGTCGTGATGAACACGCCCTTCGGCAACGCCATCACCACGGCCGAGCACACCATCGCTCTCATATTCGCGCTGGCGCGGCAGATCCCCGCCGCCGACGCCTCGACGCGGGCGAGCAAGTGGGAGAAGTCGCGCTTCATGGGCGTCGAACTGACCGGCAAGACGCTTGGCGTTATCGGCTGCGGCAATATCGGCTCGATCGTCGCCGATCGCGGCCACGGACTGCGCATGAAGGTCGTCGCCTACGATCCGTTCCTGTCGCCGGAGCGGGCGATAGAGATCGGCGTCGAGAAGATCGACCTCGACACGCTGTTCGCGCGTGCCGACTTCATCACCCTGCATACGCCGCTGACCGACCAGACGCGCGGCATCGTCGACGCGGCGGCGATGGCCAAGATGAAGAATGGCGTGCGCATCATCAACTGCGCGCGCGGCGGTCTCATCGTCGAGGCCGACCTACTGGCGGCTCTCCAGGGCGGCCAGGTCGGCGGCGCCGCCCTCGATGTCTTCGTCGAGGAGCCGGCGAGGAACAATCCGCTGTTCGCGCACGAGAACGTAGTCTGTACCCCGCATCTCGGCGCCTCGACCACCGAGGCGCAGGTCAACGTCGCCATCCAGGTCGCCGAGCAGATGGCCGACTACCTGCTGACCGGCGCCGTGATAAATGCGCTCAACATGCCGTCGGTGTCGGCCGAGGAAGCGCCGCGCCTGCGCCCCTACATGCGGCTGGCAGAGCTGCTCGGCAGCTTCGCCGGCCAGACGACCGAGACCGGTCTGGTTGCGGTGACGATCGAGTTCGAGGGCGACGCGGCGACGCTCAACACGCGTCCGCTGGTCGCCGCCGCGCTCAACGGCCTGCTGCGCCCGCTGCTCGACAGCGTCAACATGGTCAACGCGCCAGTGCTGGCGCACGAACGCGGCATCGAGGTGTCGGAGGTGCGCCACGACCGGCCCTGCGACTACCAGACGTTGATCCGCCTCGCCGTGCGCACCGAGCGCCAGACGCGCACCGTCGCCGGCACGCTGGTCGGCGGCGACAAGCCGCGGCTGGTTGATGTGCGCGGCATCTCGCTGGAGGCCGAGTTGGGCACGCACATGCTCTACGTCATGAGCAACGACCGGCCGGGCCTGATCGGCCGCCTCGGCTCCGTGCTGGGCGATGCCGGCATCAACATCGCCACCTTCCACCTCGGGCGCACCGGCCCTGGCGGCGAGGCGCTGTCGCTGGTCGAGGTAGACCAGCCGACGCCGCCGGCGGTGCTGGCCAGCGTCGCTGCCCTGCCGAACGTCAACCAGGTGCGGGCGCTGCGCTTTTGAAGTCGCCGCGGTCGTTGTGCCGACAACGGCGGCGGCGCGAAACTCCTGCCGTCGCGGGGTCCGAGGGGCGCGTCATGTTGTTAGCTGTGAGAACGGGACTGGCTGCCGCCTTTGTCGGCGCGGCCTTGCTGTCGCTAGACGCCGGGGCGCAGACGGCCGGCAAGGCCAAGACGGTGCTGCCGAGCACGATGGAACTGGCAGCGATCAACGTGCGCTCCCTGCAGAGAGACCTGATGGTGGCGGCGCTCTCTTGCTACCGGCAGCGCCAGTACGACGCCGCGGTCGCCCGCCATGCGGAGGAGCTGGCGCGCACCAGCCGAGTGCTGCGCGAAATGTTTGAGAAGAGCTACGCCGAGGCGGCCGACGCCGATCTCGACCGGTACGTTACCCTGCTCGCCAACTGGTCGGCGCAGCGCAGCATGCGCGAGGGCGACGCTTTCTGCCGCATGGCCGACAGCCTGTTCGACGCCGTGCTGCGGCTCGACGGCGAGACGCTCTCCGCCTTCCTCCTCCGCATGGGCATCGCGGCACCGGAACGATGAGCCTCCGCCTCGTCCAGTACATGGCGGCCGGCGGGCGGCGGGTGGGCCGCGTCGCCGACGCCGACACGCTTGTGCGCCTCGACGGCGTGCACACGGTCCATGCGCTGGCCTGCCGAGCCATCGCCGCCGGCGACACGCTGGCTGTCCTCGTCGAGCGCCACATCGGCACGACGCGGGACGATTACGCGGCCGTCGTCGCCGAAGGCCGCCTGCTGCCGCCGCTCGACCATCCCGACCCCGCGCATTGTCTCGTCACCGGCACCGGCCTGTCGCATCTCGGCAGCTCCGATGCGCGCGATGCCATGCACCGCAAGATCACCGAGGGCGACGAGGCGGCGCTGTCGGATTCGATGAAGATGTTCCGTATGGGCCTGGAGGGCGGCAAGCCCGCCGCCGGCCGCGCCGGCGTGCAGCCCGAGTGGTTCTGGAAGGGCGATGGCTCGTGGATCGTGCCGCCGGGCGGCGCGCTGGCCATGCCCGACTTCGCCGAAGATGGCGGCGAGGAGCCCGAAATCTGCGGCCTCTACACCATCGGCGACGACGGCAGGCCGTGGCGGGTCGGCTGGGCTCTCGGCAACGAGTTCTCCGACCACATCATGGAGCGCGGCAACTATCTTTGGCTCGCCCACTCCAAGCTGCGCCCGTCGTCCTTCGGGCCGGAACTTCTGCTCGGCGATTTACCCGCCGACATCCAGGGCGTCTCGCGCATCCTGCGCGGCGGCACGGTGCTGTGGGAAAAGCCCTTCGCCACCGGCGAGGCCAACATGTCGCACGCCGTCGCCAACCTCGAACACCACCATTTCAAGTACGCGGCCTTCCGCCGGCCGGGCGATGTCCACGTCCACTATCTCGGCACAGCGACGGTGAGCTTTGCCTACAATGTGGCTCTGCGCGCGGGCGACAGGTTCGAGATTTCGGCGTCACCCTTCGGCCGGCCGCTGGTTAATACACTGACCAGCCGGGCGCCGCTCGCCGATGCTGGCGTACGCTCACTCTGAGCACATGCGGGACGCCCCCCCCCGGCGACCATGCGACGCTGCCCTTCGCGGTGGGCGACGTGGTCTTTTGGCTATGCCGCTGCGGCAGCAATAGTGACGTAACAACACAAAAGCTATTGTCGTTGCCCTGAAAGCGGTAATGTGGACGGGGGATAAAGGGTTCCCTTGGCGATCGGGCCAGACGACACAGGACGCCCGCCGGCTGGCGGGCGCCAGAGCACGAAGGACGAGACATTGACGTATCGGCACGACAAAACGACCGGAAAGATGGTGGCAGCGGGCGGCTGCGGGCGGTCACGATGAGCAGCAAAAGCAGGGATTATCGCGGCGGCCAGCGCCGTCGTGGCTTCGACGACGACATGTTTTCGCCGCCGCCGCATGAATCGCGCGGCTTCGGCGGGGGCGGCAGCGGCGCACCGCGCCGCGACCGCCCGGCATCGCCCTCCTTCGGTCGCGACGTCCTGCCGGAAGGCCCGGCGATCGACGCTACGGTGAAGTGGTTCAATCCGGAGAAGGGCTTCGGCTTCGCCGAACTGTCCGACGGCACCGGCGACGCCTTCCTGCATATTGGTGCGTTGCAGGCGGCCGGGCACGAGACCGTATCCCCGGGCGCCACGCTACGCGTCCAGGTCGGCCAAGGCCAGAAGGGCCGGCAGATCACCGCGGTCATCTCGGTCGACGAGAGCACGGCGACGGAAGCGCCGCGCCGCCCCGGTCAGCGCGACGCTGCTAACGGACCGCGGCCACGCCGCGTGGCGCCGGACCTGTCGACCGCGGTCGACGCCATGGGCACGGTCAAGTGGTTCAACACCGAGAAGGGCTTCGGCTTCGTCGCGGTGGGCGACGGCGGCAAGGACGTGTTCGTGCACATCTCCGTGCTCGAGCGCTCCGGCCTCGCCAACCTGGCCGAAGGTCAGCAGGTGTCGATGAAGGTCGTCGAGACGCCCAAGGGGCGCGAAGCGGTGTCGATCGCCCCGTCCAACTGAGGACGGAGCGGCATCGCCGGTGCAGGCCGTCCCGAACGGGGCCGGCCCGACGACCCAGAACAGACGGACGGCGGCGCAGCTCCCGCAGGATGCGGGGCTGCGCTGTCACGTCCGCACGACCGGGGGAGTGATGCATGCTGACCAACTGGTTCGAGGTCCACGACCCGCGCTTCACGAAGCTCGTCTTCGGCAATGTCCACGTCGACAAACTCTACACCGGTTCCCGCTGGGCCGAGGGCCCGGCCTACTTCGCCGCCGGGCGCTACCTCGTCTGGTCCGACATTCCCAACAACCGCATGCTGCGGTGGGACGAATGCAGCGGCGAGGTTTCGGTGTTCCGCGCGCCGTCGCGCAACACCAACGGCCACACGGTCGACCGCGAGGGGCGGCTGGTCTCGTGCGAGCATTCGGGCCGCTGCGTGTCGCGCACGGAGCATGACGGGCGGCGTACCGTGCTGGTCGACAACTGGAACGGCAAGCGGCTCAACTCGCCCAACGACGTCGTGATCAAGTCCGACGGTACCGCCTGGTTCACCGATCCTAGCTACGGAATCGACAGCGAATACGAAGGCGATGCGGCGCCAAGCGAGATCGGTGGCAGCCATGTCTGGCGATTCGATCCCGCGAGCGGCCACATCGACCATGTCGCGCGGGATTTCGTGCAGCCCAACGGGCTCGCCTTCTCGCTAGACGAGCGCCAACTCTACATCGTCGATTCCGGCGCCACGCATGTCGATAACGGGCCCCGCCACATGCGCGTGTTCGATGTCTCTCCTGACGGCACCTCCCTGTCGGGCGGCGGTGTGTTCGCCGAGTGTCCGGTCGGCATCTTCGACGGCTTCCGCCTAGATACGGCTGGAAACATCTGGACCAGCGCCGGCAACGGCGTGCTGTGCTATGCCCCGGATGGCGCGCTGCTCGGCCGCATCCGCATTCCCGAGGTGACGGCCAACGTTTGCTTCGGCGGGCCCAAGCGCAATCGCCTGTTCATCGCCGGCACGACCTCGCTCTATGCGGTGTACGTCAACGCGCAGGGCGCGCTGCGCCCTGCGGCGCGCTGAGACATGGTTGCCGACGATGCTGACCGACTGGTTCGAGGTCCACGATCCGCGCTTCACGAATCTCGTCTTCGGCAATGTCCATGTCGACAAGCTGCATACAGGCTGCATGTTCACCGAAGGGCCGGCCTGGTTCGGCGGAGGTCGTTATCTCGTCTTCTCGGACATTCCGGCCAACCGGATGTACCGCTGGGACGAGACCAATGGCGCCGTGGCCCTGTTCCGCGAGCCTACAGGAAACGCCAACGGCAACACCGTCGACCGCGAAGGCCGCCTCGTCACCTGCGAGCATAGCAACCGGCGCGTCACGCGCACCGAGCATGACGGGAGCATCACCGTGCTGGTCGACAACTGGCAAGGCAAGCGCTTCAACTCGCCCAACGATGTGGTGGTCAAGTCGGACGGGACCATCTGGTTCTCCGACCCTCCTACCGGCATCGAGATTTCGTATTTCGGCGATCCGGCGCCGTCGGAAATGCCGGCCTGCTGGTACTGGCGCTTCGATCCGGCGAGCGGCGCGATCGATCCGGTGATCACCGACATCGCGCGGCCCAACGGCCTCGCCTTCTCGCCCGACGAACGCATCCTCTACGCCGTCGACTGCGTCGGCGGCCGCGTGCCGGGCGGCCCGCGCACCATCCGCGCCCACGATGTCAGCTCCGATGGCCGCACCCTGTCGGGCAGCCGCGTCTTTGCGGAATGCAGGACCGGCATCTTCGACGGCTTCCGCGTCGACGTGCACGGCAATGTGTGGACCAGCGCCGGCGACGGCGTGTGGTGCTATGCAGCCGACGGTACGGCGCTCGGCCGCATCCGTATACCAGAGGTGGTGGGCAATGTTGGTTTTGGCGGTGCCAAGCGCAATCGGCTATTCATCACCGCCACCCACTCGCTCTATGCTGTCTATCTCAACACGCAGGGCGCGGTCTGGCCGACGGCCTGAAGAACGGTACCAGGAGGATCAGACATGAGCAGTTTCCCGCCCGGCAAAGCCTTCGCGCACAATGTCGAGGCCATCGGCTATTGCGATCTCGAGGGCAGGCCGGCGTTCAAGCTTGCGCTGCACAAGGCTGGCGACCGCTGGTACCTCTACACGGCGACCTTCTGGCACCCCGGCATCAACATCGTCGAGGTGACGGACCCGAAGAGCCCACGCTATGTGCGCTTCCTGCCCGGACCGGAGAATACCTGGACGCTGCAGGTGCAGATCGCCGACGGCAAGATGGTGTCGTCCTACGAGAAGATCACGCCGGGCTGGGGCGACGATCCGACCAAGGGCTACGACGAGGGCTTCGTCGTATGGTCTCTCGCCGACCCCGAGAATCCGAAGAAGCTCGGCCAGTGGAAGAGCGGCGGCGAGGGTACCCACCGCAACTACTACGATGGCGGCCGCTACGTGCATGCCACCGGGCTGCCGGAAGGCTATCAGGGCCACATCTACCAGATCGTCGACATCGAGGATCCGGCCAACCCTAAGGAAGTCGGCCGCTGGTGGCTAGACGGCCAGTGGACGGCCGGCGGCGAGAAGGGGCGGCCCTTCGGCACCATGCTGCATGGCGGCGCCTACCGGAAAGGCGACCGCGCCTACCTGCCCTACAGCGCCAGCGGATTCATCATCCTCGACGTGTCGGACTACAAGAAGCCGAAGCTGGTTTCGGAACTATCGTTCTCGCCGCCCTTCAAGTCCTTCATCGGCGTGCACACGGTGGTGCCGCTACGCAACAGCCCACACATCGTGATCAATTCCGAGGAGATCAACGAGAATTGCGACGAGCCGCTGGGCTATGCCGGCATCGTCGAGGTCAAAGACGAGACCAAGCCGCGCCTGATCTCTCTGTTCCCGCTGCCGCAGGTTCCCGAGGGCGCGCCTTACAAGACCTTCATCGAGAAGGGCGGACGCTTCGGCCCGCACAATCAGCACCAGCACCAGTGGCAGGACCACCTCTACGGCGGCGACGAACTGGCCTTCCTCACTTATTTTAACGCCGGCCTGCGCATCTACGACATCTCCGACGTGCACGTCCCGAAGGAGGTCGGCTGGTTCATGCCGCCCGACCCGGTCGAGCGCCGCGGCCCCCTGCCGGCCACGCGCCTCGTCGCGCAGACCGAGGACGTGATCGTCGATTCACGCGGCAACATCTTCGTCTCCGACAAGAACCACGGCGTCTATTGCCTGCGCTTCAACGGGCTGTAGGCATCACCGCGGCCGACGACTACTTCAGGAGCACAGGCAGCAGGTTGGCGCTGGCCTCGACATCGGCGACGGCCTTGTCCCATGCCGCGAGGCGGTCGGGGCCGACGGGATGGGTGCTGAACAGGTTGGTCTCGGCCTTGCCCGAGGCCTTTGTCAGCCGCATCCACACCTTGCGCGCGGCTACGAGCTCGTATCCCGAGCGCTTGAGTATGTATGCGGCGATGTAGTAGGCCTCGCGCTCGTGCTCCTTGCTGAAGGACAGCGCGCCGATGCCTTCGCCGAGCTTCTGCGCGTCGCGCAGGATCATCTGGTGATCGCAGTATCTGGAGGCCGGGACGTAGCCGCTGTAGGCGCCCAGCGCGGCCTGCAGGGCGGTAACGAGGGACATGGAGATGGTGCCGCCGATGGCGGCGTTGGGTCTGTGCCTTATCGATGTGGTCGGCGGTATGGTGGCCCATCTCGTGCGCCATCACGGTGGCGCATTCGTCATCGCTCTCGAGAACGCGCACGAAGCCGTCGAACATGACGATCCTGTTCGCGCCGGTCGCGTAGGCGTTGAATGTGTCGGCATCCTTGAACGTGACGGCGAAGGTGCAGGTCTCGCGCCTGGCATGGCTGCAGACGGGCTAGACCGCCGCCTGAAGTCGCGCGGCCACCTCGCTCACCATCTTGGCGTTGTCGGTCACGCCGCGCCCGCTCGGCGTCAGGTCGGCGCCGGCGCTGCCGACCTCATCGACGGCGTTCTTGCGATCGAGATCAGACATGTCGGGCAGCTTGTGGATGGTGCCGCAGCCACCGAGCAGCGTCGCCAGCAGCAACCAGGCAAGCACGCAGCGAATGGCCCGCATGCGTCCCCCATCTCCCCTGCCGGGGTACATCCTAGACCGGAAATGCGGGACGGGGCCAGCCTAAGTTCGCGCGACGCGGGTGATCGAATGGCCTCATCGCACCATCATCTCGACGCGGCGGCATGGCAGGTCGGCGATGGGGGCGCCGCCGATCTTGCTGAGCTCGCCCACTGTCTCGTGCGCCTCGATGGTGCCCTTGTCCGCCGGCATGCCGGCGGCGACGAGGGCGTCGTGTACCGCCTGGGCGCGGCAGGCGGCTATGGGGTAGCTGTCGCCGCTGCGCCGCGTTGCGTCGTCGTAGGCGATGGACTCTACCAGCTGCGCCTGCCCGCGCGCGGTCTCCGCCAGCTTGCGCACGATCTGCCGGCTGAAGTCGGATAGCTCCGCCGAATTCGGCTCGAAGAACACGACATAGCGACGCGCGGCCGGCGGCAGGGAGGCCTTGACGATCCCCGCCCTACCGTTGCCGAGCGCGGCGGTGGGCTGTGGCGTAAGCTGCGCGGCCGGCAGCGAACCGGGGGGCGGGTTTGCCGGCGCGGCGGCGATCGGTGCGCGCGGTGGCTGGTTGGCGCGCGCCTTCTCTGTATCGCGGGTACCCTCGGCCGGCATCGCGTTGGCCCTGGTCGATATCGACCGCGAGGCCGCCGCCGAGATGCTAGACGAAGTTGAAATCCTCCTCGTCGATCACCCGTCCGGCGAAGGGGCCGGAATTGTCGTAATTGACCCGCGCATAGCCGATGCCACCACCGAGATAGGGCGTCAGCCAGGTGTCGAGGTCGACGTCCCAGAAGGCGTTGCCCATGAAGGACAGCACTTCGGCCGCGCCTGTGGCGGTGGTAACCGAGACGCTGTCGGCATTGTTGTTGCGGTAGGCGCCTTCAGCCTCCAGGCGCAGGCCGCCGGCGCCCGGCGTGCCCCAGGCGAGCCAGCCGCCGGACAGCATGCCGGCCAAGTCGCACTCGAATTCGAGGTTGTTGGCGATGGCGCCGCCGCCGACGTCGGCGGCGGACGGCATGTTGTGGCCGAGCGCGCCACCGATGTAGGGGCGCCCCTCCTGCGCCGCCGCCGGCGAGGCGTTGACTAGCAGCGTGACCGCGACCAGTGCGGGCACGACCCGGCGCATGTCTCCTGTCCCCCGACCGCGATCCACCGCCCAGCGGTTCGCGCCGCACTTATTGCGCATCGCTGGTGCGCCGGCAAGTGCTTGCCA
Source organism: Alphaproteobacteria bacterium (assembly GCA_009691025.1). Classification (GTDB taxonomy): domain Bacteria; phylum Pseudomonadota; class Alphaproteobacteria; order UBA6615; family UBA6615; genus SHWB01. Next base: position 48,444 of record SHWB01000011.1, read on the forward strand.
TTGCAACACTTTCGCGGATCAACTGTTTCACGGGCCGGGATTTCCATTTGCCCTCGCCGGCCCTTGTCCGCTACATCCGTGGCCGATCCGCGTGCGGGGTCCGCATGCCGACCCGTTCGGGGCACACTCCAGTCAGATGACCATGAACGACGAGCCCGAAAACCGGGCGCTGCTGCCCGCCGGGCTGCACGACCTGCTGCCGCCCCACGCCGCCCACGAGGCGGCCGCTTCGGCGCGCCTGCTCGCCACCTTCGCCGCCTGCGGCTACCAGCAGGTGAAACCGCCTCTGGTCGAATTCGAGACGACGCTGATCGGTGCCGGCGGCAACGGCACGCTGGCCGAGGGCATGTTCCGCGTCATGGATCCGGTCAGCCGACGCATGATGGCGGTGCGCGACGACATGACGCTGCAGGTGGCACGCATCGCGCAATACCGCCTGTCACGGGCGCCGCGGCCGTTGCGCCTGTCCTATTCGGGCGAGGTGCTGAGCGTTCACGCCAGCCAGCTCCGCCCGGAGCGGCAGGTGGCGCAGGCCGGCGTCGAACTGATCGGCTCCGATGCCGTGGCGGCCGATATCGAACTGTTGCTGCTGGCCACTACGGCCCTGGCAGCCGTCGGCGTGAGCGATCCTACCATCGACTTGAATTCGCCGGCGCTGGTCGCCCGCGTGCTGGCCGGCACCGGGCTCGCCCGGGCCGAGGTGCGCGAACTGCGCGAGGCGCTCGACCGCAAGGACGCGGCGCGCGTGCGCGCCATCTGCGGCAGCGAGGCGCCGACGGCGAAGCTGCTGGCCCACCTCGTCGTCGAGGCCGGACCCGCCGAACGTGTGCTGGCCACGCTCGCCAGCCTCAACATGCCGGCCGGCGCTGCGGCCGAAGTGGCGCGCCTCGCCGAGGTCGTTGCCGGCGTGCGGCGCACCGCACCGGACCTCTCCCTGACGGTCGACCCCGTCGAGTATCGCGGTTTCGAGTACCAGACCGGCGTCAGCTTCACGATCTTCGCCACTGGCGTGCGCGGCGAACTGGGCCGCGGCGGCCGCTACGTCACTGAAGGCGGCGAGCCGGCGACCGGATTCACCCTCTATCTCGATTCGATCCTGCGCGCGGTGCCGTCGCCGGCGCCCATGCGCCGCATCTTTTTGCCCGCCGGCACGCCAGTCGCGGCGGCGACGGCGCTGCGCGCCGATGGCTGGGCGACGATCGCCAACCTCGACGCGGTTGCCGACGCGGTCGCGGAGGCGCGCCGGCTCGGCTGCGGCCATATCTGGCGGGACGGCGCGGCGCGGCCGGTCGCGTCTTCCGGCGAACAGGGGCGCTAGTCATGCCGAACGTCACCGTGGTCGGCGCCCAGTGGGGCGACGAGGGCAAGGGCAAGATCGTCGACTGGCTGTCGGAACGCGCCGAAATAGTCGTACGCTTCCAGGGCGGCCACAATGCCGGCCACACCCTGGTCATCGGCAATGAGACCTATAAGCTGTCGCTTCTGCCCTCGGGCGTCGTGCGTCCGGGCAAGCTGTCGGTCATCGGCAACGGTGTCGTCATCGACCCTTGGGCGCTGCTCTCCGAGATCGACGCCATCGTCGCGCGCGGCGTGCCGGTGACGCCCGACACGCTGCACGTCGCCGAGAATGCGGCCCTCATCCTGCCGCTGCATCGCCGCCTCGACCAGGCGCTGGAGGAGGCGCGCGGCGCGGCGAAGATAGGCACCACCGGTCGCGGCATCGGCCCGGCCTACGAGGACAAGGTCGGTCGCCGCGCCGTGCGCGTCTGCGACCTCGCTGACCGGTCGACGCTGGAGGCACGCGTCGACGCGGTGCTGTTCCACCACAACGCCCTACTGCGCGGCCTCGGCGTGGCCGAAGCCGACCGCGGCGAATTGCTGGCCGCCCTGATTGAGGTCGCACCGAAGATCCTGCCCTTTGCGAAGCCCGTCTGGCAGACGCTCGACGTGGCTCGGCGCGCCGGCAAGCGCATCCTGTTCGAGGGCGCGCAGGGCGCCATGCTCGACGTCGACCATGGCACCTATCCCTACGTCACCTCGTCGCAGACGGTAGCCGGCCAGGCGGCCCCCGGCGCCGGCATCGGGCCGAGCGCGCTCGGCTATGTCCTCGGTATCACCAAGGCTTACACGACGCGTGTCGGATCCGGCCCCTTCCCGACCGAGCAGGCCAACGAAACCGGCGAGCGCATGGGCACGCGCGGAAGGGAGTTCGGCACCGTCACCGGCAGGAAGCGGCGCTGCGGCTGGTTCGACGCCGTGATGGTACGCCAGGCGATCAAGACCGCCGGCATCGACGGCATTGCGCTCACCAAGCTCGACGTGCTCGACAGCTTCGAGCGCGTCATGGTCTGCCGCGAGTACCGGCTCGACGGCGCCACGCTGCATCATTTCCCCGCCGGCCAGGGCGCGCAGGCACGCGTCGAGCCGGTCTACGAAGCGCTGGAAGGCTGGGACGAGCCGACGCATGGCGCGCGCAGCTGGGCCGATCTGCCGGCGACGGCGATCAAGTATGTCCGCCGTATCGAGGAGCTGATCGAGGCGCCGGTGACGCTGCTGTCAACCAGCCCCGAGCGCCAGGACACGATCATGGTGCGCGACCCCTTCGCCGACTGACGGCCGGTTGCGCTGGCGGCCTCTTAACGAAACCTTTCCGAACGGTGTGCTTGGCTGGGCCCGCGCATGGACGGACACCGCTACGATTCGATGCCGACGCCGGACGAGCTGCTGCTCGACGGCCGGTTCCGCATCGAGCCGTCGGCGGCGCTGCCGGAACTTGCGCCGCCCGGCACGGCCGCATGCGGCGCGCGTGACATCGAGGCGCTTGACCGGCTGCTCTACGCTGTCATTCCGGGTCCCGGCGTGGCGGCGCGCGCGCCTGCTGGCGCCTCTGCGCGACGCGGCGATATCCGGCGTCGTCCAGCCGGTCCACTGGGGCACGCTGCCGCGTGCCGACGGCGCCGGCGGTGCCTTCGTCATCGTCATGACGCGGCCGGCCGGAGCGCCGCTCTAGCCGTCGCCTACGGCCGGCGCCACGCCCTGGCCGATGGCGCGGATGATGGCCGATTTCGTGATGCCTTCCATCACCGCGCTAGCCGAACTGGCGGTGCAGCGGGCGTCGCACCGCGCGATCCGCCCAACCAATCTGTTCCAGGAGGCGCCGGGCCGTAAGGTCGTTCTCGGCGACTGCCTGTCGACGCCCCCCGGCTATGGCCAGGGGGCCCTGTTCGAGCCGCTGGAACGGATGGTCGCCGACCAGGCCGGGCGGGGCGACGGCATCCTCGCCGACGATCTCTATGCGCTCGGAGTCACCATGCTGCTGCTGGCGACCGGCCGCAATCCGTTAGCCTGCCTCGACGATCGCGCGGTCCGTCACGCCAATCTGGAAACGGGAACTTTCGTTGCATTGACCGCCAACCGCCGGCCGCCGGCCGCCGGCCGAGCTTTCTCCCGCCTTGCGCGGCCTGCGCGCCGACGAGGTCGAATCGCGCTGGTCGCTCGACGATCTCGCCGCTTGGAGCGGTACCGGCCGGACCACGGCCGCGCAGGCCGCACCGGCCGGCTGCGCTTCGCGGCCGTTCGATTTCGCCGGCACGCGGCGGCGCACGGCGCGCACCCTCGCCCTGGCGATGGCCGAGAACTGGACCGAGGCGCGCGCGGTGGCGCAAGGCGACACGCTCGCGACCTGGGTCGGCAGCGCACTGCGCTACGAGGTGCGCCAGAAGGCGCTGACCGACGTCCGGCGCATGGCTGGCAACGGTCCGCGGCCGGTCGGCGAGGATCTGCTTTTGTCGCGCACGCTGGCCGTGCTCGATCAGTCGGGCCAATCCGCGTGCGCGGCTTCGCGGCGATAACGGACGGTCTGGGCGGCATGCTGGCCGACGCGCTTGGCAACGAGATGCGCGTCGCCGCCTTCGCCGAGGTCGTCGACGGCGGCCTGATCGGATACTGGATAGAGCAGCAGCCGCGCGTGCGGACCTGGATGTACGGCATCCAGTAAATGGGTGCCAAATTCGCGGCCTTCCTCGAACGCCCGAGCGCGGGTTTCGGTATCGAGCGGTGCCTATACGAGCTGAACCACGGCCTGCCCTGCGCCAGCCCGCGGCTGCCCAGCGTCGGCGCCGACACGGTGCATGCGCTGCTCGCGTCGCTCGACCTCGCGGAGGAGCGCGTGCCGGACGAGCTGCCCGTCGATCGCCATGTCGCGGCCTTCCTCGCCGCGCGCCTGCCGGGGCTGATCGACCGCGAGCTGCACGACATGGCCGACGGCACCAATTCCGCGCGCGCGCTGGTCGCCGAGATCCGCCTGCTGTCCTACGCCCAGAGCCGGTCGGGACAGGATTCTCTGCCGGCCCGCGCCGGCCACTACCGCGCCCACCTGGCGCCCGCGCTCGAACGGCTGCACAGCCGCCAGCTCAGCGACGAGGTGCAGCATGCGGTCGCGGCGGCGGCCGTGCGGGGCAACCTCGCCGAACTCGTCGAGGCGATCGACGACAGCCGGATTTGGCGGCACGACGACACTGGTTTCCGCACCGCGCGTTCCCACTGGATCGCCGCCAAGCAGGAGATTGCCACGCTGGAGGCGGTGGCGGGGCAGTGCGGCGAGGCGGCGCGCGCGCTGGGTCATCGCGCCGCCGCCTGGGTGGCGTCGGTGGCGGCCGCGGGCGCCCTCGCCGTCCTCGTCGTCGCCCAGGTCGCGTGACGGGGGCGGCATGGCCGGCACGGATACGAAGACAGCGGGGAATGGCGGTCGCGTTGCCCTGATGTTGCTGGCGCTCGCGGTGCCGGCCGTCCTGGCCGTCGCGGCGCAGGCGGTCCTCGTGCTGCTGGCCGGTGCCCTGCCGCCGACGCTGGCCGCCTTCGTCGTAGACCGCTCGCGCGAGCGCCACGCGGCCTTCGCCGTCGGCGTGCTCAACCTCGTCGGCGCCGCACCCTATGTCTTCGATCTGCTCGGTCAGCGCGCTTCCGCGGTGACGGCGCTGGCGACGCTCGGCGATCCGTTCGCGCTCGGTGCGATGTACGGCGCCGCCGCGGTCGGATGGGCGCTGGTGCTGGCCGCGCCGTCGGTCGCCCGTATCTGGATCGGCATCGCCACGGAGCTCCGGCTGACGCAACTGCGCCGCTTCCAGCAGCTTCTCGTGGAGGAGTGGGGCGAGGCCATGACCGACGACGCGCTGCCCCGGCGCTGCACGTCAGGCCATGCTGATCTTCTGATCGATCGCCATGTTGCGGATCGATTTCTGCAGCTTCTCGAAGGCGCGCACCTCGATCTGGCGCACCCTCTCGCGGCTGATGCCGTATTCGCGCGACAGGTTTTCCAGCGTCACCGGCTCCTCGGCGAGGCGGCGTCGGGTGAGAATGTCCCGTTCACGCCCGTTGAGGGCGCGCAAGGCGCGCGCCAGCAGACCCTTGCGCTTGTCGAACTCGTCACGATCGGCGAGCACGGTTTCCTGCGAGCTGGTCTCGTCGACCAGCCAGTCCATCCACTCGCCCTCGCTGTCAGCGCGCACGGGGGCGTTGAGGGAATTGTCGGGGGCGGCGAGGCGGCGGTTCATCGACACCACCTCGTCTTCCGTTACCTGCAGATCTGTGGCGATCTTCTTGACGTTATCCGGCGAGAGATCGCCTTCCTCCAGCGCCTGCAGCTTGCCCTTCATGCGGCGCAGGTTGAAGAACAGCTTCTTCTGAGCCGCCGTGGTGCCCATCTTCACGAGGCTCCATGAGTGCAGGATGTATTCTTGGATCGCCGCGCGTATCCACCACATGGCGTAGGTGGCGAGGCGGAAGCCGCGGTCGGGCTCGAACTTCTTGACCGCCTGCATCAGGCCAACATTGCCTTCGGAAATCAGCTCGGCGATCGGCAGGCCGTAGCCGCGATAGCCCGAGGCGATCTTGGCCACCAGCCGCAGATGGCTGGTGACGAGCTGGTGCGCCGCCTCGACGTCGCCATGTTCTCGCCACGCCTTGGCGAGCATGAATTCCTGCTCGGGTTCGAGCATGGGAAACTTGCGAATATCTTGCAGATACCGCGTGAGATTCCCGTCGGGCGACAGGGACGGCAGCGATGTCGTAGCCATGATCTTCCTTCCGCGCGCTGCGGCCGGCTCATCCCACCTATCGTGATGATAACGGACGAACCCCACTCAGGGCAAATATTTGATCGATTCTAATGTATCGATTAAACGCCGGAGGATCTGGGGTAAGGGTGCAGAAAACGCCATCCGCTCGCCGCTAGCGGGGTGATCGAGGGCGAGCTTGCGTGCGTGCAGGGCCTGGCGACCAAGCGCCGCGACGGCCAGCCGCGCCGGTTCGGGCAAGGCCGCTGTACGCCCGCCGGCGGCGCGACCGCCATAGACGGGATCGCCGATCACCGGATGGCCGCGCCAGGCGAGGTGAACGCGAATCTGATGGGTGCGGCCGGTAGCCAGGCGGCAGGCAAGGAGGCTCGCCAGCGGCCTGACGGGCGGCCCGTAGCGCCGCTCGACGGCATAGCGGGTCAGCGCGGCGCGGCCACCGACCTCGACGACGGCCATGCGGTTCCTGTGGCGCGGGTCTCGCCCGATGGCGCCCTCGATCTCGCCGGCCGGCGGCAGGGGAAGACCCCAGACCAGGGCGGCGTATTCGCGGCCGGCAGTGCGGGTGGCGAACTGACGCGACAGGCTGTCGAGCGCCTGCTGGGTCTTCGCCACCGCCATCAGGCCCGAGGTGTCCTTGTCGAGGCGGTGGACGATGCCGGGGCGCCGCTCGCCGCCGATGCCGGCGAGGCTGTCGCCGCAATGGGCAATCAGGGCGTTGACCAGCGTGCGGTCGGGATTGCCGGGTGCGGGGTGGACGACAAGGCCGGCTGGCTTGTCGAGCACCAGCAGGTGCTCATCCTCGAAGACGATGGCGAGGTCCATCGCCTGCGCAGCCGGCCGTGCGGCCACCGGCGCCGGCAGGTTGATTGTCCAGGCCTCGCCGGCGGCGACGCGGGCATCGGGCGTGCGCACCACCGTGCCGGCGCGCGCCACCCTGCCGTCGAGGATGAGGACCTTGAGGCGCGAGCGGGAAATGTCGCCTAACGCCTCGGCCAGCGCGCGGTCGAGGCGGTCGCCGGCCCGCGCGAGGGTGACGTGGCGCGGTCCGGGCGGGGTGTCGTCCTGCATGCGATGTCCGGCGGGCCGGTTTCCGTTGGGGCGAGAATCGCACTATAAGTCGGCTACTCGCCGCGACAGTGGACCGGAACCGTGCGCGCACTCAAGGCGCTCGTCATCTTCATGGGCGTGCTGATCGTCGCCGGGCTGGCGGTGCTGGCCTGGATGGTGACCGGCATCGCCAATCGCCCGCCGGCCGACAAGCCGGCGACCGCGCTGTCGCTCGGCCTGCCGGCGGAGTGCGCGATCGCCACGATCGTCGCCGCTGGCGACCGGCTGGCGGTACTGGCCGATGGTCCGTCGGCCTCCGGATGCCGGCGCATCTGGCTGGTCGACCCGGCGCGTCTGCGCGTGGTTGGCACGATCGATCCCTGAGGAGTCCGCAGGAGATGAACGGTGAAGGATCGGTTGTCCGGCGGACGGCTCAGCCGGCACTGCCCCGAGGGCCTCATCCTGAGGAGACGGGAGTAGCCCGGCGTCTCGAAGGACGAAGCCCGGCGTCGGCAAGCGTGGCGCGGTCCGGTGCATCGCGGCCGACGATCATCGCCCTTAGAGACGCCACCCTGCGGGTGGCTCCTCAGGGCGAGGATAGTGGGGAAAGGCGACATTTTCCTGCACGCTCGCGTACTCCACCGTTTCTGTCCGGACCCTGAGGAGGCCGTCGCCATGCAAGCCAATTTCGCCAGCGACAACGTGTCGCCAGCCGCCCCATCCGTGATGGCGGCGCTCGTTGCGGCCAATGCCGGTCCGGCCATGCCATACGGCGCCGACCCGTGGAGCGAGAGGCTGACAGAGACCCTATCCGCGCTGTTCGAATGCGAGGTGACAGTGTTCACGGTGGCGACCGGCACGGCGGCCAATGCGCTCGCCCTCTCGCTGCTGTCGCCGCCATGGGGCGCCGTCTATTGCCACCCTGACAGTCACGCCCAGGTAGACGAGTGCGGCGCGCCGGAATTCTGGACCGGCGGCGCCAAGCTGGTGGGTGTCGGCGGCGACCACGGTAAGATCGACCCCGCCGCGCTCGACGCCACGATCGACGCTGCTACGCCGCACGGCGTGCACAATGCGCAGCCGGCCGCGCTGACGATCACGCAAGCCAGCGAGGCCGGCACGGTCTACACGCCGGACGAGGTGGCAGCGCTGGCGGCCGTGGCACACAAGCGCAGGCTCGGCCTGCACATGGACGGTGCGCGCTTCGCCAATGCCGTGGCGGCGCTCGGCTGCGCGCCGGCCGACATCACCTGGCGTGCTGGCATCGACGTGCTGTCGCTCGGCGCCACCAAGGGCGGGGCGCTGGCCGCCGAGGCGGTCGTGCTGTTCAAGCCTGAACTGGCGGAGGAGGCGGGCTTCCGCCGCAAGCGTGCCGGCCATCTGTGGTCGAAGTCGCGCTTCCTCGCCGCCCAGCTCGAGGGCTGGCTCGCCGACGGTGCCTGGCTTGCCCTCGCCCGCCACGCCAATGCCTGCGCCGCGCGACTGGCGACCGTACTTGAGAACCTTCCAGGCGTGATGCTGCTGCATCCGTGCGAGGCCAACGAGGTCTTCGCCGAATTGCCCGCGTCGCTGGCGGCGTCCCTCGGCGAGGCGGGCCACGTCTTCTACCCGTTCGGTGCCGCGGATGCCGGGCGCAGCGCGATTCGCCTCGTCACTGCCTGGTCGACGACGACGGCGGAGGTCGAGGACTTCCTGGCCGACGCGGGCCGGATGGCCGGCCGCAGCGTGGCGGCCTGAGGCGGTCCGCAGGACTGGCCGCACATGCATTGCAATCGGCGGACCGATCGGCTATTTCAGCGTTTCGTCGCCTTGCGTCCCTTTCGTCTAGCGGCCTAGGACACCGCCCTCTCACGGCGGGAACACGGGTTCGAGTCCCGTAGGGGACGCCAATACCTCCAGCCAATCATGCGCCGATCTCCGGGCGGGGGAGATTTGCGCGCGGGAGCCCGTCAGCGGGCGCCGTGTATCCGCGCCGCCCGGCACCTCTACAACGCGCGGCAACGCGGATTTCCCTGCCATCCTGCTCAATGCTATGACGCCACGGACTTTCCCATCCGCCTGACTGGGCTGGAGGCCAGCAGTGAACCTGCGCCAGATGCGTGCCTTCGTCTCCGTCTATGAGGAGGGGTCGTTCTCGGCGGCCACTGTGCGGGAGAACGCCACCCAATCGTCATTGTCGGTCCAGATCCGCAACTTCGAGGAGCTACTAGGTGTACGGCTGTTCGAGCGCGGGCCGCAGGGAGTGACGCCGACGCCGGCCGGTCGCGTTTGCTACGCCCGTTGCTTACCCATCTTTAACGCCGTCGACTCACCCGCGGAAGAGATAAGTGCGATGTCCGGCGACGTCTATGGCAAGCTGCGTATCGTTGAACCGAAGATCTAGACCGTTTCACGATTTATTTGAATCGTATCAGTCGTTGACGAAGTAGTTGGCGCATTCGTCTGGCTGTATGGTGTCGACGAGCGTGCCGACGTATCGCCGTTTGTCCTCGACGCTTTGTCTTTGAGCGGCTCGCATCCAGTGTTT
>SHWB01000012.1 GCA_009691025.1 Alphaproteobacteria bacterium
GCGCTTTGCCGATCTCCCATACCTTTTCGCACCAGGGAATCAAAACTTTTCCGTCAATTACAATTTCTTCCAAGTTCAATTTTTTCATAGCAAATAAGAAATTTAACCGTGTCCTTGGCGAATTCGTAATTACGCAGCGACGGGAGTGTAGAAAAGACCTTGGCAATGCTGCTGCCATCTGTAGGAGTTCATTACCGCACAGGCAGGACGAGGTTTTCCTGACTTCTCGTCTGGGGTGTTCCCACTGAGCGACTGATGAATGCGACTGCTGTTGTAATAGAAGCCGTAGCCTCACATTTGACGTACCGACAGTTCGAATCCAATTCTGAACCCCAAGCACTCAATTCACTGAATCTGCAATCCTTAGACGGTTTGCGATCCGGTACGTTCTGGCCCGCCAGAACCAACACCTCCAACTCGCTCAAGCGACGTTGATGCCGCGAACCGTGTGGGGCGTAGCGGTTTCTGTAGATCTTCAGCGAAGTCGGGAACTTGTTTGCGTTGTCACGGCATACAGTATTAGCGGCTAATCACCGCTTGTTACTGAAAAAACTCTGGGTATTTGGTCATCAGTAACTCAAGCCGTGGTGGTTCAATGAAAGGGCTAGGTCACTAAAAATTTACGTCAGCTGAGGTTAACTTGATGATGCTGTCTCTCATGCTTACTGCGACAGAACCGGCTAACTAGCCAGGGCTGTCAATCGCCGCCTCAAACAGCGCATACAACTCCTTATGCATCGGCCCCTCGCTATGCATGGCGGTCTGAACCAGCACGGTCTGGCTGGCGCGGTCTACCAGCAGGCGCTGCCCAAGATGACCGTTCATCATCAGCCACGCGCCGCTCGGGCGCGGCTGCCAGAAGAAGTTTTTGTAGCCCATGTCGGCCCGCATCGTGCCGTAGCGCACTTGGGCGTCCTGTGGGCCGTGGCTGGCGCAGTCGGCCAGCCAGGCTCGGCTAACAATCTGCCGGCCCTGCATCTCGCCCTGCTGCGCCACCAGCTGGCCCAGCCGGGCCCAGTCGCGCAGGCGGGCGCCAAAGCCGACGCAGTTGTATTCGTGGCCCAGCGCATCGGTTAGCCAACTGGCGTCGGCCTCGGCGCCCATCGGTTGCCACAGCTGCGCCTGGGCGAACTGCGCCAGACTGCCACCGCTCACGGCGCGCAGCACCATGCCCATGGTCAGCGGGCACAGCTCGTTGTAGTTGTACCGTTGACCTGGGGGCTCACTCACCTCGCTCCACTCTCGAACTACTTTCTCAAGATCGGTGCCGACGGTTCTGGCCGACGGTAAGCCAGTAATGCTCGGCACATCTATTCTCCCCGAATCACCCTCATGATCAACTTTAGCGCCGCTCGACATGTTGAGGAGGTGCCGCATCGGTATTTTGCCGTGGAGCGTACCGCGAAGACTTTCGGCATAGTCCTGAGGCACGTCGTCGAGAGAGCCGATCAGGCGCCGATCAAGCGCGATCCCAACCAGAAGCGATGTGACGCTCTTTGCCATGGACCAACTCTGAAACCGCATACTGGAATCCCGTCCAAAGCGGTAATGCTCGGACCAAACCCGGCCCTTGCGCGCGATCAGCAGGCCGGTCACCGGCCACTGGTCCAGGTAGTCTGACACGCTGCGGCGCGAGAAGCCCAAGCGGTAGCTCACATCCTTGGGCTCCGCTTGCAGCGGGCTGGCCTGGGTCGGGGCGGCAATCAGGTGGTGCCGGAACATGGCCTCGAAGCCGCCCGAGAAGTTGCCAGCCCGGTAGGGGCGGTAGGCCTCCCAGCGCGGCATCTGGCCTGGCGGGCCCCAGCCGGTGGGGTAGCCCTGGGCCTCCCCCCAGTCGCCGGCGGGCTGTGCCTCCGTCCGGCCGGGCCAGAAGCCAGCAGCTGCGCCAAGCAGCGCGCTACCGTAACCGGCTATCAGAAGTTGTCTCCGGTTCAACATAACGGGCTTTCCAATTAAACTATCGCTTAAACCCGCGCCACGTGACCCGGTTGAAGTGAACCGTGTGGGGCGTAGCGCCAAAACCTCCTGATTTTTTCAAGTTTGGTTCCGAGGCTGGTCGTTGGCGGTTTCGGCGAAAAGTGCTCTGAACCTTGGCGAACGAAAGTTCGTGGTGCGGTGGGGTTTGCGATCAATTATGCCTTTAAACAGTGCAGCCGGAAAGCCTCAAGCAGATCCGGGCGCCAGCGGCTATGGCCTCCTGCAAAAAACTAGCCGCAGACGCGGCGCAGACGACGCTGATGGTAGTGGAGTTCCAGCGGTGGTATCGGGAGCAGCGTGAGGCTGCCGATACCACCGCTGAATCTCACCAACCCAGCGCATAACATCGTCGAAGCCAATCATGACTACGCGCCCCCGGACGCCGTGACGCTGTTCTACATCGCGGTGGACCCGGCGGAGTTGTGGGCGGGGCAGCGGCGAAAGTGAAGGAATTTGCCGCGTATTGCGGGGGTGAACTTACGCATGGCGGCTCCTATCGCACGGCTGTTGGTGCCGACCGTGAACGAGCGCTTGGCCCGCCTTTGTTTTTCTGGCTGGGCTGGCAGCGCTCAGATTTAACATTGTATACAAAAGGCGCCGGCTGAACCCTTGTTGCGCGCGCGGTGGCGATCCATAGTTGGCTATCTGTCAGCGGCGCGAATGGTCGGCCGGCTCGACCGCATCACACTGCCGGCCTTCCGCCAGGCCGCAATGGTCCTCGTGACCGTCGGTTCCCCGTCGACGGCTGTCACAATCGCTTGGGAAGACACTATCGAGCGGGCAATCGACGAACTGGAGAGGCGCGATGCAGCCCTCCTGCGAGAACGGCTGGCGGGGGAAGGCCGCACGTCACGGACAGGCCACTAGCCAATCAGCTCTTCCAACACCCAGCGCAGGTCCTCAGCCTCGAAAGGCTTTCGAAGACGAGGCACTGTCTGCAGGCGAGGCGGAAGCACCAGCCCGGCGTAGGCGGTGGCGATAATGAACGGCACGCCTTCTTCGGCCAGAAGATCGGCCACGAGATAGGACGGAGCGCCGTTGAGGTTGATGTAGAGTAAGGCGACGTCGAAGCCGCCTTCGGTCACCGCAAGCCGTGTAGCTTGGACGTCGGTGGCGGTCGCAAGCCTCGCGTCCATGGCCACCTCAACTTTGAGGACGCCGTGCCGGCGCATTGCCTCTTGGAAATCAGCGCGGTGATCGGCAAGCTGGTCCCCGTACCGTAGTCGTCATCTACCCCAAAGGGAGAGAGACATGTCTGTTCCAGAGGGCGCAGCGCCCAAACTGACAAAGGAGTTTATCGATAGCCGAGTCGCCCGGTTCAAAGATGTGATAAAAAATCGTGGCTCATTCGGCGGCGTGGTTGACTCGCACATCGAACAGCACCGCAAGAAAATCTATCCTGTGATGGGCTCTAACGTGACGAGCGGCGATGCAGCGGCTGCTCAACTCGCACCCGAGGGGCGCTTTTCAATCAACTTCATGCAATGCGGGCCCGGCAAGTATCCGGCGATGCACGCGCACGACACGCTGGAAGTGTTCATCCCGATTACCGGGCGCTGGAGGTTTTTCTTCGAGGAAGACGGCAAAACCGTTGAGATCGAGGGTGAACCCTATGATGTCGTTTCTGCGCCCATCGGCATGATGCGCACCCTTCAGAATATTTCTGACAAGCCTGCCATTGTCATGGCTGTAATCGGCCTCGACGACGACGACCGCGCCGGATTGGGCTATGTCGAGGAACAGGCAAAGGCATTCAGGAAAGCAGGGGTGTCGTGGGACGACCGGTGGATTCTGAAATCGGGGCCCGAGATCGAAGAAGGTGATCGGTTCTAACTTCCGGCGTTGAAACCGGTGGCATTCGACAGCCGGTCTGCGCGTAGAGGCGATGGCGATCAGGCAGCGGACGGCTCGCGCATTGGAGTGGCCTGTGCCGTTTCCTCGCAGTCCGCCACCCTGCTTCGCGTGATCGCTGCCCGGGCTCGCGCGCGGCGGCAAAAGGGGAGCCGTCGGCACAATTGTGCGTCTCCGGCCGCCAAGGGTGGCGAGTCCGCCCGCCCCTGGCCGCCGCGAGGTCGCACGCCGCGTCAGCCGCGCTGCAGGGCGCAGATCTTGTTTCCGTAGGGATCGCGCAGATAGGCGAGATGAATGGTGCCGGCCGCGCCCTCGCGCGGGCCGGGCGGGTTCTCGATGCTCTTGCCGCCGTTGGCGACGCCGGCGGCGTGGAAGGCCATCACCTTCTCCGGGCTGTCGCAGGCGAAGCCGATGGTGCCGCCATTGGCATGGCAGGCCGCCTTGCCGTCGATCGGCTTGCTGATGCCGAAGGTTCCGGTCGACGTGCGATAGAAGACCCGGCCCCGGGGATCGATCTTGCCTTCTGGAACGCCGACGACGGCGAGCACGGCATCGTAGAATTTCTTCGACACGGCGACGTCATCCGCGCCGATCATCACATGCGAGAACATGGCACCTTCTCCCTTGTCCGGCCGGTCGCCGCAACGGCGCATCTCCGGCGCAACCGGCGGTGAGGGTATCAGCCGTGCCGTCCGCGCGAAAGGAAGGGGTTTCCCCCGTCTTCCTTGCAAGCGGGCTCGCCGAGCCGCCCGGCACCACGTTCAGCGCCGACCTGTCGTCGGACCGCCAGACCAGCGCCGATTCCGGCATGACGGTATGGCCGAGGCCGCGGCCCGCGAGTTCGAGGCACAGGGTTGGCGTTTCAGCGCGGTCCATCGCCGGATTTGAATAACGTTTATAGCCGAATTGTTTTCTGGATAACCGGATTCGCCGGTGGTGGAGTAGCAATCCGCCGTTGCACGACGGCGAGGGACGTGCGCGGGCGGCACCGGCGTGTCGCGTGCCGCCCGACGGGAGTCTGTGGCATGCGCATCGCCGTTCTCGGCAGCGGCCCGGCCGGGCTGTATTTCTCGACGCTGTGGAAGCAGCGCCACCCCGCCGACACCGTTGCGACCTTCGAGCAGAGTCCGGCCGGCGCCACGTGGGGCTTCGGCGTCGTCTTCTCCGGCCGCGCGCTCGACTTCCTGCGCGGCGACGATCCGGAGACCTGGGACCTGATCACGCCGCGGATGGAGACCTGGCAGGGCATCACCCTGTTCCATCCGGACGGCACGGTGGCGATCGACGGCATCGGCTTCTCGGCGATCGGCCGGCTTGAGCTCCTGCTGCTGCTGCAGGACCGCGCGCGCGCGACCGGCGTCGAACTGCATTTCGACCGCCCCGTCGCGAGCCTCGACGGCCTGCAGGACGCCGACCTGATCGTCGGCGCCGACGGCCTCAATTCGGTGGTGCGGCGTGCCCATGAGGGCGACTTCGCCATGTCGCTGTCCTATCTCGCCAACAAATTCGCCTGGTACGGCACGACGAAGGTCTTCGAGACGCTGTCGCATACCTTCGTCACGACGAAGGACGGGCCGTTCAACGCGCATCATTACCGCTACGCGCCCGGCATGAGCACCTTTCTCGTCGAGACCGACCGCGACACATGGCTGCGCGCCGGCTTCGCGACGCTGGACGAGGCGGCGTCCCGCGCGAAGCTCGAAGCGATCTTCGCCGGGGCGCTGGACGGCCGGCCGCTGATCTCTAACCGCTCGGCCTGGCGCAACTTTCCGCTGCTGTGGAACGATCGCTGGTCGCATTTGAACCGCGTGCTGGTCGGCGACGCGCTGCACACCGCGCATTTCTCGATCGGCGCGGGCACGCGGCTCGCGATTGAGGACGCCATCGCGCTGATGCGGGCACTGGAAGATCATCCCGGCGATCTGCGCGCCGGCCTCGAAGCCTATGAGGCGGCACGCCGTCCGGTGGTGGCGAATCTGGTGCGCGCGGCCGGCGAGAGCGCCGCCTGGTACGAGAATTTCGGCACGCACATGAAGCTGGCGCCGCTGGATTTCGCCTACAGCTACATCACCCGCTCCGGCCGCATCGACAACGACCGTCTGCGAGCGGTGGCGCCCGCTTTCATGGCGCGCTACGAGGCCCGAAAGGCGAAGTGATGAGCGAACCGGCCACGCAGGGCGTCAGCCGGCGCACCATAGTCGTCGAGTTCGGCGACTGCGACCCGGCGAGCCTCGTCTATTACCCGAATTATTTCCTCTGGTTCGACCAGGGCACTCACCATCTGTTAGCCGCCGCTCGGCCTCGACTGGGCCAGGGAGATGGCGACCGCTGGCCGTCCGGGCGCCAAGTACCTGTCGGCCTACATGGACCGCATGCGGGCGGACAGTCAGCAGATCGCGCGCAACTGGGACAAGGAATAGTCCTTCCGCGGCGCGGAATAGACCATCGCCGATCCCTTTGGCCCGCGCCTGCGATGGGCTAGGATCGGCGACGACACGCAGCGAAGACAGGACGCGGTCATGTATCTGAGTTATTTCAACACGCCGCTGCATCCGGCGGGGCGGCCGGAGAGCGAGACTCTAGCCGATGATCGCGACGCCATCGTGCTGGCCGACCGTCTCGGCTACCGCGAGGCCTTCGTCGGCGAGCGCCTGTCCGATACCGGCAACGTCATCTCCAGCGCCGTCATCTTCCTCGCCTCGCTGCTGCCGCTGACCGAGCGCATCGTGCTCGCCAGCAGCACGACGGTGCCGCTGATGCATCCGGCGCTCACCGCCGTCCATGCCGCGATGTTAGACAACATGGCCAAGGGCCGCTTTGTCCTCGGCATCGCGCCGGGCAACGATGCCGATGCCGAACTGCTCGAGACGCTGAAGGAAGACCACACCGCGCTGTTCTTCGAGGCGATCGACCTGATCCTCGCGGGCTGGGCCAGCGAGCCGCCCTACGGGCTGAAGACGCCGCACTGGACGATCACGACCGAGCGCACCTTATACCCGGCCACCGGCCTCGGCTATCTGCACCGGCCCTACCGGGACCGGCTGCCGGAGATCGTCGTCACGCTGGGCGCCGCTTTCGCCGCCCTCGCCGAGGGCAGCGGCGCGCGCGGCTTCCATTTGCTGTCGGCCGACACGCTGCCGGCCACGGCGCTCGCCGCGCAGCGGCAGAGCCATGCGAAGGGCTGCGCCGCCGCCGGCAAGCCCGCCAACCCGCGCGACTGGCGCGTGGCGCGCACGATCTTCGTCGCCGACGACGCCGCCACCGCGCGCCGCTACGGCAAGGACGGCAGCGACAGCCCCTACCGCGCCTATCATCTGCGCGCCGCGGCGAGGCTGGCGCGCGCCGGGCACCGCGACGGCGCCGTCGATGCCGACCGCCTCGTCGACGCGCAGGTGATCGCCGGCACGCCGGACGAGGTCGTCGAGGCGATCGCCGCGCTGCGCGCCCAGGCCGGCCCCTTCGGCACGCTGGTCTATACCGGCGTCGACTGGGCCGACCCGTCGCTCGCCCGTCGCTCCATGACCCTGATGGCCGAACAGGTGATGCCGCGCCTAGATGCCGCGCTCGCCCGTTACGCCGCCGCCTGATACCGCCCCGTTCGCGGAGAGAGCGATGAAGCTTGGATTGTTCATGATGCCCATCCACCCGCCGGCGCGGGTCTGGGCCGAATCGCTGGACGAGGACCGCGAGTGCATCCTGCTCGCCGACCGCGTCGGCTTCGCCGAGGCGTTCATCGGCGAGCACCTGACCGACCGTGCGGAGTCGATCCCCTCCTGCATGATGTTCATCGCCTCGGTCGCCAACGCCGCGAAGCACATCCTATTCGCGACCGGCACGGCCAACCTCGCGCAGATCCACCCGGCCATCATCGCCGCCAATGTGGCCATGCTCGACCACATGCTGCAGGGCCGCCTCATCTTCGGCATCAGCCCCGGCGCCGTGCAGTCCGACGCCGAGATCCTCGGCCTGCTCGACGATGACCGCAACGCCATGTTCGCCGAGGCGATCGATATGATCATGGCGATCTGGACGCAGGAGGCGCCGTACGATTTCAAGGGCAAGCGCTGGACCGTCGGCACGGCCGCCACGCTCGACCGCGAGGCCGGCATCGGCGTGATGCACCGGCCGTTCCAGACGCCATATCCGGAGATCGTCGGCTCGGTCGTCGCACCCTTCTCGCCGGGCATCATCAAGATGGGCGAGCGCGGCTTCCACCCCGCGTCGGCCAATCTGATGCACGCCAATTGGCTGGCCGGGCATTTCAACGCCTACGCCCAGGGCTGCGCCAATGCCGGCCTGCCGGCCGACCGCAGCCACTGGCGCATCTGCCGCAACGTCTTCGTCGCCGACGACGAGGCCACCGCGCGCGCCTATGGCGGCGACGACAGCACCAGCCCCTACAGGCTTGCCTGCCACCTCGTGCTGAAGAAGCTGGAGATGGCCAACCGCCTGATGTGCTTCAAGGCCAACAAGGACCAGCCCGACGCGGCGCTAACGCTCGACTGGGTGACCGAGGAGCTGGGCATCGTCGGCACGGTCGACAGCGTCGTCGACCAGATCCTCGATCTGCACGCGCGCACCGGCGGCTTCGGCACGCTGCTCTACGCCTGCATGGACTGGCTCGATCCGAAGCTGGCGAAGCGCTCGATGGAGCTGATGGGCGAGCAGGTCATGCCGCGTGTCAACGCCGCGCTGGCCCGCTCGCAGGCCGCCGCGCAGTAGGAGCGGGAGCCGACCTGCCAGGCTGCGATTTCCGCCCGTAGTCCCGGGCTGAGCGCAGCGCAGACCCGGGACCCATGAACACGGCACGGGCCCGGTTCCTCGCCGTCCGGTGTTCATGGCCCCCGGCTCGCGCGGCTACGCCGCTTGGCCGGGGCGATCTGGGGGCTTACGGTGGGGCCCATCCTGCCGCAGTTCGTCGCCGCCATGGGCTCGCAGGCGGCGCTCCGCTATGCGCTGTCGGCCGATCTCTTCGGCGCGGCCGAGGCGCTGGCGACGGGTCTCGTGCACGAAGTCTGCCCGGCGGGCAGCCTCGACGCCGCCGGCGCGGCGATGGTGGAAACCTTGCTGCTCAACGGCCCGCGGGCGATGCGCGCCTGCAAGGACATCCTGCTCGATCTCGGCGGGCTGCGCGTCGGCGACGCGGCGGCCGGCGTGCTGGCGACGGCGCAGGCCGCGCGACGCCAATCGACCGAAGTGGCGGAGGGTCTAGCCAGCTTAGCCGGCAAGCTCGCGCCGGCGTGGCAGGAGAGGTGACGGCGATGGAGATGCTGAGCGAGAGCCATGATCCGAGAGGTATCGCGACGCTGACGCTCGACCGGCCGGCGCGCTTCAACGCGCTGGTGCCGGCGCTAATCGACGCGCTCAATGCCGCGCTAGAACGCGCCGCCGCCGACGGCGAGGTGCGCGTGGTGGTCCTCGCCGGGGCCGGCCGCATGTTCTGCGCCGGCGCCGACGTGAGTTATCTGCGCAAGGCCGGCGCGCTGTCGCCGGACGACAATCTCGCCGGCGCGCGCGTCTATTCGCGCACGACGGAGCTGATCCGCGCGATGGGCAAGCCGGTGATCGCGCGGGTGCAGGGCGGCGCCTTCGGCGGCGGCATCACCATCCTAGCCGCCCGCGACGTCGTGGTGGCCGAGGCGGGCGCGTCCTTCGCCATCACCGAGGCGAGATTCGGGCTCACCCCGTCGCTGATGCTGCCCTACCTCATCGCCCGCATCGGGCCTCACCGGGCGCGCCGCTGGTGCCTGACGGCCGAGAGCATGGACGCCGCGACGGCGGCGGCGGCGATCGGCCTCGTCGACATCGTCGCACCGGAAGACGGGCTGGATACGGCGGTCGGGCCCCTCGTCGCCGATTTGCTGGCCGGCGCCCCGGGGGCTCTCGACGAGACCAAGGACTGGCTCAACCGCCTCGCCCGCCCGGCCGCCGATGCGGCGGCCGTCGAGCGCACCATCCACGCCTTCGTCGCCGGCCGCGCCAGCTCGGAAGAGAAGGAGGGCACGGCGGCCTTCCTCGAAAAGCGCAAGCCGGGCTGGGCGGCGGGGTGAGCTTTTTCCCATTGCTCTCGCGGGCGGGTGGGATGGAGTGAGGTAGACCGCGTTCGGTGTTGGTGTTTGGCGCCGCCGCCGGACCTTGCATCATCGTCCTTAGACAGGCTCAGTATGAGGATGCTTGTGACGGCGAGGCCGGCACGCTCGTTCGGGCGGACGATCACACAGCCGCGCTATTCCCCGCGTCCTCATCCTGAGCCTGTCGAAGGACGGGGACGCCTGACGAAGGAGCGGGTCGGCTGATGGTCAGGCCCCTACCTCCGGGCCCGGTTTCGCGCGACAATGATATTTCAAGGCGGCCGCCATGCGGGCGGCGCCGACGGGACATCGCATTGCAATGAGCCAGCGCCAGATCCATCTCGCGGCCTTCATGCGGCCGGCGACCATACATACCGGGGCGTGGCGCTATCCTGGCGCCTGGGCGGATGCCAATTTCAACTTCGCGCATATGGTGCGCTTCGCGCAGACCCTGGAGGCGGCGAAGTTCGACGCCTTCTTCATGGCCGACCATCTGGCAGTGCTCAACATGCCGATGGAGGCGCTGAAGCGCAGCGCGACGCCGACCTCCTTCGAACCGCTGACGCTGCTGCCAGCCCTCGCCATGGTCACGCAGCGCCTCGGCCTCGTCGCCACCGGATCGACCACCTACGATATGCCCTACCATGTGGCGCGCCGTTTCGCCTCGCTGGATCACATCAGCGCCGGGCGCGCCGGCTGGAACGTGGTGACGACCTCGAACCCCGACGCCTCGCACAATTTCGGCCAGGAAGAACATCTAGAACACGGCGAGCGCTACCGCCGCGCGCGCGAATTCGTCGATGTGGTGACGGGACTGTGGGACAGCTGGGCCGACGACGCCTTCATCCGCGACCAGCAGGAAGGCGTGTTTGTCGATCCCGAGCGGCTGCACGTGCTCGACCACAAGGGTAAATACTTCGCGGTACGCGGGCCGCTCAACATCGCGCGGCCGTTGCAGGGATGGCCGGTGATCGTGCAGGCCGGTGCCTCAGATTTCGGCAGGCAGCTAGCCGCCGAGACGGCCGAGGCAGTGTTCACCTCCGTCGCCAACCTGGAAGCGGGGCGGGAATTCTACGCCGATGTGAAAGGGCGCATGGCGAAGCTCGGCCGCGATCCCGATGGCCTCAAGATCCTGCCGGCCTGCTTCGTCGTGGTCGCCGACACGGTGGAGGAGGCGCGCGCCAAGCGGGCGACGCTCGACGGCCTGGTGCATGCGGCGAGCGCGATCGCCTCGCTGTCGATCGCGCTGGGCACCGACGCCGCGAAATTCGATCCCGACGGACCGCTGCCGGAAATACCCGATAGTAATGCCTCGAAGAGCGGCCGCGACCGCGCCGTGGCGCTGGCGAAGCGTGAGAACCTCACCGTCCGCCAGCTCGCCCAGCGGCTAGGCGGCTATTCTGGCCTCGCCATGGTTGGCACGGCGGCGATCATTGCCGACCAGATGGAGGAGTGGCTGGCCACGCGCGGCAGCGACGGCTTCACCATCATGTTTCCATATCTGCCCGGCGGCCTCGATGATTTCTGCGGCAAGGTGGTGACGGAGATCCAGCGGCGCGGCCTGTTCCGCCGCGACTACGCGGGCACGACGCTGCGCGACCATCTCGGCCTGCGCCGCCCGGAGAACCGCTTCTTCGCCGACCGCCCCGCCGCGCGGCTGGCGGGGGAGTAGGGGCGATCTGGCCAGGATATCCCTCTCCCATTGGGAGAGGAGTGAACATTCGGCATGGGAGTTGCTAGGATCGGTGGGTCCGTGCGTTCCGGGGAGGCGGTCTTGTCCGGCCTGTCGTTGTGTGTGAACGGGAGCGTCTATGCGATCGCCGCCGATCCGGCGACGCCGCTGGTCTATGTGCTGCGCAACGAGCTGGGGATGACCGGCACCAAGTTCGGCTGCGGTCTGGAACAGTGCGGCGCCTGCGCCGTGCTGGTCGACGGCGCCTCGGTGCTGAGTTGCAACGTGCCAGCCGGGCAGTTAGCCGGCCGCGACATCGTGACGATCGAGGCGGATGGCGACTCTCTCCTCGACGCTGTCGGCGCGGCCTTCGTCGCGGCCGGCGCCGCCCAGTGCGGCTACTGCATCCCCGGCATGGTGATCGCCGTCGCCGGCCTACTGCGCGCCGATCCACGCCCCGGGGAGGAGGCCATCCGCGCGGCGCTGCAACCGCATCTCTGCCGTTGCGGCACGCATGCCCGCGTGTTGCGCGCCGTCCATGCGCTGTCGAGCGATGGCGGGGCGCGGCCATGACAACCGAGAGTCTGGCGCGCTACCGCGCCGTCGACGACTGGCTGGCGCTGACGCCGGACGGGCGCGTGACGGTGCGCACCGGCAAGGTCGATATCGGACAGCGCGTGACCACGGCTCTGGCCCTCATCGCCGCCGAGGAGCTGGACGTCGACTACGGGATCATCGACATCGACGGCGTCGACACCGCAGTCTCGCTCGACGAGGAGCACACCTCGGCGAGCAATTCGGTCGAGCGCTCGGGACAGTCTATCCGCCTCGCCGCGGCGACGGCGCGCCGCCATCTTCTGGCGCGCGCGGCCTCGGCGCTCGGCGTCGACCCGGCCACCCTCGACGTCAGCGACGGCATCGTGCGCTCCGCCACGACCAACCGCTCGGTCACCTACTGGGAGCTGATGGACGGGTGCGGGTTCGGCATCGAGGTCGATACCGCCATCGCGCCCAAGCCCGCCGCGCGCTACCGGCAGATCGGCGGCACGGTCGTCGCGCGCGACCTCGCCGCGCTGGTGCGCGGGGCGGCGCCCTTCCTCCACGACATGATCTTGACCGGCATGTTGCATGCTCGCCTCGTGCGCCCGCCGCATCACCGTGCGCGCCTCGCCGCCCTCGACCCGGCGGTCGAGGGACGACTCGAAGGCGGCAGTCTCGTGCGCGATGGCAGCTTCCTCGCCGTGGTGCATTCGGACGAATACACGGCCGTGCGCCTCGCCGCGCGCGTCGCCACAGCCGCGCAATGGGCCGACAATGGCGGGCTCGACACGCGCGACATCTGGCAGCGTCTGGTGACGGCGCCGCGCATCAGCCTGCCGGTGCGCGAAGGCGACGCGGTCGAGGAACCCGTACCGCCGCTCGATCCGCCGCCGGACGCAGCCGTCACGACGCTGCATCTGCGTCTCGAACGCCCCTATGTCATGCACGCCTCCATCGCACCCTCGGCGGCGATGGCGCTGTTCGAGGACGGCGCCCTGACGATCTGGACGCACAGCCAGGGCGTCCACCAGATCCGCCAGACCCTCGCCGAAGCCCTCGGCATGGACGTGGCGAAACTGCGTCTCGTGCAGAAGCGCGGCGCCGGCTGCTACGGCCATAACGGCGCCGACGACGCCGCGCTCGACGCCGCCATCGTCGCCCGCGCGCTGCCCGGGCGGCCGGTGATGCTAAAATGGTCGCGCGGGGACGAGCACGCCTGGGAGCCCTACGGCCCGGCGATGGTGATCTATGTGCGCGCCAGCCTCGATGCCGAGGGCCGCGTGATCGACTGGTCGCACGAGACCTTCAGCGACACGCACCGCACGCGCCCGCGCCCGGGACACGACGCCAGCGGCCCGCGCCGCATGCTGGCGACGCATCTCGTCGAGAACCCGGTGGCGCCCTTCGTGCCGGAGCCCTTCCTGTTGGCGCCGCTAGCCGGCGTCCATCGCAATGCCACGCCGTATTACGGCTTCCTGCGCAAGCGCGTGGTCAAGCATCTGGTGCCGGGCATGGCCCTGCGCACCTCGACCCTGCGCTCGCTCGGTGCCTACGCCAATGTGATGGCGATCGAGACGATGATGGACGAGCTGGCGCGCGCCGCCGGCATCGACGCGCTCGATTTCCGCCTGCGCCATCTCGACGATGCGCGCGCGCATGACGTGCTGCGCGCGGCGGCGGAGCGCGGCCACTGGGGCCGCGCGGGCACGGGGGAAGGGGCCGGGCGGGGGCGCGGCCTCGCCTTCGCGCGCTACAACGGCCTCAAGGCCTATGCCGCCGTAGTTGTTGACCTTGAGGTGGACGATGCCGCGCTTGTGCATCTGCGCCGCGTCACGGTGGCAGCGGATGCCGGCCAGGTGGTCGACCGCGACGGCCTCGCCTTGCAGATCGAGGGCGCCGCGATTCAGGCGGCGAGCTGGACGCTGTGCGAACAGGTGACCTGGGATGCGGGAGGCGTGACCAGCCGCGACTGGGAGAGCTACCCGATCCTGCGCTTCGACAATGCGCCGGCCATCGAGGTGGTGCTGATCGACCGTCCGGACCAGCCCTATCTCGGGCCCTCGGAATGCGCGCTGGGGCCGACGGCGGCGGCCATCGCCAACGCCATCCGGGACGCCACCGGCCTGCGCCTCGTCCGGCTGCCCTTCACGCCCGACGCCATTCGCGCCGCCGCTTTACAGTAGGCCCCCCGCGCGTCAGGAATAGCGGCCATGAACAAGATTCCCGTCACGGTCATAACCGGCTTCCTCGGCGCCGGCAAGACGACGCTGCTAAACCGCATCCTTACCGAGCGGCACGGCCGCCGCTATGCCGTCATCGTCAACGAGTTTGGTGAGATCGGCATCGACAACGACCTCGTCGTCGACACCGACGAGGAAGTGTTAGAGATGAACAATGGCTGCATTTGCTGCACCGTGCGCGGCGACCTCATCCGCATCCTCGGCGATCTTCTGCAGCGGCGCGACCGCTTCGACGCCATCGTCATCGAGACGACCGGCCTCGCCGATCCGGCGCCGGTAGCGCAGACCTTCTTCGCCGACGAGAGCGTGCGCGCGAAGACCAAGCTCGATTCTATTACCACCGTGGTCGATGCCCGCCACATCCTGCCGCGCCTCGCCGACATGCACGAGGCGGAAGGCCAGCTCGCCTTCGCCGACACAATCCTGCTCAACAAGATCGACCTGCTGGACGAGGCGGAGCTGGCGGTGGTCGAGGCGCGCATCCGCGCCATCAACCCGCTGGCGCCGATCCACCGCACCACGCGCTGCGATGTCGATTTGCGCTCCATCCTCGAACAGGGCGCCTTCGACCTCGACCGCATCCTCGAGGTCGAGCCCGATTTCCTCACCGATGACCACCACGCGCACGAGGAACATGTGGGTTCCGTCAGCCTGCGCCTGACGGAGCCGCTCGACGGCATCCGTACCATGGGCTGGCTCAACCGTCTGGTTGATGCGCGCGGGCCCGACCTGCTGCGCACCAAGGGCATCCTCGACTTCGCCGGCTACGAGGAGCGCTTCGTCGTGCAGGCGGTGCACAATATTCTGGAAGGCGATTTCGGCAAGCCGTGGAAGGATGGCGAGACGAGCGAGAGCCGCCTCGTCTTCATCGGTCGCAACCTCGACAAGGCGGAGCTTCAGGAAGCCTTCGCCGCCTGCATCGCCGGCCACGAGCCGACGCGGTACAGCTGACCCCCCTCGCTCTTCGAGACGCCCGCTTGCCCGGAATCCTCAGGGTGAGGCGCGTGGGGGCGGCCAACCTGTAAGGTGAGTTGGAGGGCTTGGTCACCCGGACAGCGCCAGTCGCCTGTACCCGCCGCGGAAATGCACCAGCGGCTCGGTCTTGCCTGTCGCCACGCCGGCGACGCGGCCTATGGCGATGACCGTGCCGCCGCGCTCGATAGTTTCCTCCAGCGTGCAATCGACCGCGCCGGCGCCGTCGACGAGGACCGGCGCGCTGGTGACGAGCGTGGCCCAGCGGCCGGGGGCGAAGCGGTCGGCGCCCTTGGCCGTGCCACGACCGCCGAACTCCTCGGCCAGCGCAGTGTCGTCGGCGCCGAGCCAGTTGATGGCGAAGTGCCGGGAGGCGAGCACGGCGGCGAGCGCCGAGGTGCGCCGGTCGATCGACACCAGCATCAGCGGCGGGTCGGCCGACAGATGCGTCGCCGAGAGGCCGAGGAATCCGGCCGGGCCGTCCGCGCCCCGCGCCGTGACGATGGTCGAGCCCGTGGCGCGCTGCCCGATCGCCTGCCAGAAGCCCTTGATGTCCGGTGCCGCCACTGTGCCCGCCATGCCGCCTCTCCCGTCGCTGCCAAGGGCCCCGAGCATCGCGCCTGAAACCAGGACTGTCACCCCGGCCGGAGCGCGAGGCGCGCAGAGCCAGGGCCCATGATCACGGGCCCTGAACAAGAGGGCCGTGGCCTGTGTTCATGGGTCCCGGCTCTCGACTCCGGCGCGTCCGGGACGACAGTATGCTGCGAGGTGCAGCCCGGCGCATTGTTGCGTACTGCCATGCGTGGCAAGGTCGCGGCGACGCCACCGCAAACCGCAAGGAGGCCGCCATGGCCGAGCCCGTCGAAATCGAGGTCTTCAGCGACTACGTCTGACCCTGGTGCTACCTCAGTACCGTGCGTATCGAAAAGCTCGCCAGGGAATACGACGTCCGGATCAAGCTGGTGCATTTCCCGCTGCACCCCGACACGCCGGCCGAGGGCCGGCTGATGGCGGAATACTACGCCAGCCGCGGCCTCGACCCGGACGCCATGTACACGCGCATGAAGCGGATGATGGATCTGGAGGGGCTGCCATACGGCAAGCGCACCCATAGCTACAACAGCCGCCTAGCGCAGGAACTCGGCGTCTGGGCCGACACGGCACCTGGCGGCGACAAGCTGCACGACGCGATCTACCGCGCCTATTTCGTCGATGCCCGCAACATCGGCGATGTCGAGGTGCTGCTCGACCTCGTGGCGTCGGCCGGCCTGCCGGTCGAGGAGGCGCGTGCGGTGCTGGCAACGCGCCGCTTCAGGGACACCGTCGACGCCGACTGGTCGAAGTCGCAGCAATACGGCATCACCGGCGTGCCGACCTATGTCGCCGGCGGACACGGCGTGGTCGGCGCGCAGACCTACGACGTGCTGGAACAGCTCGTACAGCAGGCGGGGGCGAGGAAGCGCACGGACGGGTGAGGCGACAGCTTTCGCCCGGAACGACAGGCGAGTGTGACGCCGGCGCAATCGACAAGCGCAGTCGTTAATGCTGCCATGCCAGCGGAAAATCGAACGGGGGAAGCGACCATGAAGGCCGTTGTCGTCGGCGAGGGCTGGGCCTAGATGGCCGACATCCCCGAACCGCAGCCGAAGCCCGGCGAGGTGAAGGTAAAAATACGCTCCTGCGGCCTCAACCGCGCTGACGTGGCGGCCGCCAGTGGCCGCGCGCATGGCCGGGTCGGCGGCAAGGGCACGGTGGTCGGCAGCGAATGGGCTGGCGAGATCGCCGCCCTCGGCAAGGGCGTCACCGGCCTCCTGGCCGGCGACCTCATGATGGGCTCGGGCCCGGCTGGCTTCGCCGAATATGCCGTCACCGATGCCGGGCGCGTCACGCGCATCCCGGCCAACAACATGATTTTTGCCCAGTCCGCCACGCTGCCGGTGGCGCTGCAGACCATGCACGACGCGGCCGTCACCAATGGCCGCCTCGTCGCTGGCGAGGCGATCGTGATGCAGGGCGCCAGTTCCGGCGTCGGCCTGATCGGCATGCAGATCGCGAAGCTGAAGGGCGCCAAGCTGGTGATCGGCACCTCGACCGACCAGGGCCGCCGCGCGCGCCTCGCCGAGTTCGGTGCCGCCCTAGCACTCGATTCGCGCGACCCGAAATGGGTCGTGCAGGTGCTGGAGGAGACCGCCGCCGCCGGTGTCGACCTCATCGTCGACCAGATCTCGGGCTATGTGGCGAGCCATAACCTCGCCGCGACGCGCATCCTAGGCCGCATCGCCCATGTCATACGGCTCGGCGGTATGAAAGGCGAGTTCGACTTCGACCTGCATGCGTTTCGCCGAATCGAGTACATCGGCGTTACCTTCCGTACCAGCACGGTCGAGGAAGTGAGCGATATCGTGCGGCGCAGCCAGGCCGATCTCGGCGCTGCCATCGAGGCCGGCAGGATGTCCCTGCCGATCGACCGCGAATTTCCGATCGACGAGTCCCCCGAGGCGCTGGAGCACATGAGCGCCAACCGGCATTTCGGCAATATCGTGCTGGCCGTCTGCGGCCGGCGCGCACCGCCACCGCAATCAGGAATCCAACTATGACCGTTATGCCCTTCACGCTCGCCGGCAAGCGGGCGCTCGTCACCGGTGCCGCCAGCGGCATCGGCGCCGCCACCGTCGAGGTGCTGGCGAGCCTCGGCGCGCGCGTCGCGCTGGCCGATATCAGGGCAGACGGATTCGCCGCCGTGCAGGCGGCGGTCGGCACATGCCCGACCTTCACCGGAGACGTGGCCGTGGAAGCCGATTGCGAACGCATGGTCGCAGAGGCGGCGAGCGCTCTAGGCGGGCTCGAAATCGTCGTCAACAGCGCCGGCATCGTCGACGAGGTGAAGCCGGCTCTCGACCGCGATATGGGGCCGTGGCAGCGCATCCTAGACGTGAACCTGCGCGGTACTTACCAGATCTGCCGCGCCTCCGGCCGCATTATGGTGGCGCAGAAATCTGGCTCTATCATCAACATCGCCTCGGTCAACGGCGAGCGCGCCTGGCCGAGGCGCACGGCCTACGGCCCGTCGAAGGCGGCGATCCGCGCGTTGACTCGCTCGCTGTCGGGCGAATGGGGTCCGCACGGCGTGCGCATCAACGCGGTGGCGCCGGGCTATATCGCCACGCCGATGATCGCCGGGCTGGTCGAGGCCGGCAAGGTCGACGTGGCGCGGCTGGAGTCGCGCACGCCCCTGATCCGCCTCGGCACGCCGGCCGAAGTAGCCCAGGCCATCGCCTTCCTCGCCTCCGACTGGGCGTCGTTCATCACCGGAGAGACGCTGTTCGTCGACGGCGGTTGGGAAGCCTTCGGCGGCGCCGGTGACGTGCGGACGTTCTAGCGAGTGTCCGGCCAGCCTCGCCACCACGGGCCTCGTCCTTAGAGACGCCAGCTTCGCGGGCTCCTCAGGATGAGGCCCTTGAGTTTGTACCAACGGCGGCGTGGCCCAGCTGTACCACTTCCCGCGCGCCTCACCATTGTGTATTCAGTATTTTGTAGAGTTATAGCGTTCCGTCCGTGACCGTAAGGGTCTCCCGTAGTGCCACGAAAATTCCCCGATCCGGCCCAGGCGCGGCCTGCCTCGTCGTCGACACTACACTGTGACCGCACCCGTCAGGCGTTCGCTAGACGGAGGGACCGCGGGGACACTCGACCGGGGACAATCTCCATGATTCCTTTCGTTCGCGCCCGGCTGCGTCAGGCGCTCCTGCTTGCGTGGATTATTCTTCTGGCCGGCATGGCCGTGCCGATGCGGGGATGGTCGCAGTCCGCCGCAGATGGCAGTCCGGCCGGCCTGCTGCTGGCGGTCGGCGAGAACGGCGCAACCGTCGCCGCGCCGAGCCTGGCGACTGATTACGACATCGTCGTGTCAGGCCCGACGGCGCGCACGCGCGTGGCCCATAGATTCGTCAACCTGACCGACCTCTGGGTTGAAGGCGTCTATGTTTTCCCGCTGCCCGAGAAGGCCGCCGTATACACGCTGAGAAGGGTCATCGGCACGCGCATCGTCGTCGGCTAGATCGAGGAGCGCGCGGCCGCCCGCCGCGCCTACGACGAGGCGGCGGCGAGCGGCCGGCGCGCCATCCCGGTCGAACAGCAGCGCCCCAACGTCTTCACCACCTCGGTCGCCAATACCGGCCCGGGCGAAAGTATCGTCGTGCAGATCTAATATCAGGAGACAGTACGACAGGACGGGGCGCGCTATTCCCTGCGCGTACCGCTGGTCGTGGCGCCGCTCTACACGCCGCCGGCGATCCGCTAGGAAGCGTCGGCCGATACCCTGCGCCACGGCTGGGCGACGCGCGAGGCGTGGCAGGACGCTCCGGTGCTGGACCCCGGCGTCGCGCCGCTGGCCAATCCGGTGAAGTTGCAGATCCGTTTGCGGTCCGGCTTCCCGTTGTAGGATGTCGAGAGCGCGCACCACAAGATCGCCGTCCGCGCGGCGGGCGACGATGCGCGGCTGGTCGCGATGGCCGATGGCGAGGTGCCGGCCGCCCGCTATTTCGAGCTGGCGTGGCGTCCGCAGGCGAGCGCCGCGCCGTCGATCGGCCTGTTCCGCGAGCGCGTCGGCGATCCCGACTACCTGCTGGCCATGGTCGTGCCGCCGGTGGTCGCGGCGGTGGAAAGGCGCCGGGCGCGCGAGGCGATCTTCGTGCTCGATACCTCCGGCTCGATGGCCGGCGCCTCGATCGAACAGGAGCGGGCGGCGCTGATCGTGGCGCTCGACGGGCTGAAACCTGGCGACCGCTTCAACGTCGTACGCTTCGCCAGCGACGCTACCGCCCTGTTCCGGGCACCGGTTCCGGCCGATGCCTGAACCCTCGCCAGCGCGCGCGACTGGGTCTCCCGCCTCGCCGCCGATGGCGAGACGGAGATGGTGCCGGCGCTGGACATGGTGCTGGACGACACCGACGCAAGACGACGCGGCGAGGTGCGGCAGGTGATCTTCCTCACCGACGGCGACATCGGCAACGAGACCCAGGTGTTCGGCCTGATGGCCCAGGCGCGTGGCCGCTCGCGTATCTTCATGGTTGGCATCGGCGCGGCGCCGAACAGCCATCTGATGGCACTCGCGGCGTAAATCGGCCGAGGCATCTTCATCCATATCGGGTCGGCCGAGCAGGACGAGGAAGGCATGCGCGCGCTCTTCGCCAAGCTCGAAAGTCCATTGCCACGGAGCTGGGGTCACGCTTCGCCGCCGCGGGCGTCGACGCGACACCAAACCCGCCGCCGGACCTCTATGTCGGCGATCCTGTTGTGCTGCTGGCCCGTGCGCCGCATATGGGCGACAGTTTCACTTTGTCCGGCAATATAGGCGAGCGGCCCTGGAGCGCCACCCTGCCGACCGACGGCGTGCAGGCAGGCCACGGCATCGCGAAGCTGTGGGCGCGCCGCCGCATCGACACTCTGGAAGCCTCGGCGATCCTCGGAGCGATAGATCACGCGACGAGCGGCCGTGACATCCTCGCTTTGGCCCTTGAACACCATTTGCTTACGCGCCTGACCAGCCTCGTCGCCGTCGACCGGACGCCGGCGCGGCCGGAAGGCGAGCCGCTCGTCCGCTCCGACATTCCGCTCAACCTGCCCGCAGGATGGCAGTTCGAGAAGGTCTTCGGCCCGGCTCTGGAGCGCCATGCGCTACTCGCCGCCACGGCACCGATGCAGATGTCCGCGGCCGCCGCGCCGCCGCCGGCGATGACCCTGCCGCAGACGGCAACGCCGGCGGCGCTGCTGACGGCAGGCGGCCTCGTCGCCGTCGTCGGCGGGCGGGCGCTGCTGATGCCCAGCCGCCGGCGGACCAGCAGGGAGTCGGCTTGAGGCGTCGGCTGGCCTTCTGGCTGGCGGCGCGTTGCTGGGCGCGGGGCTGGCCGCGCTGACGCAGGGGCTGTGGATTCCGGCCAAGGTAGTGCTTGCGCAGGTCCTGCTCGACCGTGCCTTCGCTGCCGGCGCAGCGACGGGAGGGCCGGTCAAGGCATGGTCCTGGGCCGATACCTGGCCCGTCGCCCGCCTTGTCGTGCCGCGCCATGGCATCGAACAGGTCGTGCTTGGCGGCGCCAGCGGCGAGGCGATGGCCTTCGGCCCGGCGCTGCTCGACGGCACGGTCGCGCCGGGCGAGGCCGGCAGCAGCGTCATCGCCGCCCATCGCGACACGCATTTCGCCTTCCTGGGCGACCTCGCGCCGGGCGACCGTGTCGAGATCGCGCGCACCGACGGACGGCGCTTCACCTTCATCGCCCGCGACACGCGGGTGGTGACCTGGGACAGCCCCGGCGTCGACCTGACGGCCGAGGGGCGCTGTCTGGTGCTGACGACCGGCTGGCCGCTCGACTGCCCGGTCAGTTGCGCTATCTTGTGGTGGCCGAAGCCGTGCCGGGTGCCGCCCCGTAGGGACCGAGCTGCCGGTGGTACATGGCGAAGATAAGATCCCAGTACAGCTCGGCGGCGTTCTTGCCGTAGATGTCGCGGTCGGGTATGGCGTAGCCATGATCGGCGCCGAGGTGGATCTGCTCGCGATAGCGTATTGGCTTGCCGGCGAGAATCTCGCGCATCGCCCCGATGGTGGCCGGCGGCGCGAAGGGATCGTGTTCGGCGAAGCCGCAGTAAAGCTCGCCGCTAATGCGCGGCGCGCCGAGATGATGCGAGTCGGCGCCATCCGTGACCAGCGACGTGCCGTGCATACAGGCCGAGGCGCGGAAGCGGTCGGGCCGGGCGGCGGCGACGCAGACGACATGGCGGCCGCCCATGCAGTAGCCGACCGATCCGACCGGGCCGGAGTGCACGGCGGGATCGCCGTCGAGGCCGTCGAGGATGGCCCTGCTGTCGGCGACGACCATGGCGTCCTTCAGGTGCTGGCGCGCGGAGCGCATCTTCGCCTGCATCTCGTTGGTCAGGCGCAGCAGCGAGATCATGAGCCCGGTCGCGTCGCGCAGGTCGAAGGGCACCCAGGCGACGAGGTAGTAGAGGTCGGGCACGACGCAGCAATAGCCGACCGAGGCGATGCGGCGGGCGATGTCGTAAAGCTGCTCGCGCACGCCCCAGACATCCATGTAGAGCACGACGGTCGGAAACGGCCCGTCCTGCTCGGGATGCACGACGAAGGTCTTCATCAGGCCATCCGGCGTGGCGATGTCGACGAACCGTTCCCGCCTGCCTGCCTCCCCTCCTTCGGTTGCCCTCCCTCCCCGGCAGGCAACGGAAAGCTGGGCGCATCGCAGTCCGGATGCAACATTGGGCACGGGTTGCGGCTCTCGCATCGCTGTGCCAGCCTTTCAAGATCCAGTTGGAGCCTTGCATGGCCGATCACGGGCACGAGCATCTGTCCGAAACCGAGTTGCGCGTGCGCGCGCTCGAATCTCTGCTGGTCGAGAAGGGCCTCGTCGATCCGGCGACCCTCGACGCGCTGATCCAGACCTACGAGACGAGGATCGGTCCGCGCAACGGCGCCCGCGTGGTCGCCCGTGCCTGGCTCGAGCCGGACTACCGCGACTGGCTGCTGAGCGACGCCAGTGCCGCCATCGCCGACATGGGCTATGCCGGCCGGCAGGGAGAGAGCATGTACGTCGTCGAGAACACTCCCGTCGTCCACAACCTCGTCGTGTGTACCCTGTGTTCCTGCTACCCGTGGCCCGTACTCGGCCTGCCGCCGGTCTGGTATAAATCGGCGCCCTACCGCTCGCGCGCGGTCATTGATCCGCGCGGCGTGCTGCGCGAATTCGGCACGGCGGTCGGCGACGAGGTCGAGGTGCGGGTGTGGGATTCGACGGCCGAGCTGCGCCACCTAGTGCTGCCGGAACGTCCCGGGGGGACCGCCGGCATGGACCTTGAATCGCTGGCCGGCCTCGTCACGCGCAACGCCATGATCGGCGTCGAGAAGGTGGCGGGACCGCGCGAGGGAGGCCGCGGCGCATGAACGGTGCGCACGACATGGGTGGCATGCAAGGCTTCGGGCCGGTGGTCGCCGAGGCCGACGAGCCGGTGTTCCATGCCGAATGGGAGCGGCGCATGTTCGCCCTCCAGATCGCCACCGGCGCGCTCGGCCGCTGGAACATCGACATGGGCCGCGCGGTGCGCGAGAACCAGTCGCCGGCGCGCTACCTCGCCAGCAGCTACTACGAGATCTGGCTCTACGGCGTCTCGACCCTGCTGCTGCAGGCCGGCATTGTCACGCCGGGCGAACTGGCCAGCGGCGTGGCCGAGCGGCCGGCCGAGCCGGCCTTGCGCGAGCGCCGGCTGCCGCCCGAGCGCGTCGCCCCGGCGCTGGCGCGCGGGGACAAGTTCCGCATGGAGGAGGGCAAGCCGGCACGCTTCGCCGTCGGCGACGCGGTGCGGGTGCTCAATCGTCATCCCGAAGGCCATACGCGGGCGCCGCGCTACGTGCGCGGCCATGTCGGCACGGTGCTGCGCGACCACGGACTCTTCGTCTTCGCCGATGCCAGCGCCCGGGGCGAGAAGATCGGCCGGCATTGCTACGGTATCGGCTTCCTCGCCCGCGACCTGTGGGGCGACGAGGCGCCGGTGCGCGACCGCGTCTTCGTCGATCTGTGGGACGATCATCTGGAGCCGGCATGACGCGGCGCGAGGCGGGCTGGCCCGACCTGCTGGCGCTGCCCGTCGACACGGACGGGCCGGTGTTTTCCGCGCCGTGGCAGGCGCAGGCCTTCGCCATGGCTGTCGAGTTGCACGCCAGTGGCCGCTTCACCTGGCCGGAATGGGCCGCGGCGCTGGCCGCCGAGATCGGCGCCGCGGGCCCGTCGGATTACTGGCATCACTGGCTGGCGGCGCTGGAGAAACTGGTTGCCGCCAAGGGCCTCGCCAGCGCCGAGGAGCTGGCGAATCGCCACGAGGCCTGGGAGCGTGCGGCGGAAGCGACACCGCACGGCCGGCCGATCGAGCTGGCTCCATTCCTGTAGGCGCAGGTGCGCCGTTCATGGCGGCCCCGATTTCTTGATCCACCTCATGCCGCCATGCCGCCACTGCTGCGACCTTGCGAGCCTTCTTCGCTAGCACGGAGGCGCAGCCATGAAGCCGGTGGCAGACATGGCCGAGGTCGCGATCGACTTTCCCGACAAGGCGTATATAGGCGCCTTCGGCCGCGACAGCGGCTTCGAGGTTCGCACCGACGCCGAAGAAGTGCTGGTGAAGATGCTGCGGACGGAAGAGCAGCGGCGCGAGGTGTCGATCAATCTGAACTACTACCTGCTGGCCGACATCCTGGCGGAGATGGCCCGCGCCCTCGGCGAGGGGCCGGCGATCGACGATGCGCACCGGGCGCCGCTGCGCGATGGCGCACAGGCTCTGGCGAAGGTTCTCGGCAGGCGGCGAGGCCGCTGATAGGGCGGGCGCTACTGCGCCGCCGCCATGTCCGGGAAGACGCCTTCCTGCTCGCAGGTCGGCGCCACGTCCGAGACCGTCGTGCGCCGCACGTCACGCTTGTAGCGAAGATCGTCGTAGGGCCGGCCGCGATGCATGGTGCAGCGGTTGTCCCACATCACCAGCTCGTTCGGCCGCCAGCGATGCGTGTAGACGAACTGGCGCTGCGTGGTATGCGCCATCAGTTCAGCGAGCAGAGTCTGCGCCTCCTCGTCCGGCATGCCGTAGATGCGTCCGGCATGCGAGGCGATGTAGAGCGTGCGTCGCTTCGAGCCGGCATGGGTTCGCACCAGCACCTGCGGCACGGGCGGCATCTGCTCGTGCTCCTCCGGCGCGAAATCGGCGAAGCCGATGCGCGCGCGAGAGGTCATGATGGAATGCTCGGCCACCAGACCTTCCAGCCGCGTCTTGGTCGCGGCGGGAAGCGCGTCGTACGCGGCGCGCATGTCGGCGAATTCGGTGTGGCCGCCGGTCGGCGGGATGGTGCGGGCATAGAGCAGCGAGCATTTCGCCGGCAGCCGCTTGAAGGAAGAATCCGTGTGCCACAGCCGGTTGCCGTCGTTGAACTTGCGCCGCGTGCTGTTGGCCGGCATGACGTTGTTGCTGGCGTCGAGGTTAGACACATCGGCCATCTCGGGCCGCACGCGCAGCCTGGAGTCCTTGCGTATGGCCTGGATGGTGTTTTCCAGAGGGCCGAAATTGCGGCTGAAAGAGATTTGCTCCTCGTCGCTGAGATGCTGGTCGCCGAAGATCAGCGCGGCGTACTTGTTGAAAGCGGATTCCAGCGCTACGACCTCGTCCGGCGAGAGCGGTCGGCGCAGGTCGATGTCGCCGATCTCCGCGGCGAAATTGTCGGTGACCGGATGGACGCTGAAGGTCATCGGCGTAATCCTCGGGACGATCTTGCAACGGGCGCAGTCTAGAACATAACCCGGCCGCGTAAAATCTCGGCGCGAGCCAAGACGACAATCACCCCTTACAGGTTGATCGAGTCCATCAGGTATTCGGGATAGCGCGTGCCGGTGGCGGAGCCGCGCGGCACCAGCGCGTCGAGCGCGGCCAGCTCGGCGACGCTCAGGCTGATGTCGACCGCCGCGATGTTCTCGGCCAGCCGCTCGGGCCGTTTGGTGCCTGGAATCGGCAGGATGTCCGGCCCCTGCGCCAGCAGCCAGGCGAGCGAGAGCTGCGCCGCGGTGCAGCCCCTGGTGCGGGCGAAATCGGCGATGCGGTCGACCAGGGCGTGGTTGCTGGCAAAATTGCCGGCGGCGAAGCGCGGCATGGTACCGCGCAGATCGCCCTTGGCGAAGCCCTCGGCGCCGGGCACCGTGCCGGCCAGCAGGCTGCGGCCGAGCGGCGCGTAGGCGACCAGCGCGATGTCGCGCTCGCGCATCGCCGCCAGCGCCTCCTCGGCATCCTCGCGATAGAGCAGCGAATACTCGTTCTGCACCACGGCGATCGGATGCACCGCATGGGCGCGTCGGATGGTGACGGCGTTGACCTCAGACAGGCCGAGCGCGCGCACCTTGCCATGCTCGACCAGCCGAGCCATGGCGCCGACCGTATCCTCGATCGGCACCTTGGGGTCGAGGCGATGCTGGTAGTAGAGATCGATGGTCTCGCAGCCGAGCCGGCGGAGGCTCGCCTCGCAGGCCGACATGACATAGGCGGGACTGCCATCGATGGCGTTGGGCGGCGGGTTGCGCTGGATCTGGCCGAACTTGGTGGCCACCACCACCTTGCCGGCGCGGCCGCGCACGGCCCGGCCGATGATCTCCTCGTTATGGCCTAGGCCGTAGAGGTCGGCAGTGTCGAAATGGTCGACGCCGGCATCCATCGCCGCGTGCAGCAGGCGGATGCCGGCGGCATCGTCGCTGGGCCCGTAGGCACCGGCGATCGACACGCAGCCGAGGCCGACGGGCGCGACGGTGAGGCCGCTGGCGCCGAGCCGGCGTCGGGGGGCGGAGGCGAGCGTGGCCATCGGGCGGTCTCCCATCAGGAAAGCTTTTGGTCGGCGGCGACGAAGGCGCCGGGGTACAGCACGCGCATCAGCGCCGTCGTGAAGAAGTAGTCGCCGAACAGCACGGCGGAATCGGTGCCAATGCCCTGCGGCATAGAATAGACGCCGTGACGCAGCAGGCCGCGATGGCGCGGGTCCGTCGCCAGCGCCTCGCGGCACAGCGCCTCCAGCGTCGTGAGCGCGAAGCCGCGCCAGCGGGCGGCCTGTGCCGCGTCGGGCGTGAGATCGGCCATGCGCAGCAGGCCGTTCGCCACCACGGCGCCGGCCGAACTGTCGCGCGGGGCCGCCGCGCCGCGCGGATCGTCGAAATCCCAGGGCGGTATCGGATTGTCGCCGAGGCACCTCCGGTAGGCATCGAACAAGTGCGCGGCGATGTCGATATAGTCGGCGTTTCCGGTCGCCGCAGCGGTGGCAGCGAAGCCGAGGATAGCCCAGCCTTGGCCGCGCGACCAGTGCGATTCGTCCGCGTAACCCTGGAAGGTGTAGCCGCGTCGGCGGGCGCCGCTGCGCGTGTCGTACTCGACGGCGTGCCAGGTCGACCAGTCGTCGCGCACCATGCCGGCGCGCGTCGTCTTCGCATGCGCCTCGGCGGCGAGCAGGAAGCTCTCATCGCCGCTATGCCCGGCGGCCCAGTAGAGCAGCGGCAAATTGGTCATGGTGTCTATGGCCGAGGCGGCGCGCGCGCGGGCATCGTCGAGCGGGCCCCAGGACGACAGATAGGCGCCGCGCGCGGTGACGATGGTGCGCGCGCGCAGGCGCTGCGCGGCGGTCATGGCGATGTCGGCCTGGGCGAGGTCTCCCGTCGCGTGCAGCAGGCGCAGCGCGCTCGATTCGAAGATGAAGCCGATGTCGTGCGTGTTTGGATCGTCGGTGCGCTGCGTGACCAGCCGCATGCGCTCGCGCGCGAGGCCGAAATAGGCGTCGCTGCGCGTATGCAGGCCAGCCGCGACCAGCAGGCCGACCCAGAAGCCGCAGAACCAGTTGCCGTGGCTCCAGCCCGTGTCGGAATAGCCGGCCGATACCGAGGCCGGCATCAGCGCCCAGGCGCCGGACGGTTCGGTGACATAGGGAAAGGTGATACCGATGCGCGCCTCGTCTTCCAGCAGCTTGCTGGCGAGGAGGTCGAGCGCGGAGGTGAATTGCGTGCGCTGGCCGGCGGACAGCCCGGTGGACATGAGGGTTCCTTCCCGTTCTCTTTGCCGTCTGGCGCCGGGCGGGACTTTAGCCGCCCGCGCAATGTCGCGCCACGCCGCCGCGCATTTGATATTCCAGTCCTCGCAAGGCGCATCGTCTAGGATGTTGCGCGCAACGAGAACCGAACTTGACCGGGTAACCCATGGACGAGGCTCGCTTCACACAGGATGTCGCATCGCTGCTGCCGGTCGACGGCACGGCCGGCGCGCTGGCCGGCCGCGTCTGGCGGCCCGATGCGGGCGGCCCCTCCGTCGTCGCCATCCGCGCCGATGGCGTGGTCGACATCGCGCACCGCTTCGCCACTATGCGCGATTTGTGCGAGACGGCCGATCCGGCGAACGCCCTGCGCGCGGCCGAGGGCACGTTGCTCGGCAGCCTCGACACGATCCTCGCCAACACCTTTCCCGATACTCGCGACCGGACGAAGCCGTGGCTCCTTACACCGGTAGACCTGCAGTCAGTGAAGGCCGCCGGAGTGACCTTCGTGGTATCCATGCTGGAGCGTGTGATCGATGAGCGGGCGCGCGGCAATCCGGAGGCTGCGGTGGCCATCCGCGCCGAGATGCGGCGCCTGATCGGAGACGATCTGCAAAATCTTCGCCCCGGCTCGCCCGCGGCGATGGCGCTGAAGGAGGTGCTCATCCGGCGGGGTGCGTGGAGCCAGTATCTCGAAGTAGGCATCGGCCCCGATGCAGAAATATTCACCAAGGCCGCGACCCTGTCGCCGGTCGGAACGGCGATGGATGCCGGGCTGCATCCGAAATCCTCATGGAACAATCCCGAGCCGGAAGTGGCGCTCATCGTCGTCTCCGACGGGAGGATCGTCGGCGCCACGCTGGGCAACGACGTCAATCTGCGCGATTTCGAGGGCCGTTCGGCGTTGCTGCTGAGCGAGGCCAAGGACAATAACGGCTCCTGCGTGCTCGGCCCGCTGATCCGCTTCTTCGACGGCACGTTCAGTCTCGACGATGTGCGCCAGACCACGGTGTCGCTGACGGTGGCCGGCAGCGACGGCTACCGGCTGACGGGCAGCTCGTCGCTGGCTAAGATCAGCCGCGATCCCGCCGATCTCGTCGCCCAGCTCATCGGCCGCGAGCACCAGTACCCGGACGGCGCCGCGCTGTTTCTCGGCACCATGTTCGCGCCGACCGAGGATCGCGGCGAGGCGGGGCAAGGTTTCACGCACAAGCGCGACGACATCGTCGCCATCGCCGCGCCGAAGCTTGGCCAGCTCGTCAACCGCATGCGGACATCCGACGAATGCGAGCCATGGACCTTCGGGCTCGCCGACCTGATGCGCAATCTCGCGCGACGCGGCCTTATCTGAACTGTATGGCCGGGCGACCCAGCACGAATTAGGCGATCGAGGTTTCCTCGAACGGGTCGAGGCCCCTCGCGGCGGCTAAGAGGCGCGAATCTCCGGAGCCGCTGGCGCAGGGTGCGAGGCCCATATCGGTCGCCACGAGGTACATAGTCTGGAACACCACGCCACCATTCATCAGCGTGGCGCGGCAGGCCATCGCCTCATATTTCCAGGCCAGGCGCGGATGCGCGCGGTCTGGCGTGCCATCGCCGCATCCCACAGGGGCTCGACCGCGCCCATCCGGGTCAGCCGGCTTCGGCGCGGTCGAGCGCGCCGCCGATGTCGGCGGCGAGGTCGTCGGGATGTTCGAGCCCGACCGAGATGCGCAGCACGCCGTCGTAAATGCCGAGCTTCGCCCGCTCCTCGGCGCCGATGCGCGAATGCGTCGTCGTCGCCGGGTGGCAGATCAGCGACTTGGTGTCGCCGATATTGTTGGAGATGTCGACCATCTCCAGCGCATCGGCGAAGGCGAAGGCGGCTTTCTTGCCGCCCTTGATCACGAAGGTCACGAGATTGCCGAAGCCGCTCATCTGGCGGAGCGCCAGCGCGTGCTGCGGGAAGCTCGGCAGGCCAGGATAGCGCACGAACTCGATTCCCTTGTGGGCCTCTAGGTAGCGCGCCAGAGCCAGCGCGTTGGCCGATTGCCGCTCGACGCGCAGCTCGAGCGTCTCCAGCCCCTTCAGCATCACCCAGGCGTTGAACGGGCTCATCGACGGCCCGGTGTTACGGTAGAAGGGGATGAAGTGCTCGCTCATCCAGGCCTTGGTCGAGAGCACCGCGCCGCCGAGCGCGCGGCCCTGGCCGTCGATGTGCTTGGTCGCCGAGTAGACGACGATGTCGGCGCCTAGTTCTAGCGGCCGCTGGTAGAGCGGGGTCGAGAACACGTTGTCTATGACGACGCGCGCGCCCGCCCCGTGAGCCAGCTCCGACACCGCCGCGACGTCGACCAGGTCGAGCATTGGGTTCGACGGGCTTTCGAGGAACACGGCGTTGGCCGGCGTCGCCAGCGCCTCGCGCCATTCGTCGAGGTCTGTGCCGTCGACGAAGCGCGTGGTAACGCCCCAGCGCGGCAGCACCTTGTCGACGATGTAGTGGCACGAGCCGAACAGCGCGCGCGAGGCGACGACGCGATCGCCCTGCTTGAGTAAGCAGGCCAGAGCAGCGAAGACGGCGGCCATGCCGGTCGCGGTTCCGCGGCACATCTCGGCGCCTTCGAGGGCGGCCAGCCGCTCCTCGAACATCGACACCGTTGGGTTGCCGTAGCGGCTGTAGATGTAGACGTCGTTCTCGCCCTTGAAGGCGGCCTCGGCTTGGGCGGCGTTGTCGAAGACGTAGCCGGAATTGAAGAAGATGGCCTCGCTAGTCTCGTGATGCTGCGAGCGGGTGAGGCCGGCGCGCACCAGCCTTGTCGGCAGGCGCCAGTCCTTGGGATCGCCGGTCATGTGCGTACCGTCCGGGGTTTGCGAGGCGACGTCTTGGGGCCGAGCTGCCTGGGGCCGACGATCGCCTGGCCGACGATGCGCCTGTCGACGTCCATGACCATCACCGGGTTGCCGTAGAGTTCGTAGCCATCGGCCAGGGCGTCGCTGACGCGCTGGCAGAAGGCGGCGTCGTCGATGCCGGACAGGAAGCGGTAGGACTTGCGCCTGGGCGTGGGCATGGCGGGAAGAGCCTCGGCAGGGTGGCGGCGTCGCGTCGCCGCCCGGATGATTCAGACGGACGCATAGCCGGCTTCCCGCCGCCGCGAAACTGCATTCTGATTCTGTAGAACCGCCCTGCCGTCAGGCCGCGATGCCCCTCGTGCGGGTTACCACAGGCGCTTGCTGGCGATCGCCGCGCCCTCGGCCATCGCCTTCAGCTTGGCGTAGGCGATGTCGGGGTCGATCTTGCCGAAGCCGACGAAGGTGCCGAAGCCGCAATCGGTGCCAGCCAGCACACGTTCGCGGCCGACGATGTCGGCGAAGCGGCAGATGCGTTCTGCCACCAGCTCGGGATGCTCGACGAAGTTCGACACCGAATCGATGACTCCGGGCAGCAGCACCTTGTCGTCGGGCAGCTTCGCCGCCTTCCACGCCGTCCACTCATGCGCGTGGCGCGGGTTTGAGGCCTCGAAGGAAATGACCTGCGCCTTGGTCTTGCGCACCACCGGCAGGATCTTCTCGGCGGCGATGTCGCAGATGTGCGGGCCCTCGTAATTGCCCCAGCACAGATGCAGGCGGATGCGGTCGGCCGGCACGTCGGCGAGCGCGGCGTTCAGCACCTCGATATGGGCATCGGCCCGCGCGACGAAATCCTCGTCGCTGATGGCCTTGTACTGCATGTGCCGTGCCATCGCGAGGTCGGGGCAGTCGAGCTGCAGGATGAGGCCGGCGGCGTAGATGGCGTCGTACTCGGTCTTCATCACAGCGGCCAGCGCCTCGAGATAGGCGTCCTCCGTGGGGTAGTACTCGTTCGGCAGGAAGGAGCAGATGACGCCGGGCGATGCCGCCGTCATGAAGCCTTCGACGACGCGCGCGTTCTTCAGCGCCGCCGTGAAATTGGCGATGTCGCGCTCCAGCGGCGCGTTGTCGCGCAATTTGACCTCGCCAGTGCAGAGCGGCCGCTGTATGGCCGGGGATTCGCGCCGCTGCGCCGCCGCCTTGAGGAAATTGGGATACATTTCGAGGTCGGCCGGCACGCGGCGCGGGCTGGTGCCCGAGAATCCGGTCGCGCGATCCTTGATGTAGGTCGCGTAGCCCACCTTGCTCATCTCGCCGTCATTGACGATGTCGATGCCGGCGGCGACCTGGCGCTTGACCGCATCGTTCACGGCGTCGCGCGCCGCGGCCTCGAAGGCGGCGGTGCCGACCGGCTTGCCGGCCTCGTGGTCGAGCAGCATCTGGCTCAGCCCGTCCGGGCGCGGCAGGCTGCCGGTATGCGTCGTCAGGATGCGGTCCGTGCTGAGCTTCATCGTCGCCCCCAATCCCTCACGCCAGGCCGATGAAACCCGTGCCGGCGCAATGTCTTGCCGGAACTATAGGGGGGGGCCGGAGGGCGCGCAAACCTGCGGCCCTCCGGTGTGCGCCGAATCTCTGGTGGCCTACTTCCTGCGGCCGGGGATGACCGGCAGCAGCAGGTACGAGGCGCGCTTGCCGCCCGTATGCAGCGTCACCGTGCCGTCGTAGATCTTCGCCGGCCGGTCCTTCTCCAGATCGTGCAGGAACGGCCCGCAGCCTGTAAGCGGCTTGGCGAAGTTGGACAGTTTGAACTGGGTGTCGCTGTCCTTGGCGCCCGGCCAGACATAGTCCTTGCCGCGCAGCGTCAGGGCCAGCCTGTAGCCGGCCGGAACGACGATGCAGGTGGGGTGAATCTCGACGTCCAGCTCGTAGACGCGGTCGGGCGTCAGCGGCTGATGTTCGTCATGACTGTGCCAGGGCTGCCACGCCTTAGACTTCTTCTTGTTGAGCTTGCGGTGCGAGGCGCGCAGCCAGCCCTGGGCGATCGGCGTGTGCGGATCTACCGTGCCCTTGAAGGTGACTTCCGTCATGTCTGGCGAGAACAGCCGCACCACGGCGAACAGATCGGCATCGGCGGTCGAGGAGGAGACGAACAGCTTGGCCGCGAACGGGCCGGTCAGCTCAGTGTCCTCCGTAGCCGGCGGCAACATAAAGGTCACGCCGTCGCTCGACATGCCATTGTACGAGATCTTCGCGGCCTTGGTTGGCGCCTTGCGGTCGAGAGTGGCATTGCTGGCGTCAATGTAGGATTTGGTCCATTTCGTGCGCTTCAGAGGCCATTCGTTCTCGCCACGCGCGACGAATTTCTCGCCCGGCCAGCGCACCTGCAGCATGACTTTCGGCCGGCGGCCCCAGCCGTTCTTGGCGCCCTTGAGGAAATAATCGAAGAACTGCTTCTGCAGCGCCTGGCCATAGGGCGTGTAGAAATGCGTCCAGTGCTCGAGCCCGTGGCACTCCAGCCATTTCTGCTTCGAGCCGACATTCATGTAACCCATGTAGTTGCCACGCGGGTGCAGCGGCTGGCCGCCCCAGTTGGCGCAGGACAGCAGCGGCACGTCGATCTGCGACAGGTCGGGCGTTCGTGCCCGGTAGAAATCGTCGTCGAGCGCGTGCCCCCAGTAATCGGCCTCCAGGTCCGAGCGGTTCTTCACCAGCTCCGTATCGGGCAGCTCGTTGGGGCCCGAAGCCAGCTCGCCGTTGACGCGGCTCTTGTAGCCGCGCTTGCCCAACCCGTGCTGGATGATCTTGATCTGCAGATCGTACCAGTGGCCCATGAAGGAGGTGTAGATGCCGCCGTGGTGCGACATCTCACGGTAGAAATCGTTGAAGCCCTCCCACGGACAGATGGCAGCGAGATGCGGCGGCTTCATGGCCGCCACCTGCCACTGGTTGACCGCGTAATAGGAAATGCCGGCCAGTCCGACCTTGCCGTTCGACCAGTTCTGGATTCCGGACCATTCGATGCAGTCGTGGAAATCCTTGGTCTCGCGCGGCGACCAGTGGTCGATGCGGCCCGGCGAGCGGCCGGCGCCGCGCGAATCGACGCGCACCAGTACATAGCCGTCCGGTACCCACCTCTCCGGGTCGAGCACTTCCCAGCTCTGGTGCACGTTGGTCGAGCCGGCGATCGCCTCGGGATGACCCTGGGAGAAGACCTTCCAGACCGACGGGTAACCGTCCTGCCAGGCCAGATCCTTGCCATAGGGGCCGTGGCTGAGAATGACCGGAAATCGGCCCGTATCGTTATCGGGCCGGTAGACGTTGGCCCGAAGAATCAGGCCGTCGTCCATGACGATAGGCACGTCCCAGTCGATGCGGATA
This sequence comes from Alphaproteobacteria bacterium, assembly GCA_009691025.1. Taxonomy (GTDB): domain Bacteria; phylum Pseudomonadota; class Alphaproteobacteria; order UBA6615; family UBA6615; genus SHWB01. The sequence goes on from SHWB01000012.1 coordinate 34,123, forward strand.
TTGTTGACGACTTCGCTGCGCAGGCCCCTTGGACCCCGGCCACCTTCAGGCATGTTTCCCCCGCATAGCATCGTGATATAACGCCGGGCGCGCCATGCAACCAGGTACATCGGCACGATCTTTTCGTGTTCTTGGCGGTAGGTCTAATCCGTTCCGGCCCGCGCGACAAGTCGCACGAAGGCCACCCCCGGGGTAGCCAATGGGGAACTGGCCGGTCAGTAGAGGATGGGGCTGGGCAGCAGGGTGGCGATCTGCGGCTCCACCGCCAGCAGGACACAGACCGCCAGCAGCATGGCCCACATCGGGGTGGCGCCCCGGAACACTGCGCCGAGAGTGGTCGGTGAAATGTAGTTGGCCACCGCCTTGACGGCCAAGACAAGCACGCCGAAGGGCGGCGTCAGCAGGCCGGCCTCGACGACGAGGATGCCGGTGATGGCGAAGGCCATCGGGTCGATCTGCAGATTGACGGCGATGGGGTAGAAAATCGGTACCGTCAGCAGCATGATCGATACCGAATCGATGACCATGCCGAGCAGCATCCAGATCACCACCATGACGATCACGATGCCCCAGGTGCCGAGGCCGGTATCGAGCAGCATGCTCTCGATTGCCGCACCGATGCCCGACAGCGCCAGAGTGCGCGAGTAGATCTGGGCGGCGAAGACAATGGCCATCAGTGGTGCGGCCGAGCGACCGACGGCGAGGATCGACCCGTAGACTTGGCGTGCGCGCATGCCCTTGGCGATACCGACGATCAGCGCGATCAGCGCGCCCATGCCGGTGCCCTCAGTCGGCGTGAAGAAGACGAACAGCGCGATTCAGGCGGCAAGGATCTCCGCAATTACCATCAGCCAGTTGGTGAAGACGTCGACGGCCCGCGAAATCGTCCGCATACCGGTAGCCTCCCCTGCGCCTCGCGCCGGTCCGGTAGCGGCTTCGTCGCCTCCGCGAAGCCTCGAGGACTCCGTGCGTCGGGCGCTATTCGTCGGCTCCAGACCATTGTTCTGGGCGGGATGCAATACTGGCATCGAAAAGTCGTCCATCGACGATAAACCGTGACGGGGTGTCGTCGCGCTCAGGCGGCGACGCCGTCGAGGTGGCGCTCGGCGGGCGCCCGGCGCTCGCTCGGCGCGGGGCGGCACATCACCGGCAGGGCGGCGAGGAACGTGTCGATCGCGCACTCGCTTTCGCGCTGCCAGGCCGCGTCGTCGATGATGCGGTAGATGTGCCGGCGTATGCCGCCCAGCACGATGGCGCCGTGCAGCGTCCAGCCAAGGCGGCGCACTTCCGCGACGTCCTGCGGCAAGGCCGCGCCGAGGTCGCGCGCCGCGATCCGCACGACGACGTCGAGCATGAGGTTGACGATGGAATCGGCGTAGGCGGACGGCATCGGATTCTCGGCCAGCGCCGAATAGAGGAACAGGCGCAGCCAGCGGCGCTGCAGCACCGACCCGGAGTAGCGGGCGTAGAACTGCCGCAGACGGTTGTGCAGGGGCACGGCGGCATCTCCGAGATCGGTGAGCCAGGCCTCGTCGAACGGCTTGGCGATGGCCTCGCGGTAGACCTCGTCTAGCAGCGCCGCTTTGTTGGTAAAATAGCGGTAGAGCAGGCGTTGCGAGACGCCGCAGGCGACCGCCAGGTGGCGCGTCTGGCCGGTGAGGCCGTACTCCGAAAAGAACAGGATCGCCTTTTCGAGAATCTGGGCGCGCCGGTCGTCGTAGCGCAGATGCCGGCGCGGCGTAATGCGCTTCGGCTTGGTCGTGCGCAGACTGTCCGACTTGGCTTTCATGTCATTCGGCCCGTCTTCGGATGTAGGTCACGAGTGCGTGGGCATCGGCCTACCCCCCCCCAAACGCGCTGGATAGCACGTCGCCGCCCCCGGGTCGCCATAACGCAGATTGTCGCGTTCCGGGATCGGGGTATTCGTTTTAAGACTTTCAAGCCCCGCCGCTAACCTTCACGGGAAAATCCGGCGACGACCGGCGGGGTACGAACCGCGCGGCGGCGACATCAGGGTGTGTTGGCGCGTCGGCAGCGGTCGAACGCCACCTGTCCAGCGGAAGGAACCTGAAATGTCCAATGCGTTCCGTACAGGTCTCGTCGGCATTGCCGCCGCCGGCGTGATGGCAGCGCCGGCCTTTGCCGGGCCGGCCGCGGCCGATACCATCCGGCTGAAGATAGCGTCCGGCCACAACATGAACTGGCACTTCATCCTTCGGCGACGGCGACTTGGCCGGCGTGCTGCGCCTGCTTCGCCCGCTCCGCTCCATAGCGCACCGCTTCGTCGGCAGCCATGCCCAGCGCGACGTCATCGACCTGACCCTGATCGAGGCGGCGATCCGCGCCGGCGCGCGCAACCTGGCCGAGGCGCTGGCGGCCGAGCGGCTGGCCGACAAGCCGGCGAGCCCGCTGGCCCGCCTGTTCGCCCGGCGCATAGCGGCCATGCCCCGGCCGGGCTGAGATTACGCGCGCTGCCGGCTTGCTGGCACGGGAAGGGCCGGCCTACCTTCGGCGCCGCAGTCGGCCCACCGTCATGAAGGCCGCCTCGTCACAGGGAGAGTGGGCAGGTGTCCGACCTCAGTTCCATCGCCGGCCAGGTGGCCGTGATCACCGGCGCGACCGCGGGCATCGGCCTGTCCTGCGCCGAGCGCTTCGCCGCCGAAGGAGCGAAGGTCGCCGTGGTCGGCCGCCGTGCCGAACTGGGCGAGCCCATCGCCGCGCGGCTGGCGGCGACGGGCGCCGACGCGGTCTTCCTGCGCGGCGAATGCGCCGAAGAGGCCGAGATGAAGGTCGTCGCCGCCGCCGTCGCGGCGCGCTGGGGCCGCTGCGACATCCTCGTCAACTGCGCCGGCGGCTTCCGCGGCGTGCCAAAGCTCGAGGAGATCGACGGCGCGATGTGGCACGAGGCCATGGCGGCGAGCCTCGATGCGAAATTCTTCATCACGCGCGAACTCGTGCCGCTGATGAAGCACAACGGCTACGGCCGCATCGTCAACGTCTCCTCGCTCGCCGGCCGCACCGGCATCCTGTTCGGCTCGCTCGAGTATTCGACAGCCAAGGCCGCCGTCATCGGCTTCTCACGCCGCCTGGCGGTCGAGCTGGCCGCGTTCGGCATCACGGTCAACGTAGTTGCTCCTGGCACGGTGACGAGCCCGCGCGTCGCCCGCGTGCAGGTCGAGCGTCTCGAGGCCATCGCGAAGGCCATTCCGGTTGGCCGCCTCGGCCGGACCGAGGAGCTGGCCCACGCCATCTGGTACCTGGCGACACCGGGCGCCGCCTTCACCACCGGCGCCGTGCTCGACGTCAATGGCGGCGTCTGGACGGGCTGAATTAGATCGCAGGCCGGCACCAGTACGGGCGCCGGGGAAGCAGGGAGATTCGCATGCGTGGCAACCCGGTCAACGACAAGCTGGAAGCGACGACAGACCAGTGGCGCATCTCGCAGATGTGCTTCGATCCGGCGATCCGCGGCGAGATGACGCTGCCGGACAAGGTGAAGCTCTGCGACATCACGCTGCGCGAGGGGCGCCAGCTGCCCGGCGTGTCGCTGACCCGCGACCAGGTGATGAAGATCGCCGACAAGCTGGTCGAGGCCGGCGTCAGCATGGTGCAGATGCACCACGACGACCCGGGCGAGATGCTGGCCGTCAAGAAGCGCCATCCGCATGTTCTCATCGACGCTCTGGTGCACCCGACGGCCGTGCTCAATCCGGAGAAGGCCAAGCCCGAGATCGACATCAACTACGACAACGGCGCCGACTATGCGTCGCTGTGCTTCTCCTTCTCGCCGCACCAGATGTGCCTGTTCGAATCGATGGCCGGAGGACGCATCACCGTCGAGGAGGCGATCGAGCGCGCCTGCGGCTCCATCCAGTACGCGCGCCGCAAGGCCGGCAAGGACCGCAAGGTCGCCTGCCTGATCCAGGACTGCACGCGCATCCCCATCGACGAGCTGGCGGCGGCGTGCACTCGACTGGTCGAGGCCGGCGCCGACATGGTGCGGCTCGACGACATCAACGGCATGGCGATCTACCGCGTCTACACCTGGGTGGTGCGCGAAATGAAGCGGCGCCTGCCGAGGGGCACCGAGATCGCGCTGCACACGCACAACGACATCGGCATGGCGGCGGCCGCGCTCTATGCCGGGCTGGAGGGCGGCGCCGACATCATCGATGCCTGCGTCAACGGGCTGGGCGAGCGCGCGCACATCGCCTGCCTCGCCGAGGTCGCCTCGGTGATCCAGATCTATTACGGCCTCGATTGCGGTATCAAGCTGGATAAGATGACAGAGCTATCGCAACTAGTCGCCGAGACCATGCCCTGGCCGATGCCGTCGACCATGCCCTTCGTCGGCAAGACCGCCTTCTCGCACCTAGTCGAGGTGCATTACTGCGTGCCACCGACCGATGAGGGCTTCTGGTCCTACCTCTGCATGAAGCCGGAGGTGTTCGGCAACACGCAGCATAACCTGATCGGTCACTATTCCGGCCCTTGGGCGGTGCGCGCCAAGGCACAGGAGCTAGGCGTGAAAATCCCCGACGGCAGGGAGATCGAGGTGGTTGGCGGCGTGCGCCGTAAGATCCAGGCCGTCCGCCGCCAGCTCACCGATTCCGAGTTCCGCGAGATCGTCGCCGCCGCGGCGTGACGGCGCGACAAAGGCGCCCGCGAAGCGTCCGATGGCCCTTGATTGGTGCGTAGGCTCCGGGCGACAATGCGCGCGTGATGGCGATCCGGAAGGACGGCATTGAAAACGGCGAACACGACTTCGACGATCCGATGACGGACGAGAGCCTCGATGAGGCGGGTGTCCGCCAGCGCCACATCTGTGCCTGCGGGTGCACGGTCGCCTGCGGCTGCCGGCCGGGCGAGGACGATCGCTAGGCCGACCGCGCGATTTGCCGTTCCGGTGTGCTGTCGCCGGCCGACGGACGAGCGCTGGCGATTGTCCCGCGGGCCGTTTCCGTTTCGGCGGGACGCGAATAAAGCCGCATGCTCCCCTTGAATGTCGTGCGGGATTCGCTAATCGTCCGGCGTTGGTAGCTTCAGGATGGTTCCATGGAAAACTGTCCCAGCGACTTCGACGATGCGATGACCGACGAGAGCTTCGACGAGGCGGCGGCGCGGGCCTGCCCCTGCGTGTGCTACTGCTGCCGGGGCGAAGAGGAACGGCAGCCTCTAGATCGGGCGCGAAAATTGCTCACGGCCAAGCCTCGTGCCCGGCCGTTCGCGTTATCGACGAAATTCCCGGCCGATCTGGCCGGCCTCCCCTGAGTGTCGTTCGGGAATCGGTGATTGTTCATGGCAGGTGGGCTACAGGAGGTTTCCACGGACAATGTTCAGCACGATTACGACGATGCGATGGCAGACGAAAGCCTCGGCGAGTCGGGTGCCCGTTACTGCGTGTGCCAGTTGTGCTGCCGCGGGTGCGAAGACGAGCGCTATTGCCTCCATGCGGGGCGAGTTTGACGGCCTGGCCCGCGCCCGGCCGTTTGCATTTGCGCAGTGCCGGTGGCCCGCTTGTGCGATCCGCGGATGTCGGTGACGATCGGCCGCATCGGGCGGCGGGAGGAAGCTATGAATTGCCAACCTGAATAATTCGACGATCCGCTGTCGGATGAAAGCCTCGACGACGCGCAAGCCGTTTCACTCCGGGTGTGTGCCGCTTTTTTCAAAGGAGCAACGTTAACGTCAGGGCTTTTGTGACGCCGGCTATTCCGCGACGAGCCAGTCCGCGGCGACCGGTCCCTGCGCGCCGAGGATAGCGGCTATCCTGGGCAGCGCCCGGGCAGCGATGCCGGGCATCGTCCAGGGCGGGTTGACGACGATAATCTGCGAGCCGGTCAGGCCGCGCGCCGCGCCGTCCGGCACCATGCACAGTTCGAGACAGAACACCTCGCGCAGGCCGGCTGCCACGATGGCGGCGAGCACGGCGTCGGTGCGTGCGCGCTCGATCACCGGCAGCCACAGCGCATAGACGCCGGTGGGGAATTTCCGCCAGGCGCCCGCCAGCGTCGTGACCACGGTCTCGTAGTCCGTCTTCACCTCGTAGCTCGGATCGATGAGGACGAGCGCCCGGCGTTCCGGCGGCGGCAGCATGGCGTCCAGCGCGGCGAAGCCGTCGGCCTTCTCGACGAACACCCGTCTTTCGCGCCGCATCTGCGCCGTCAGCGCGGCGTGGTCGGTTGGGTGCAGCTCGTAGAGAGCGACCCGGTCCTGCGGCCGGCGCAGCGCGGCGAACAGCGCCGCCGAGCCGGGATAGACGGACAGCGAGCCACCCGGGTTGTGCGCCCGCACGAGGGCCAGCCAGTCGCGCAGTAGATCCGGCACGCCGTCCGTGCCGGTCGCGGCCTGCGTGCTCGATGCCGCGAAATCCAGCACCCGTGCCACGCCGTCTTCCCACTCGCCGGTCTTCGCCGCCATCGTGTCGCGCAGATTGTAGAGGCCGGCGCCCGCATGGGTGTCGAGCAGCAGCACGCCGCCAGGCTTGCCCTGCATATAGCGGGCGAGGAACACGGCCACGGCGTGCTTCAGCACGTCGGCGTGGTTTCCGGCGTGGAAGCCGTGGCGGTAGGACAGCATGGCACCGACAATAGTCGCCGCACGGCCAAAAGCGAACGGGGGCCGGTTGCCCGGCCCCCGTCGCAACGAACGATCGATACGCCCGCTACCGCTTCGCCGGGATGATCGGCAGCAGCAGGTATGAGGCATGACCCGGGCCGGTGTGGAGAGTGGTCTCGCCGCCGAATACCGCCTTGGGGCGATCCCTCGGATCGTCGTGCAGGAACGGCCCCGAGCCGCGCGACGGGACATAGGCTTCGACCGTCGGTCCCGGTCGGTCGAAATCCTTCCCCGCGATGTTGAGTGCGATGCGGAAGCCCTTCGGCAGCACGATGCACTGCGGCCAGATCTCGACATCGACCTCGTACAGGTCGCCGGGGTTCAGCGGCATCTTGTCGTCATGCGTGTGGTAGGGCCGCCACGGCTCCGACTTCGCCGGGTCGAGCTTGCGGTGCGAGGCGCGTAGCCAGCCCTGGGCGAGCGGCGTCTTGGGATCGACCGTGCCCTGGAAATGTACCTCCTTCCCGGCGGGCGAGAAGGCCTGCAGGGTGACGAAGAGGTCGGCGTCGACTGTCGAGGACGAGATGAACAGCTTCGCGGCCATCGGCCCGGTGATCTCCGTCTCCTCCTCCAGCGGCGGCGACATCCAGGTGATGCCGCGCGTCAGTGCCTTGAATTTCGCCGTCTTATTCGTCTTCGGCTGGGCCCAGTCGAGCTTGCCCTTGCCGCCGGCGTCGAGGAACAGCCTGGTCCATTTGGTGCTCTTGAGCGGCCAGGCATCCTCCTTGCGCAGCGTCACGTCGTTGGTGAACGGCCGGCGCAGATTGATCCAGACGCGCTTTTCCTTGTCCCAGCCGTTCTTCTCGCCCTTGAGGTAGTAGTCGAAGAACTTCTTCTGCAGTTGCATGCCGTAGTCTAGGTAGAACCACTCCTCGTGACGGCCGGGATGGCCTTCCAGCCACTTCTCCTTCGAGGCGGCCTGGGTGAAGGCCTCGAAATTGCCGCGCGGGTGCAGGCCGAAGCCGGCCCAGCTCGCCGGGCTGAGGAACGGCACCACGACCTTCGTCCAGTCGGGCGAGCGCTCGCGATACCATTCGTCGTCCATCTCGCGGCCGAGCTGATTGGCCAGCGTATCGGCGCGGTTCTCCTTGAGCTGGCGCGGCTTGAGCTTATCGGGGCCGGTCGCCGAGGTCTTCATCCAGTGGTCGCGCGGGCCCTTAGGGTTGCCGTGCTGCACGGATTCGACCTGGCGCGGGTACCAGATCTCCATGAACTTGTTCGACATGATTCCGCCATGCCGGCTCCAGTCGCGGTAGAAATCGGCCGCGCCTTCCCAAGGGATCATCGCCGTCAGGTGCTTCGGCTGCAACGCGGCGACATGCCACTGGTTGATGGCGTAGTAGGACACACCGTTGAGGCCGACCTTGCCGTTCGACCAGGCCTGCTGGCCGGCCCATTCGATGGCGATGGCGTAGTCCTTCGTCTCGCGTGGCGAGAATATGTCAAGGTAGCCGGGCGATCGGCCTGCGCCGCGCGAATCGAGGCGCACGACGGAGTAACCCCAAGGTATCCAGATCTCGGGATCAACGGTCTCCCAGGTCAGCCAGCGATGCTGCGAACCCTTGAGGACATCCGGGTGCATCTTCAGCAGAGAATCCCACAGCGGCTTGTAGTGCTCCTGGTACTTGACGCCCTTGCCATAGGGTCCGCCGGCCATGACGACCGGCACCCTGGCCGTGGTGTCGGGCCGGTAGACGTCGGCTCGCAGGACCACGCCATCGTCCATCCTGATTGGCACGTCGCGTTCGATAATCATAGTTTCCTCCCCGCGGCGCGCGCGTTCGACGATGGCGCTCCCGCACTAATATTTCAGCAGACGGGACGGGTCGTGGGCAATCACAATCCGGCGGTGCGCTTGACGCGCCGGACCCGGCGCCGCAGAATGGTGCCATGACCGCCGCCACCGAGGCCCTCATCCGTCGCTACTACGCCGCCTTCAACGTCGGCGACACCGCCGGCATGCTCGCCTGCCTGGCCGACGATGTGCGCCACGACCTGAATCAGGGCGACACGTAGCATGGCATGGCCGCCTTCGCGGCGTTCTGCGAAGGTCTGCATCGCGGTTTCACGGAGCGGCGGGACGACACCGTCGTCATGGTCCGCCGCCGATGGCCGCCGCGCCGCCGCCGAATTCACCGTGCGCGGCACCTACAAGGCGACCGCGGAGGGCCTGCCGTTGGCGACCGGCCAGGCCTATATCCTGACGGTGGCACGTTCTTCGCCATCGAGGGCGGGCTGATCGTCCGCGTGACGACCCATTACAACCGGCGCCGGTGGCTCGAACAGATCGGCCCGTAGGCGCCAGCACGCGCGTCGCCGTCGGGCGTTCACTGTCCGACACCGTCTTGACGCCGCGCGGCCAGCGCCGCAGAACAGGTCATGACCGCCGCCGCGACCGAGGCCCTGATCCGCCGCTACTACGCCGCCTTCGATGCCGGCGACGCCGCCGGCATGCCCGCCTTCCTAGCCGGGGATGTGCGCCACGACGTGAACCAGGGCGGCACCCGCCGCGGCAAGGCCGACTTCGCCGAGTTCTGCGCCCACATGGCCCGCCGCTACCGCGAGCGCCTGGCCGACATCGTCGTGATGGTGGCCGACGACGGCGCCAGCGCCGCCGCCGAATTCACCGTGCATGGCACCTACATCGCCACCGACGAGGGGTTGCCGCCGGCCACCGGCCAGTTCTACATCCTGCCGGCGGGCACCTTCTTCGCCGTCGAGGCGGGACTGATCGCGCACGTGACGACCTGTTACAATCTCGAGGGCTGGATGGCGCAAATAGGCGCGGATGCAGGCGCATGAACGTGACGGTCGAGGCGCTGACCGGCCAGCCTCTGCTCGACGCGCTGCCCGAGGTGGCGCGGCTGCGCATCGCCGTGTTCCGCGAATGGCCGTATCTCTACGACGGCACCATCGCCTACGAGCGGCGCTACATCGATCGCTTCCCGAAGCTCTCCGACGCGGTCATCGTCGCCGCCTTCGCCGATGGCCGGCTGGTCGGCTCGCCCACCGGCGAGCCCCTTCTCGGCCAGCATCCCGAGTTCGTCGCGCCCTTCGTCGCGCGCGGATACGACGCGGCGCGCGTCTTTTATTGCGGCGAATCCGTTTTGCTGCCGGGCTGGCGCGGGCAGGGTGTCGGCCACGACTTCTTCGACCGTCGCGAGGCGCATGCGCGCGCGCTGGGCGGGCTCTATTCCATCGCGTTCTGCGCCGTGGTACGTGCGGCGGACGATCCGCGCCGTCCGGCCAATGCGCGCGATCTCGGCCCGTTCTGGCGTCGGCGCGGTTACGCGCCCGTCGACGGGCGCGTGACGAGTTTCGACTGGCGCGAGGTCGGCGGCGGGGACGAGGAAGTTACGAACCGCACGCAGTTCTGGCTGCGGCCGTTATGATCGTCCGCGCCGCCGCCGCCGCCTGGCCGATCGAACGCCTCGCCGGCCTGGGTGCCTGGGAGGCCAAGATCGGCTCCTGGGTCGGCGAGGCGTCCGGGCGCGGCGCGCGCCTGCTGGTCCTGCCCGAATACGGCGCGCTTGAACTCGCCGGCGCGCTGGATGGCGTGCCCGATGGCGACCTCGCAGCGCAGTGCGCCGCCGTCGCCGGACACGCGGCGCGCATCGACGCCTTCCATGCCATGTTGGCGCGCGAGACCGACACGCATATCCTCGCCGCGACGATCCTGCTGCCGCGCGGAGACGGGCTCTACGTCAACCGCGCGCGCCTGTTCGCGCCAGGCGGCGCGGTCGGCGTGCAGGACAAGATCGTACCGACGCGCTTCGAGCGCGAGCGGGGCGTCGTCGTCGGCGGCGGTCCGGCGCGCGTGTTCGATACGGCGCTCGGCCGCATCGGCATCTGCATCTGCTACGACGTGGAGTTTCCGCTCATCGCGCGGGCGATGGCCGAGGCCGGCGTGGAGATCCTGCTCGTGCCGTCCTGCACCGACGCTCTGGCCGGCTACAGCCGCGTGCGGGTCGGCGCCATGGCGCGGGCGCTGGAATGCCAATGCTACGTCCTGCATGCGCCGACGGTCGGTACGGCACCGTGGTCGCCGCTACTCGACGTCAATGTTGGGGCGGCGGCGATCTACGGCCCGCCCGACCACGGCTTTCCACCCACAGGCATCGTCACCGAAGGCGCCCTGGACGCGCCGGGCTGGGTATGCGCCGATCTCGACCTTGATCGCGTGCGCGCGGTGCGCCGGGACGGTCAGGTGCTCAACCGGGCGCCCCCCTGGCCCGAGCAGGCGGCCCCACTGGCGGGCGGCGCGGAAATCGTCTCGCTTGCCCCGCCGTCGGGCCGTGCCCGCCGGGCGCACGGGCTGTGACGGCGGCGATGCTGGCGCATCGGCGGGCCGCCGCGGATATTATGAAGGCAAGTGCCATAAAATGAGCGCAGGAGGGACGACAGCCATGACCCCCGCCACTGATCCGGATGCCGGACTCGCCACAGTATCGGCCTCGCTCAACTACCTCGCCGGCGGCGCGGCGAAGCCGTTCTTCTATCCCTCCGTGGCCGGCGCCGCCGAGACTACCTACGCGACGAACGCCGAGGCGCACGATGTCGTCGTCCACGACGCGCGCCCGATCGCCGACCGCTTCACGCTCGACGTGCACGGCTTCCAGCTCGTGCGGCACGACACGAAGGTGCGCGACTTCCTCGACCCCGACGAGGTGAAGTGCGTCTACGAGCCCGAGGTGATCGCGCTGGTGCGCCGTCACGTCGGCTCCGAGGCCGCGGTGATCTTCGACCACACCTTGCGGGCGAGTACGGCCGACCTGCGCGAGGCGCAGCGCATGCGCGACCCGGCGAAGACGGTGCACAACGACTATACGGATCGCTCGGCGCCACGCCGGCTGCGCGATTTCCTGCCCGAGGCGGAGGCCGAGCGTAGGCTGGCCCGCCGCTTCGCCGTCGTGCAGGTCTGGCGGTCGATCGCCGGTCCGGTCGAATCCTCACCGATGGCGCTGTGCGACCCCCATTCGGTCGATCCGGCCGACCTCGTGCCGGCCGAGCGGCGCGCGAATGACCGCGTCGGCGAAATCCACCAGGTGCTGTGGAGCCCGCGCCACCGCTGGTACTACTTCTCGCGCCTACGGCGCGACGAGGCGATACTAATCAAGACCTTCGATTCGGCGACCGATGGCCGCGCCCGATTCGCCATCCACACGGCCTTCGACCTGCCTGGCCAGGACGCCGCGCCGCCGCGCGAAAGCATCGAGACCAGGACCTTCGCCTTCTTCTAGGGACCGCTTTGTCCGGCGCCCCGCAGGCATCGCTTGCAAGCGGCGCCGGTATCTCTACCATATTCTACAAATTTGTAGTGTCAGAGCGCGGGCCGGCCAGGGTCCGCCCAATCCACCTAGGAGGAACCCCGCGATGACGATCGACACGGTCGAGGCCAAGGGAGGCAAGCCTGTGGCAGCAGAGGAGACGCTCCGGCGCTTCGCTACCGCGGCCCAAGCCGCCTATGCCGCCGATCCCGGGCCGGGAGGCGTGGAGAAGATCCGCGCCTTGCTCGAGCCGGTGCTGCGCGACAAGGCGGTGGTCGCGCGCTATCTCGGCCCCGACAACGACGAGACGCGCACGCCGATCTACGAGGATCCGCAGTTCGGCTTTGTCGTCCTCGCCCATGTCTACAAGGGCGTCGCCAAAGCCCCGCCGCACGACCATGGGCCGACCTGGGCGATCTATGGCCAGGCGACCGGCGTGACCGAGATGACCGAGTGGAAGCTTGAGAAGGCGCCGGCTGGCAACGAGCCCGGCCGGGCCTCGCCGGTCAAGACCTACAGGCTCGAACCCGGAATGGCCGTCGCCTACCAGGCGGGTCAGCTCCATTCGCCCAAGCGCAATGGCGACACGCGGCTGATCCGCATCGAGGGGGCCGACCTGATGAAGGTCAAGCGCAAGGCCTTCAAGCCGGCCTGAGCGCGTTTGACGCATCGAACGCGGCGCGGGAGACTGGCCCGCACCGCCACGCGTGCATTTGGCATGCGGGCGGCTCCGGAGGAGTGCCCCATGCGCCGTTTCGCTTCGCTTCGCCTGCTCGTGATTGCGCTTGCCGCCGTCTTGGCGTTGCCGGCCACGGCCCAGCAGATCGCCGCGCCCAAGACCACTGTCCTGGTCACGGTTGTCGGCAACCTCGCCAAGGCCAATCGCGGCTCCTACGACGCGGTGAGCGATGTCTTCTTCAAGCACCTCAACCTGCCATTCACCAATGCCGCCACCTTCGATTACGGCATGCTGACGGCGCTCAAGAAGCACACGGTGAAGACCGACTTCCAGATGGGCGGCAAGGTGCGCAGCTTCAGCGGCCCGCTGCTGGCCGACGTGCTGGCGACGGCCGGGGCGACCGGCACAATCGCGACCGTCACCGCGTTCGACGGCTATGCCGCCGAGCTGCCGATCGCCGATATCGCCAAGTTCGGCGTCATCCTCGCGCTGGCCGAGGACGGCAAACCCTTCGGGGTCGGCGATTATGGCCCGACCTGGGCGATCTTTCCGCGCGCCGACAAGCAGGCGCTGAAGGGCCGCAACGACGATGCCTGGGTCTGGGCCATCGCCGCCATCGCTGTGAAATAGCGCCATGGCGATCCGGCGCGTCAGCGCACCCTCGGTGCCCGAGCCACCGTCGGCGACGTGGTCGAACTGCCTCGTCGTCGACGGCGTCGCCTACATCGCCGGCCTGACCGCGCGCGCAAACGATTTTGCCAGCGTGGTCGGCGGCGGTGCCCATGACCAGGCGCGCGCCATATTTGCCAAGATGGGCGCGCTGCTGGTGGCGGCCGGAGGCAGCTTCGCCGATGTCGTGAAGGTGACGATCTACGTCACCGATATCCGCATGCGCGAGGAGGTGTGGAAGGCGCGCGCCGAAGTCTTCGCGGGCAATTTCCCCGTCTCGACCCTGATCGAGATCTCCAAGCTCGCGCATCCCGAGATGCTGGTCGAGATCGACGCCATAGCCCATATCGGCGCGAGCACGCGCGGCTGAAGAATCAGGTTGCGGCCGGTTGCGGCCGGGCTGGTGCTTTCGGACCGCGCGCGATGACGGCCGCCGCCAGAGGCAAGGTCACCGCGGCGACAATCCAGGCAGGCCGGATGCCGGCATCGGGCATGAAATTCGCCGCCAGTAGCATGGCGGGATCGACGCCGACGACGAGGCCGTACCAGGCGGCTTCGCCCAGCGCGGTCAGCGGGCAAGCGAGACCCAGCGACGCTACGCTCGCGGCCGGCGGGATGCGGCCGGGCGAGCCGAAACCATGCGCCAGCGCGCGGAAGGCCAACAGCCACGCGAGCAGGCCGGCCATGGCGAGGGGTTCGCCGACGTCGATCTTCGATTGCAGCATGTGGTGGACGACGGCCAGCACGGCCGCCGGGTAAACGAGGAGATGCAGGCGCCGCCAGCGCCGCGCGCCCAACAGGCGCAGCGCGCCGTCGGTCGAGGTCGCGGCCAGCGTGGTGAAGGCCAGCAGCGCCGCGAAGCCGATGGTCAGGTAGATGCGCAGGGCGATTTCCGTCGCCACCGGGTCGAGCAGGAATTCCTTGTCGGCGGTGAACAGAAGCAGGTGCAGCAGGGCGTAGCAGAAGGTGGCGACGCCGGACATGCGCCGCAGCAGGACGAGAAGCGGCCATTTCAACAGAGCCACCAGCGGGATGATAGACAGGGTAACGAGCAGCAGGCGGAGGGCCCACAGCCCCGCCTCGTGCAGGGCGGCATCGAGCGGCCGCGCGCCGAGATCGCCTGCCGCAAAGAGCGCTGCGTTCCATCCGGCCGGCAGAAGCAGAAGCGCGAAAGCCGACGCCTTGAGTGGCGAGAACCGGCCGCGCGGATCGAGCCAGGGACGCATGTCGCTACTCCGTCCCGGGAATTATAGCAGGCGCGGCCGCGCGATCCCAATGCCACCCCTTCACGTTCGCGCGACGGCGCGTCAGCCAGTGCCCGCCGAGTCTACCTCGCCGCATCCGAGCATGCGGCGGTCCAGCGCCACGCTTTTCACCAGCGCGACGACGGCGCCGCCCTGCGTCAGGCCGAGCGCCGCCACGGCCTCGCGCGTCACGCTCGCGACGATGTGCGCGCCGCCGCCGAGATAGACCGTCACTTCGGCGAACGCGCCGTCTTCCTCGACGATGGCGGCTACGGTGCCTGGAAAGGCGTTGCGGATCGACAGGCCCTGCGGCGCCGTGCGGGCCAGCGCCACGTCGCGCGCGCGGATGCGCAGCCGCACGCGGGCGCCGGGCGGGATGTCGATTGCGGGCATGCGCAGGCGGTGGCCGCCGGCCAGTGCCACCTCCGTCATCGCCCAATGGGTGTCCTGCGCGGCGACGGTGCCTTCCAGCAGCGCGCCGGACTCGAAGCGCCCGGCGAGTCGACGCATCGCCGGATGCTCCAGCACGGCGGCGAGCGGGCCGGTCGCGGCGACGCGGCCGGAATCCAGCACCAGCACCGTTTCGGCGAGGCGCGCCAGCTCGTCTAGCGAGTGCGTCACCCACAGCATTGGCACGCGCGACTCGGTCGCCACGCGCTCGATCAGCGGCAGGATAGCGGCGCGGCGCGGCCGGTCGAGTGCCGACAGCGGCTCGTCCATAAGCAGCAGGCGCGGCGACGCGAGCAACGCGCGCCCGATCGCCACGCGCTGGCGCTCGCCGCCCGACAAGGTCGCCGGGCGGCGGCCGAGCAGGGGGGCAAGGTCAAGCATGGCGACGACGCGCTCCATGCCCGGGCCTCCGCCCTCGCGCGGCGCGCGGCGCGCGGCATAGCGCAGATTGCCGGCGACGGTGAGGTGCGGGAAAAGGCGCGCATCCTGGAACACCAGTCCAGCCCGCCTTTTCCAGGCCGGCACGAAGCGGCGCGCGGCATCGTCCTGCCAGACCGTGCCGGCGAAGGCGATGCGCCCGCGCGCGGCGGGTTCGAGGCCGGCCAGAGCGCGCAGCAGTGTCGTCTTGCCATGGCCCGAGGCGCCGAAGATGCCGGTGATGCCGTCGAGGGTGAAGCGGCCGGCGATCTCCAGCCGGAAGCCGCCATGGTCGACGGCGAGGTCGAGGTCTAGCGCGCTCATGCTCCGCTGGGCCCGACATGGACGGGAAACCGCCGGTTCACCGTGTAGACCAGCAGCAGCACGATGAAGGAGAAAGCGAGCAAGCCGCCAGAGAGCAGGTGCGCGCTTTGCCAGTCCAGCGTTTCCACGCGCTCGAACACGTCGATGGAAATGACGCGCGTGCGGCCGGGAATGTTGCCGCCGACCATCAGCACGACGCCGAACTCGCCGAGCGTGTGGGCGAAGCCGAGCACGGCGGCGGTCAGGTAGCCGCGCGCCGCCAGCGGCGAGACGACGGTCAGGAAGGCGTCGAGCGGCCTCGCGCCGAGCATTTCGGCGGCCTCGACGGGCGCGCGCCCGAGGGCGGCGAAGGCCGTCTGCAGCGGCTGCACGACAAAGGGCAGCGAGTAGATGACGGAGGCGACGACCAGCCCGGTGAAGGAGAAGGCGAGTGTGCCGCCAGTTACTTGCACCCACGCCTCGCCGAGCGGCGAGTCGGGCGTGAACAGCACCAGCAGGTAGAAGCCTAGCACCGTCGGCGGCAGGACAAGCGGCAGCGCCACCACCGCCTCGACGACGGGCCGGAGCGGCGAGCGCGTGCGCGCCAGCCACCATGCCCAGGGCGTGCCGACGATCAGCAGGATGACGACGGTGACGGCGGCGAGCGCGAGGGTGAGTAGGACGACGCCGGTATCGATCACGCGCCGGCCTCAGCGAAAGACGTCGTAGCCGTAGCGGCGGATGATTTCTTCCGCCGCCGGCGCCTTGAGGAAGGCGAGGAAGTCTCGCGCCGCGGCATTGCCGGCGCCGCGCGCCAGCAGGATGGCATCATGGCGGATCGGCGCGTGCAACGCCGCCGGCACCGTCCAGACGCTGCCCTTGCGGCCCGGTTTGGACGCCGCTTGCGACAGGGCGACGAAGCCCATCTCGGCATTGCCCGTCGCCGCCATTTGGAAGGTCTGGCCTATATCATGCCCCATCACGATACGGCTCTCGACGGCGCGCCACAGGCCGAGCTTTTCCAGCGCCTCGCGCGCCGCCGCCCCGTAGGGTGCCACGGCGGGGTTGGCGATGGCGAGGTAGCGGAAGCCGGTCCTCAGGGCCGCCGTCCCGTCGGGGCCGATACGGGCCGGGTCGGCGCTCCACAGGCCGAGTCGACCGACGGCATAGGTGAACGCGCTGGCGGCCGGGCCGTGGCCTTCGGCGGCGAGGCGCGCCGGCCGCTCGGCATCCGCCGACAGGAAGGCGTCGAACGGCGCGCCCTTGACGATCTGGGCGTAGAAGGCGCCCGAGGAGCCCGTCGAGATTTCCAGCCTGTGGCCGCTCGCGGCGGCGAAGGCGGCGGCGATCTCCTGGGCCGGCCCGGCGAAATTGGCGGCGACGGCGACGGTCGCCGTTTCGGCGCGGGCGGCCGTGGCCATCAGGAGGGCGGCGAACAGGGCCGTCAGGCGCAGGTGGAACATGAGTGGACCTCGATATGTATGGCTGTACCGTTCGTCGAAATATCCATTCGAACATATCGACTAGTCAAGCAGGACGTCGTCGGGAGCGGCGGTCGTCCGCGTCAGTCGTGCGGGGCGAGCTTGTCGCGCAGGGCCGCCATATCGGGTTCGACGGCCATGGCGGTGGCCTGTTCCATCCGGCGGAAGCGTGACAGCACCTCTTCGCCCAGTTCCGTCAGGCCGGCATGGCCGCCGCCGCCGGTCCCTCCGCGCGAGGTCTCGACCAGCGGCGTGCGGAAGCAGGCGTTCATGGTGTCGACGAGGAACCAGGCGCGGCGGTAGCTCATGCCCGTGCGGCGCCCGGCGGCGGCGATGGAGCCGGTCGCCTTGATGGCGTCGAGCAAGCCGGCTTTGCCGGGACCGATCGCCACGTCGGGGCCGAGGACGACGCGCAGTCTTGCGCCTAGGGTACGGTTGCCGACACGCATGGTGGGAGCAAAGCACGTTGGCCGCGCCGTCGCCATCGGGTACAAGGCCCGCGCCATGACAACGCAGCCCGCCATCCCGAACAGCTTCCGGTCCGGCCCCGACGAGCGCGGCCATTTCGGCATGTTCGGCGGCCGTTTCGTCGCCGAGACGCTGATGCCGCTGATCCTCTCCGTCGAACAGGCGTGGGAGGCGGCGCGCATCGATCCCGCCTTCCGCGAGGAGCTGGATTACTGGCTGAAAGACTATGTCGGACGGCCCAGCCCGCTCTATCTCGCCGGCCGGCTGACCGCCCATCACGGCGGCGCGAAGATCTATTTCAAGCGCGACGAGCTGAACCACACGGGCGCGCACAAGATCAACAACACCATGGGCCAGATCCTGCTGGCCCGCCGCATGGGCAAGACGCGCATCATCGCCGAGACCGGCGCCGGCCAGCACGGCGTGGCGACGGCGACGGTCTGCGCGCTGTTCGGCCTGCCATGCATCGTCTACATGGGTGCCACCGACGTGGAG
Source organism: Alphaproteobacteria bacterium (assembly GCA_009691025.1). Lineage (GTDB taxonomy): Bacteria > Pseudomonadota > Alphaproteobacteria > UBA6615 > UBA6615 > SHWB01. Next base: position 52,214 of record SHWB01000012.1, read on the forward strand.
CGGCAGGCGCCCAACGTCTTCCGCATGAAGCTGCTCGGCGCCGAGGTGCGGCCCGTGACCAGCGGCACGGCGACGCTGAAGGACGCCATGAACGAGGCGTTGCGCGACTGGGTCGCCCATGTCGACGACACCTTCTACATCATCGGCACCGCCGCCGGACCGCACCCCTACCCGCAGATGGTACGCGAATTCCAGTGCGTCATCGGCAACGAGGTGCGCGAGCAGATCATGGCGGCCGAGGGCCGGCTGCCCGACACGCTGGTCGCCTGCATCGGCGGCGGCTCCAACGCCATCGGCCTGTTCCATCCTTTCCTCGACGATCCCGCGGTGATGATGATCGGCGTCGAGGCGGCCGGCCACGGCATCGCCACCGGGCGCCACGCCGCCGCGATGACCGGCGGCCGGCCCGGCGTGCTGCACGGCAACCGCACCTATCTGCTGCAGGACGAGGACGGGCAGATCCAGGACGCGCATTCGATCTCGGCCGGACTCGACTATCCCGGCGTCGGCCCCGAGCACGCCTGGCTGCACGATTCCGGACGTGTCTCCTACGTTCCCATCACCGACGACGAGGCGCTCGCGTCCTTCCAGCAATGCACGCGGCTGGAGGGCATCATCCCGGCACTGGAGCCGGCGCATGCGCTCGCCCATGTTGCCAAGATCGCGCCCGATCTACCGAAGGACCACATCCTGGTCATGAACATGTGCGGGCGCGGCGACAAGGACGTGTTTACGGTGGCGAAGGCGCTGGGAGTGGCACTGTGAGCCGCATCGAGCGCCGATTCGCCGCGCTGCGTGCCGAGGGCCGCGCCGCCTTCGTGCCCTTCATCATGGCGGCCGATCCCGATCTCGCGACCTGCGAGGCTATCCTTGCCGGCCTGCCGGCGGCGGGCGCCGACCTGATCGAGCTGGGCGTCATGTTTTCCGACCCGATGGCCGACGGGCCGGCGATCCAGGCCGCCGGCCTACGCGCGCGCTCAGGCGGCGCCTCGGTGCGCCACACGCTGGCGATGGTGCGGCGCTTCCGCGCGGCGGACAGCGACACGCCGATCGTGCTGATGGGCTACTATAACCCCCTCTACATTTACGGCTGCGCCGCCTTCGTGAAAGATGCCGCAGCCGCCGGCGTCGACGGCCTCATCGTCGTCGACCTGCCGCCGGAAGAAGACGCGGAACTGGCCCCCTTCGCCAGGGCGGCGGGTATCGATTTCGTCCGCCTGGCGACGCCGACGACGGACGATGCACGCCTGCCCGTTGTGCTCGGCGGCGCCTCTGGATTCGTCTACTACGTCGCCATCGCCGGCATCACCGGCACGCGCTCGGCCTCGTCCTACGCCGTCATCCAGGCAGTCACGCGGATCAAGCGCCATACGAATCTTCCCGTCGCCGTCGGATTCGGCATCCGAACGGCGGCGCAGGCCGAGGCGGTGGCCGCCGTCGCCGATGCCGCCGTCGTCGGCTCAGCACTGGTGCAGAAACTGGCCGAGACGCTAGACTCCGCCGGCCACGCCACGGCGCGCACCGTGCCCGAGGTGCTGGCCTTCGTGCGCGATCTCGCAACGGGCGTGCAGCGCGCGCGGCGGGGCAAGGCGGCATGAGCTGGCTTACCAATTTCGTGCGCCCTAAGATCCGCGCGCTGGTCGGCAAGGCCGACATGCCGGACAATCTGTGGATCAAGTGTCCGTCCTGCGAGCAGATGCTGTTCCACCGCGAGCTGGCCGCGAACCTGCAAGTCTGCAACCATTGCGGCCACCACATGCGCATGGGCGCTGCGGCGCGCCTCGCAATGCTGTTGGACGACGACAGCGAGGAGCGTATTGCGCTGCCGGTCACCCAGCACGACCCACTGCGCTTCCGCGACACCAAGCGCTATTCCGACCGGCTGCGCGATGCCCAGGCTAAGACCGGCGAGCCGGAGGCGGCGTTGGTCGCGCGCGGCACCATCGGCGGCCACAGCGTCGTCGTCGCGGCGCTCGACTTCGCCTTCATGGGCGGCTCGATGGGGATCGCCGTCGGCGAGGCATTGCTCGCCGCCGCCGAGGCTGCGGTTGCCGACCGTTCCGCGTTCGTCGCCGTCACCTCCTCGGGCGGCGCGCGCATGCAGGAAGGTATCCTGTCGCTGATCCAGATGCCGCGCAGTGTGATCGCCGTGGAGCAGGTGCGCGAGGCCGGACTGCCCTACATCGTCGTGCTGACCGACCCGACGACGGGCGGCGTGACCGCCTCCTTCGCCATGGTCGGCGACGTGCATGTCGCCGAGCCGGGCGCGACGGTCGGCTTCGCCGGGCGCCGCGTCATCCAGGACACCATCCGAGAGGAATTGCCGGACGGCTTCCAGCGCGCCGAGACGATGCTGGAACACGGCATGATCGACATGGTCGTGCCGCGCACGTGCCTGCGCGAGGTGCTGGCGCGCCTGATTGGTCTGCTGATGGCGCCGCACCCGCCGACGACCGTCGTCACCCTGTCCGCCGCGGGGCGCGGAGCCGGCCACCGCGCCGGGGCCGATGCCTGACGGGGCGCCGTCCGCCACGACGGCGGCGATCCTAGACCGGCTGACCCGGCTTCACCCTAAGCTCATCGATCTGTCGCTCGGCCGCATCGAGCGGTTGCTCGCCCGCCTCGGCAATCCCGAGCGCGCGCTGGCGCCGGTCGTCCACATCGCCGGCACCAACGGCAAGGGCTCGGCCGCCGCCTTCCTGCGGGCGATGGCCGAGGCGGCCGGCCTGCGCGTCCATGTCTACACCTCGCCGCATCTCGTGCGCTTCAACGAGCGCATCCGCGTCGGCGGGAAGATCGTCGACGACGCGGCGCTGGTCGCGCTGCTGGAAGAGGTCGAGCGCGCCAATGGCGGCGAGCCGATCACCTTCTTCGAGGCGACGACGGCGGCGGCCTTCCTCGCCTTCGCCCGCGCGCCCGCCGATCTCGTGATCCTCGAGACGGGGCTCGGCGGCAGGCTCGACGCGACCAATGTGATCGCCCGCCCGGCGGCCACCGTCATCACACCGATCTCGCTCGATCACCAGAGCTTCCTCGGTCCTGACATCGCCTCCATCGCCGCGGAGAAGGCGGCGATCCAGAAGCCGCTGGTCGTCGCCATCGTCGGCCCGCAGGTGCCGGAAGCGGCCGCGGTCATCGCCGCTGCAGCGCGCGCCGCCGGGGCCGAGCCGTGGCGCTACGGTGCCGAGTGGAGCGTGGCGCCCGACGGCGCCGGCCTCGTCTATCGCTCGGCACTGGGCGAACGCCGCCTGCCGGCACCGTCGCTGGTCGGACGGCACCAGATCGACAATGCCGGTACGGCCGTCGCCGTGGCCGAGCGCCTCGCCGGGCCGGCTATCCCGGCCGCCGCCATCGCCGCCGGGCTCGGGCGCGCCGAATGGCCGGCGCGCCTGCAACGCCTAGACGGGCGCCTCGCCGCGCTGCTGCCGGGCGGCTGGGAGCTGTGGCTCGACGGCGGCCACAACCCGGCCGCGGGCACCGTGCTAGCCGACCAGGCCGATGCCTGGTCGCGCCGGGACGGCAGGCCGCTCCACCTCGTCTATGGCATGCTCAACACCAAGGATCCGGCCGGCTTCCTTGCCCCCCTGTCGCGCATCGCCGTGACGCTGGCCGGTGTCGCCGTACCGGGTGAGGCCGCTTCGCTCAGCGCCATCGAGGCGGCGGCCGCCGCCGCAGCGGTGGGCATCGTCCGCGCGGCCCCTGCCGAAGGCGTCGCCGCCGCGCTGGCAGCCCTGCCGAACGGCCATGTTGGCGACGGCCGGGCGCGCGTGCTGATCTGCGGCTCGCTCTACCTCGCCGGCCATGTGCTGGGGCTGGACGCGGCGTAGCGGCGCCGTGCCGCGGCCGGGGCGGTTGCGTGGGCGCGACCGGCGGGCTCAAGATTGACGGCGACAGCGAGGAGGCGCCGTTGGCGCAGGCCAGGATGCCGGATGTGCCATTGCCGACGCCGGGCGACCGGGTGCCGAACCTGTTCCTGCCCGACCAGCGCGGCGTCGTCATCAGCCTCGCCGACAAGTCGCGCGGCGGGCCCATCGCCCTGCTGTTCTACCCGACGCGGCGCGATCCGGCGGCTGCGGCGGAGATGCAGGCGATCGGCCGCCTGGCGCCAGAATTGTTGGCGGCGGGCGCGCATCTGTTCACGATCGGCGGCGACAGTGAGGCCGACACGGTGGCCTTCGCGCTGCGCAGCGGCATCGGCGCCGGCGTCCATGCCTGTGCCGATCCGGAGGGGCGCGCGGCGGCCAATTGCAGCCTCACCGGCCGGCTGGCCGGCCTCGTGCTCGACCCGAACCAGCGGATCACGGAAGTGCTGCTGCCACGCGACGGGCCGATCGTGGCGCGCGCGGCCGAGCGGGTGCGGGCGTGGACTCTCCCGCAATCCTTCGCCGCGCCGATGCACCCGCCGATCCTGATCATCCCCGATGCGCTGGAGCCGGATTTCTGCCGATATCTCATCGAGCAGTACGAGCTGCGCGGCAACAAGGTGTCCGGCACGCAGCGCACGGTCGACGGCCGTATGGTCCACGACACCTCCGGCGAGACCAAGCGGCGGCGCGACCACCACGTCGAGGATGCCTACCTGATGGGGGCGATCGGCACGCGCATCGGCCGGCGAGTGCTGCCGGAGATCCGCCGCGCCTTCCATTGCGACGCCTCGCAGGTCGAGGAGTTCAAGATCGTCTGCTACGATTCGGAGCCGGGTGGCTGGTTTCTGCCGCATCGCGACAACACCACGCCGGGCACCGCGCATCGCCGCTTCGCCATGACGCTCAACCTGAACACCGGCGAGTACGACGGCGGCGAGCTGTGGTTCCCGGAATATGGCGGCGCCACCTACGCGCTGGCGGCGGGCACGGCGGTGATCTTCTCCTGCGCCCTGCTGCACGAGGCGAAGCCGGTGACGCGTGGCAGCCGCTTCGTGCTGCTGTCGTTCTTCTTCGATGAGGCCGGCCGCCGCCTGCGCGAACGCCTCCAGCAGCAGATCGCCGCGTCACG
>SHWB01000027.1 GCA_009691025.1 Alphaproteobacteria bacterium
CCCACCCGCGACGACGGCCGCTTCGACATCTGCTTCGGCAGACACATCATCGCCTCCTTCGACCTCCGCGAGGCGAGATGAAAAACGTCCACCATGTCCCCGTACGCACGTCCGCCATCTCTACGGTCTGTACAGCGGGGCGGAGAGGGAGGGGACCCGGCGCGCAGCGACGGGGAGGGTGAGGTGGGGCGCTGCCGGCACGCTCGACGCAGGATATCTCGCGGTAACACCCCCACCTCGTTTACCCACTCCGCCCCGCGGGGCGGAGTGGGTAAACGAGGTGGCGCCGACGCGGCAGGCTGCCTAGATTGCCGGCATGTCCATCCCCATCATCGGCATAACGCTTGATTCGGAGCCGCCCGGCGGCTACTCGAACCAGCCCTGGTATGCCATCCGCGAGAACTACGTGACGACCATCGCGGCGGCCGGCGGCCTGCCGCTGCTGCTGCCGCACGAGCCCGATCTGGCCGCGGCCTATCTCGACCGCATCGACGGGCTGGTCGTCACCGGCGGGGCCTTCGATGTCGACCCGGCGCTGTTCGGCGCCGCCTCGCGGCACGCCACGGTGACGACCAAGGACCGGCGCACGGCCTTCGAACTGGCCATGGCGCGAGGGGCTCTGGCCAGCGACATGGCCGTGCTAGGCATCTGCGGCGGCCAGCAGCTACTCCATGTGGCACTCGGCGGCACGCTGGTGCAGCACATTCCCGACGAGATCGTCGGCGCGCTGGCCCACGAGCAGCCCAACCCGAGCACCGAGCCGGGCCATACGGTGCGCGTGCTGCCGGGCACGAAGCTGCACCGCATCGTCGGCGCCGACACGCTTGATGTGAACAGCGCCCATCACCAGGCCGCGCGCGACGACGCGCCGCGCGCCGTGGTCAACGCGCTGTCCCCCGACGGCGTCGTCGAAGGGATCGAGGCGCCCGACCGGCGCTTCTGCATCGGCGTGCAATGGCACCCCGAATACCTCATCTCTGTCGGCGACGGACCGCTGCTGGCCGCCTTCGTCGCCGCCGCCGGTGCCGGCCGATGAACGCCGCCAACCCCTTCCGCCTCGACGGCCGCGTGGCCTTCGTGACCGGCGCCGGCTCTGGCATCGGGCGGGCGACGGCGCTGGCACTGGCCGCGCAGGGCGCCGCCGTGATGGCGACCGACCGCGACGCGCGGACTGTGCACGAGACGGCGGCAGCGATCCGCGAGGCCGGCGGCACGGCGTATTCGCGTCCCTTCAACGTGCGCCATGCCGAGCAGGCGGTGCTGGTGATCGGCGAGGCGGTGGAGCGCTTCGGCAGCCTCGACATCCTCGTCAACAATGCAGGCACCGTGGGCACGACGGCCCCGGGCGTCGATGCCGAGGAGGTCTGGGCGCGCATCCTCGACGTCAATCTGACGGCGCTGTGGCGCTGCTCGCGCCTCGCCGCCGAACGCATGCGCGCCGGCGGGCGCGGTGGAGCCATCGTCAACCTCGCCTCGATGTTCGGCCTGATCGGCGGCGGCCCGCACCCGGCGCCCAATCCCGCCTACCCGGCGAGCAAGGCCGCCGTCATCGGCCTCACCCGCACGCTGGCGCTCGAACTCGGCCCCGACAGCATCCGCGTCAATGCCGTGGCGCCTGGCTATGTGCGGACCGCGATGACCGCGTCGATGACCGACGATCCGGCGATCCGGGCGCGGCTGGAGGTCGGCGCGCCGCTCGGCCGGCTGGTCGAACCGGAAGAGGTGGCTAGCGCCATCGCCTTCCTCGCCTCCGACGCCGCCGCCATGGTGACCGGACACACGCTGCCCGTCGATGGCGGCTGGACCGCGCAATGACCCGTGCAGCAGGGGCCGAGCGTATCGCCCGCGTTCTCGCCCGCGCCGGACTGTGCTCGCGCCGCGAGGCCGAGCGCTGGATCGCCGAGGGCCGCGTCGCCGTCGGCGGCAAGGTGCTGACCAGCCCGGCGCTAAACGTCGACCCGGCGGACGACATCCGAGTCGACGGCAAGCCGGTGCCCGTGCGTAAGGAGCCGCGTCTGTGGCGCTATCACAAGCCGGCGGGGCGGCTGGTGTCGCGCGGAGACCAGCGCGGCCGCCAGACCATCTACGACGAGCTGCCGAAGGAACTGGGCACGGCCATCGCTGTCGGCCGCCTCGACCTGCCGTCGGAAGGGCTGCTGCTGCTAACCAATGACGGCGCCATCGCCCGCTACCTCGAACTGCCGGCGACCGGCTGGACGCGCCGCTACCGCGCGCGCGCCTGGGGCGAGGTAGACGATGGCCGCCTGGTCGCGCTGGCCAAGGGCGTGACGGTAGACGGCGTGCGCTACGGGTCCATCGAGGCGGTGGTCGAGAATCGCGCACGCAGCAATGCCTGGCTGTCTGTGACGCTGCGCGAGGGCAAGAATCGCGAAGTGCGCCGCGTGCTAGAACATATCGGCCTCAAGGTCAACCGGCTGATCCGCGTCTCCTTCGGGCCCTTCCAGCTCGGCGGCCTTGAACCCGGCGCGGTGCGCGAAGTGCCGCGCAAGGTGCTGAGCGACCAGCTGCCGCAATTCTTCCCCAAACTGCCGAAGGCGGCGGCGACCGGCCCGGCGCATGATATCCTCGACTATGACGACGCGGATCGGCGGCGGTAGCGTGCGCGGGCGACGCCTCGCCACGCCGGCAGGACAGGCTGTCCGGCCAACCCTGGGCCGTGTCCGCCGCTCGCTATTCGACATCCTGCTGCACGGCGAGCCGGGTCTGGACGGCGCTCGCGTGCTCGACGCTTTCGCCGGTACCGGCGCGCTCGGCCTCGAAGCCCTGTCGCGCGGTGCCGCCACGGCGACCTTCTTCGATACCGAACGCGCCGCCCTCGACGCCTTGCGCGCCAATGTCGCGGCGCTGGGCGTGCGCAACCGCGCCTTCGTGCGGCCAGCCGACGCGATGCGTCCGCCATTGGCCGATGCGCCGGCCGACATCGTGCTACTCGACCCACCCTACCGCTCGGGCCTGGGCTGCAAGGCCCTCGCCGCGCTCGCCGCTACCGGCTGGATCGGCGCCGACACGCTGGTCGCCTGGGAACAGGGCACGGCCTTTCCCGAAGCCGCACCCGCTGGATTCGTCGAGACCGACAGGCGTCGCTATGGTGGCACGACGCTGGTGTTCCTGCGCCGCTCGGAGGCGGCGGAATGACCGCGCCCCGCCAGCGCGCCGACCTGGCTCTGGTCGAACGCGGGCTCGCGCCGTCGCTGGTCCGGGCGCAGGCGCTGATCCTCGCCGGCCGTGTCTTCAGCGGCGAGAAGCGCGTCGACAAGGCCGGCGACAGCATCGCAGCCGACGCACCTCTCGATGTGCGCGGCGACGACCACCCCTGGGCCTCACGTGGCGGCCTCAAGCTGGCGCATGCTCTGGCGCATTTCGGGCTCGACCCCGCCGGGCGCATCTGTCTCGACGTAGGCGCTTCGACAGGCGGCTTCACCGACGTGTTGCTGGCTGGCGGCGCGGCGCTGGTCTACGCCGTCGATGTCGGCCACGGCCAGCTCGCCTGGACGCTGCGCAACGATCCGCGCGTCGTCGTTCTCGAACGCACCAACGCTCGCAACCTGACGGCGGAACTTGTGCCCGAACGCCCGGAGGCCGTTGTCTGCGACGCCAGCTTTATCGGTCTCGCAACGGTGCTCGCTGTGCCCCTGATGCTGGCCGCGCCAGGCGCCTGGCTGGTGGCGCTGGTGAAGCCGCAATTCGAGGTCGGCAAGCGCCGCGTCGGCAAGGGCGGCGTGGTGCGCGACCCGGCACTGCACGAGGAGGTCTGCACGCGCGCGCATGCCTGGCTCGCCGCGCAGCCCGGCTGGCGCGTGCTCGGCCTGACCGAAAGCCCGATCACCGGGCCCGAGGGCAACCGCGAATTCCTGCTCGCCGGCCAGCATGCCTGACACTGTGGAGATCACCATCGGCCGTCTCGGCACACGAGGCGATGGCGTGGCCTATGCGGCCGATGGCGATCTGTTCGTCGCGGGCGCCCTGCCCGGCGAGCGCGTGGCCGTAACTCCCGGCCCCCCGCGCGGCGATGGGCGCACGGCGCGGCTGGAGGCCGTGCTCGATAGGTCGCCGGACCGCGTGCCGGCCCCCTGCCCGCATTTCGGCAACTGCGGCGGCTGCACCGTGCAGCACCTCGCCTCCGACGCCTATTCCGCCTGGAAGCGCGCTCTGGTGGTAGGCGCGCTGCAGCGACATGGGCTCGACGGCGCGCTCGTCGCACCCCTGCAGCGCCCGGCGCCGGCCTTGCGCCGCCGCGCCGAATTCGCCGCCACGCGCGGGCGCGGCAAGGGCGACGGCGTGACGCTCGGCTTTCATGCGTCGGCAAGCGACCGCGTGGTAGATCTGCGCGAATGCCTCGTGCTCGACCAGGCGTTGATCGCCCTGCTGCCGCCGCTGCGGCAGGCTCTGGCAGGCGTCGTGAGACCGGGCGATACGGCCGACGTAATGCTGACGCGCGCCGACAACGGCATCGATGTGCTGATCGGCGGCACCCGCCCCCTACGCAGCGATGCCGTCAGCGCCTTGGCGCGGCTGGCCGAGACGCAGGATCTTGCGCGCATCGCCTGGCGCGGCAAGGGCGGCGGGAGCGAGCCCGTCGCCCAGCGCCGCCTGCCACGTCTTGCTTTGGGCGGCGTGCCGGTGGCGCTGCCACCGGGTGCCTTCGTGCAGGCCGTGGCCGCCGCCGAGAGGGCCCTGACGAGCATCGTGCTCGACGCTCTGGCCGGCCTGCCGGCGCGCGCCACGGTGGCCGATCTGTTCGCCGGCTGCGGGCCGTTCACGCTTGCCCTCGCCAGCGCCGGCCGACGCGTGCACGCCGTCGATGGTGCCGCCGATGCCATCGCCGCCCTGCTCGCCGCCGCCGGCGCCGCCGGCTTCAGCGGCCGGGCCACGGCCGAGACGCGCGACCTCGCGCGCCGTCCGCTGATGGCCGCCGAACTCGACCGCCATGGCGCCGTCGTGTTCGACCCGCCCCGCGGCGGTGCCGCCGCACAGGCGGCCGAGATCGCGAGATCGAAGGTGAAGCTGGTCGTCGCCATCTCGTGCAACCCGGCGACCTTCGCGCGCGACGCGTCGATCCTCGCTGCCGGCGGCTACGCCCTGCGCGCGGTGCAGCCGGTCGACCAGTTCGTCCACACCGGGCATGTCGAGCTGGTGGCGGTGTTCGTGCGTCAGTAGAGGTGCTGACCACCCGTGACGAACACCTCGGTGCCAGTCACATAGCCGAAATCTCGTGAGCAGAGCTGGAACACGGTCGAAGCCACCTCGTCGGCGGTGCCCATGCGGTGCATCGGGATGCGGTTGATCAGCGGCTCGTATTCGTCCCCGATCATCTCGGTCTCGATCTCGCCCGGCGCCACGGCGTTGACACGCACGCCGAGCTGGGCAAATTCCACCGCCATCTCGCGAGTCAGCGCCGACAGCGCTGCCTTGGAGGTGGCGTAGGCCGAGCCGGCGAAGGGATGGATGGCATGACCGGCGATCGAGGTGATGTTGACGATCGCCGCGCCGCCCTCGCGTCCGGCGCGCGCCAGCGCCGGGGCGAAGCCGCGGGCCAGTGCCAGCGGCGTGAATAAATTGAGCTGGAAGACGGCACGCCACTCGTCGAAGGAACCGTTGAGGCAGCCAAGCCGCTCGTGGATCGCGGTCTTTGGCGAGACGGCGGCGTTGTTGACCAGCGCCGCCACCGGCGCATCGCCCAGCGCCGCCATGGCCTCGGCCACGAAGCGGTCGACCTCCGCCGCGTCGCCAAGATCGACCGGTATATGCAGTGTCCAGTTGGGATCGCGCTTGCACTCCTCGGGCACGTCCTCGCGCGAGCAGGTGACGATGCGCCAGCCTTCGGCGGAGAAGCGCTTGACGGTCGCATGACCGATGCCACGCGAGGCGCCGGTCAGCACGAGGGTGGGTCGCGCGTCGTTCATGTCATGACAGGTACGCCAACCCGCGCCCCGGGGGAAGGGGTCGGCCGGCAGCCATACTTCACGCTGATAACGCGGAAAGGCCGCGTCTCGCCGTCATGCTCGGTGATCGAGACGTACTCGCCGACCCGGAAGGTGTGCTTGTCGAAGCGGTAGCCGGGCTCGTCGTCGGCCGGTTAGCTGTCGAGGTCGTAATGGAAGGCCCAGCGGATGTCGCGCGTATGGACGAGGTGGCCGTGCTCGTCGTCCTTGCCCGGATCGAAATTGAGCACGGTGCATTTGGCGCGCTGCTTGTGGAACTCATCCATATCGATGCGGCCGAGGCCGTCGAGCGGCGCGACGAACTCGTAGCCGTGCCTGGGGTCGCCCTCCGGGAATTAGGGCGTGCGGGCAAGTTCGAGACGGATACGCTTCAGCATGGCAAACAGCCCCCTGGAACCAGTCAGCCGGAACGATTCATCGCCTCGGCATGATTTTCTATGAAGTGACGCAGCACTGCCACCAGCTTCGCCATATGGGCCGCATCGTCCGCAGCGCGGGCCTGCGCAATGTCGTCGACGATCATGCGTCGGATGCGCGGCGCGCCGTCCGGCGTGTGGATCAGGTAGTTGCCCAGTTCGGCCGCGATCATCTCCGGCAGGTGTTCGTGCTCGGCGATCGCGTCGATTTCCTCTTCCGACAGATCGCACAGCGCAAGACAGTCCTTGATCGTCAACATGGCAATCTCCGCGGGCGGCCCGGGCCGGCTGCGTGCCGACCCACCCTACCTACAACGAGCGGCCCGGTGCCCCGTTGCGCTGCATCAATCGCCGCGCCCATTCAGGGCTGCAGGCGCTGTCGCGTCCAGCCCGTGCCGATGCGCGCGAAGGCCAGCCGGTCGTGCATCCGGTCGGGGCGGTCGAGCCAGAATTCGATGCGCTGCGGCACCAGCCGCCAGCCGCCCCAATGCGGCGGCCGCGGCACCAGCTGGCCGGCCCATTTGCGCTCCAGTTCGGCCACCCGCGTCTCCAGCACGGCGCGGCTGTCGACCGGGCGCGACTGTTCCGAAGCCCAGGCACCGATCTGGCTGCCCCGCGCACGCGTGGCGAAATAGGCATCAGCCTCGGCTGCCGAGACCGGCGCGACATTGCCCTCGATCCGTACCTGCCGGCCGAGCGCCTTCCAATAGGCGCACAGCGCGGCCGCCGGATTGGCCGACATGTCGGCGGCCTTGGCGCTTTCGCCGTTGGAATAGAAGACGAAACCGGCGACATCGAAGCCCTTCAGCAGCACCATGCGCGCCGAGGGCACGCCAGACGGCGACACCGTGGCGAGGCACACGGCATCGGGATTGACCGTTTCGGTCCGCCGGGCCTCGGCGAACCATTCGGCAAACAATTCAAATGGTTCCGTGCGATCGAACATGCCCCAATTCCGCCGCTTTCTTGCACTTTTCTCGTTGTGGCCTGCATCATAGCGGTCGATGCGCAGGGTTCCCATATGTGGGACGTTAAAGGGGTTGCGAACTGGACGGCGAAACCAGCAAAGGGCGGGGTATGCCGGCCGGCCACACGGGAGAGGTGACATGAGCTTCAAGCCGGTTGCTGCAATTGCCGTGGCTGCGGCGTTCGCTTTGGGTGCCTGCGCCAACTACGGCGCGAAGCAGACGGGTGGCGCCATTCTCGGCGGTGCGGGCGGTGCGCTGATCGGCTCGCAGTTTTCGCATGGTGGCAGCCGGATTCTGTGGACGGCGGCCGGCACGATTCTCGGCCCCTTCGTCGGCAGCGAGGTCGGCAAGTCGCTCGACCGCGTCGACCAGATGTCGATGAAGCAGGCCGAGACCCAGGCCCAGTCCGCCCCGACCGGCAACACGATCCAGTGGAACAACCCGCAGACGGGCAACCACGGCACGGGCACGCCGGTCCGCGACGGCACCAACACCCGCACGGGCGAGTATTGCCGCGAATTCCAGCAGTCAGTGACAGTCGGCGGCGAGACCAAGCAGGCCTACGGCACCGCCCGCCAGCGCCCCGACGGCAGTTGGGAAATCGTCCAGCCCGCCAAGACCTGACGACCGGCTAGACCTCCGGGCGGGCCCAAACCGCCCGGAGGAAGCCAATGCGCCGCTCCGCTAGGTTGCGGCGCAGATTCGCCAGCATGTCCGCGAAGTCGTCGCCCATGACGTCGCGCAGGCCAACGCCGGGCGGCGCCGCGCCAAGCGCCCGGTCGAGCCAGCCGAGGGCATCGGCGCCGCCGTCTTCGCTCGCCCGCTCGACCAGCCCGGCACTGCGCAACGCCACAGCCATCGCCTCGGCTGTTGCCAGATGGCTCGTCGCCATCGTTCGCGCCCACGGCACCGGCAGATGCAGGGCGCCATCCGATGTCGTCGCCACAACATCCCAGATCGCCAGCCGCCCGCCCGGGGCTAGCACACGCGCGATCTCGCGATAGAGCGCCGGGCGGTCGGCGATGTTCATCGCCACATGTTCGATCCAGGCCAGGGTGAAGCTCTGCGGGCGGAACGGCAGCGCCAACGCGCGCGCCGCGCAAACCGCCATGGCGCCGTCGAGGCCGGTGCGGCGGGCCAAAGCCGCGGCGATGCGGCAATAGTCCTCCATCAGGTCGATGGCAGTGACGGCGAGGGAAAACTCGTCTGCCGGCAGGCGCGCCGGCCCCCCCCCGAGGCCGCAGCCGATATCGAGCACGCGCTCGCCGGCATGCGGCGCCGCCAGCGTCGCCAGTTTGCGGCTGGCCGGGATGCCGCCGACATGAAACTGGTCGAGCGGCGCGAGATCGACCCGCGTCGACGGCCGGTCCGGCGCGCCGAGGGCCGCCAGCACGCGTGCGGCGAGCCCGGCACGCGCGTAATGGCGCCGTGCGGCCCCTTCGTAGTTATCGCTCATGCGGCCGGGCCGGAGAGGCCGAGAAGCTCCTTGACCGGCATCGCCAGCGCGGCGCGGTCGCCCGCCAGCATCGCGCCGAGCACGTCGCGCAGCCGGTCGTCCCAGTCGCGATCGGCAATGTCGGCGATGGTGACGGAATCGAGTCCGAGGCCGAGCGCGCGGTAAACGTCGAACACCGTGATGGCTTCCAGATCGTGCGCCAGCACCGGCCGTCCGGCGCTCGTACGGTCCACCCAGCCGGCCGCGATCAATGCACCGAGCGCCGCTCCGATGCCGCGCGCATCGCCGTCGGCGGCGGCCACCAGCGCGTCGTCGTCGATCCGGCGGCCGCCGCGGCCGGACAGCAGCAGCCCATCGAGCGCCTGCAGTGCGCGCAGCAACTGGCGGTCCGCCGTCAGCGGGTTTTGGTCGTCCACCCGGTGCCGCTGGGCCAGCCATTCCGGCAGGGCTGCCGCCGTCACCGCCCCGAACAGCACCACCGACTAGGCGAGGTACATCCAGATGAGGAAGATCGGCAGCGCCGCCAGCGAGCCGTAGACCGATTCGTAGCTGCCGGCACCCGCGATATAAAGCCCGAAGCCGCGCTTGAGCAGTTCGAACAGCAACGCGCCGACGACTCCGCCGGCCGCTGCCCAGCTCCAGTGCCCCGGGCGGTGCGGCAGCGCCATGTAGAGGACGGCAAGCACGGCGGCCGTGAGCAGCGGCAAGACGACGAGCGCCAGGAAGCGACCGGAGCCACCCAGGCCAACCCCCTCGCCCGCACTATGAGCGACGGCGAACAGGACCGGCCCGATCGATAGGGCCGTGCCGAGCAACAGCGGACCCAGCGTCAGTACCGTCCAGTAAGACACCAGCCGTTGAGTGATGGAGCGCCCTGCCTTGGCGCACCAGATAGCGTTGAAGGCGTTCTCGATAGTCGACATCAGCATGATCGCCGTGACCGCGAGACAGACCACGCCGATGGCTGTCAGCTGGCCGGTATTGGCGACGAAGGCGTCGAGGTGATGGATAATGTCGGCGCTGGAACTCGGCACCAGCACGTCGAGCACCTCGGCGGCGGGCTGGCGAGCGCCAAGGCGCTCGACAGCCCGCCGGCGGCGAAGAAGCGGGCAACGGCATAGCGCAGGAACGACACGACCGAGAGGGCGGAATTGCGCGGCTGGCGCAGATGCACGGCCGCCCGGGCGATGAGGGTGCGCATCGACATGGACTGCCGGCGATTGTAGGGGGACGCCGCCGCCGCCGTAACCAGCTTGTCCGCAATAGCGAACGGCCGGGCCATTCTTGCCGGTGCGACCGGTTCGTGTAGGATGCCGGCGGCCTTTCGGGCCGTCACGCCCAGCACCAGCCACGAGGACGACATGGACGCCAATCGGCCGCTGATGCAGGGCAAGCGCGGCCTCGTCATGGGCGTCGCCAACGACCGTTCGATCGCCTGGGGCATCGCCCGCGCGGTGGCCGCCGAAGGCGCCGAGCTCGCCTTCACCTATCAGGGCGAGGCGCTGGCCAAGCGCGTCCGCCCGCTGGCCGAGAGCATCGGCAGCACCATCGTCCTGCCCGCCGACGTCACCGACGAAGCGAGCATGGACGCGGTGTTCGCCTCGCTGGCGGAGCGCTGGGGCCGGCTCGACTTCGTCGTCCACGCCATCGCCTATGCCGACAAGGAGGAGCTGAAGGGCGCCTACGTCAACACCTCGCGGGCCAATTTCCTGCGATCGCTCGACATTTCCTGCTTCTCATTCACCGATGTCTGCCGCCGCGCGCTGCCGCTGTTGACGGAGGGCGGCAGCCTGCTGACGCTGACCTATTACGGTGCCGAACGCGTGATGCCGCACTACAACGTGATGGGCGTCGCCAAGGCGGCCCTCGAGGCCTCGGTGCGCTACCTCGCCGTCGACCTCGGGGCGAAGGGAATCCGCGTCAACGCCATCTCGGCCGGCCCGATCAAGACGCTGGCGGCGAGCGGCATCGGCGATTTCCGCTACATCCTGCGCTGGAACGAATTGAATTCGCCTCTGCGCCGCAATGTCACCGTCGACCAGGTCGGCGGGGCCGGACTTTATCTTCTGTCGGACCTCGGCTCGGGCGTGACCGGCGAGGTCCACCACGTCGATTCCGGCTACCACGTCGTCGGCATGGTCGCCGTCGATGCCGCGTCGGCCGTCGCGGACCTGCTGTCGGGCCTGCGCGCCGGCGCCGACGAATAGGGCTTCGCCGATGGCCGCCAACACTTTCGGCCGGCTGCTCGCTTTCACCGGATGGGGCGAGAGTCATGGCCCGGCGATCGGCTGCGTCGTCGATGGCTCGCCGCCGAGCCTCGCGCTGTCGGAATCAGACATCCAGCCATGGCTCGACCGCCGCCGTCCCGGCACCTCGCGCTTCACCACGCAGCGACGCGAGCCCGATACCGTGCGCATCCTCTCCGGCGTGTTCGAGGGCAAGACCACCGGCCATCCGATCAGCCTGATGATCGAGAACGAGGACGCGCGCTCGAAGGACTATGTCGACAATGCCGGCAAGTACCGCCCGGGCCATGCGGACTACACCTACGACGCCAAATACGGCATCCGCGACCATCGCGGCGGCGGCCGCGCCTCGGCGCGCGAAACGGCGGTGCGCGTCGCCGCCGGCGCCATTGCCCGCAAGGTGCTCGACGCGCTGGTGCCGGGCGGCGTGACGGTGCGCGGCGCCCTCGTCCAAGTCGGCCCGCACGCAATAGACCGCGCGCGCTGGGACTGGACGGCCGTCGACGAGAACCCCTTCTGGTGCCCCGACCGCGAGACCGCGAAACTGTGGGAAGACTACCTCGACGGCGTGCGCAAGGCCGGATCTAGCTGCGGGGCCGTGATCGAGGTGGTGGCGGAGAGCGTGCCGGTCGGCCTTGGTGAGCCTGTCTACGGCAAGCTCGATGCCGAGCTCGCCGCGGCGATGATGTCGATCAACGCAGTGAAGGCCGTCGAGATCGGCGCCGGCTTCGCCGCGGTCGTGCTGTCCGGCGAGGACAATGCCGACGAGATGCGCATGGACAACGGCAAGGTGCTCTTCATGTCGAACAAGGCGGGCGGCATCCTCGGCGGTATTTCGACCGGCCAGGACATCGTCGTGCGCTTCGCCGTCAAGCCAACCAGTTCTATCCTCACGCCGCGTCGCACCGTGACGCGCGACGGCGCGGAGGACGAGATCGTGACGCGCGGCCGCCACGATCCCTGCGTTGGAATTCGCGCCGTACCGGTCGGCGAGGCAATGCTGGCCTTCGTGCTCGCCGACCAGCTGCTGCGCCATCGCGCGCAGATCGGCGGCTTCGGTGCCTGACCGCACCTGGCCCGCCGCCGTCATCACGAGGAGGCGGAGCCGACGACGCGATCCATCCTGTCGGCCGCGAGACTGGATTGCTTCGCTAAACTCGCACAGCAATGACTAGTGTACGCAAGAGCACTATCGAACGGAGATGTGAGCCATGGCCGCGAGCAAGAGCAAGACGACGGAGCTCGGCGCGAAGGCGCGCGAAACCGGCAAGCAGCTCGGCCACGTCTCGCATCTGCGCGTGCCGCGCGAATCCTCGCTGCCCGAGGATCTGCGCAAATACATGCGCGTCTGCCGCGAGAAGCTTGGCCTGGTGCCCAACGTGATCAAGGCCTTCTCGCTGCGCCCGGCCAAGCTGCGCACCTTCATCGCCGCCTATGGCGAACTGATGCTGTCGCCCGACAGTGCGCTCACCAAGCTGGAGCGCGAGATGATCGCGGTGACGGTATCGTCGCACAATCAATGCGTCTATTGCATAGTCGCTCATGGCCAGGCGGTGCGCGAACTGTCGGGAGACCCCGTGCTGGGCGACATCCTGTCGGCCAACTACCGCGACGCCACCCTGTCGGCCCGACATCGGGCCATGCTCGACTATGCCTGGAAGCTAACAGCGACATCGTGGCTCGTCGGCGAGGCCGACCGCGCCGCGCTGCGCAAGGCCGGGTTCGACGACGAGGGCATCTTTGACGTCACCGATGTCGCGGCCTATTTCAACTATACCAACCGTATGGCGACCGGCGTCGGCATGGCACCCAACGACGAATACTTCGCCATGAACCGGCTGCCGCCGCCAGCCCTCCCCCGCTAGAGCGGTTCATTGATTATCTGGATCGAAGAGGATTCCGCGAACAAGCGGAGTGTGATTCAAGATGCTGTCTGGGAACGAGGCCAGCATCGGATGGCACGAGCTCTGTCGAACGATCTTCTCGAACG